>JBEKWP010000008.1:0-62462 GCA_049512915.1 Candidatus Sulfotelmatobacter sp.
GATGTCGGGTCTATGACCGGCCAGGCCTCGGTGGCATTCAGCATGAAGCCGGGAGAAATCAGCGGGGCGATCCAGAGCGGGGCGAATGGAGTGGTGCTTTCCGTGGACGAGGTGCAGGCTCCAACGGACGCGGACTTCGCGGCCAAGCGTGACCAGATTCGGGAGATGCTGGTGCAGGGCAAGCAGCAGGAGATCTTCGCGCTGTATGTCACCAACCTCCGCAATCAGATGGAGAAAGCGGGCAAGATCAAGATCAACCAGGACGAGATGAAGGCGCTGACCCGCGGCGCGAGTGAACCGGGGGAGTAGGCGGCGACGCCGACGATGCCGGCAAGAACCAGGATCACTCGCTTCGCTCGGGATGACAAGTGAGTGCGGTTGGGATGAGAGACGGGTCCGCTCGGATGACAGAATGTGTTTGGGCATAACGAATTCAGAATTAGAAATCCCAGGTAGCGACCAAGTTGCATGCCGTTTCCGCGCGCTGCAGGCATTTTGTTGCATCCCACGTCGTTGCCTTCGCGCGGCGGCATAGGTGATTTGGGGCCAGCGGCTTACTCGTTTGTCGATTCTCTCGCCTCCGCCCGGCAGGGATTATGGCAGGTTCTGCCGCTTGGTCCGCTGGGCTACGGCAACTCGCCTTATTCTTCCATCTCGGCGTTTGCCGGGAACCCGCTGCTGATCAGCCTGGAGCGTCTGGCCGACCATGGCTGGATCGATCAAGCAAAAATCTCGTCGTCTTCTTTTGGGGCCGGCTCCGACTCGGGCGCGGTCGAGTACGATCACGTGTTCGCGGCGAAGATGCCGCTGCTGTTTGAAGCGGGGCGAAATTTTGTGGCTTCGGCTTCGGTGGCCGCGCGCCAGCGCTTTGAACGCTTCTGTTCGGAGAACTCGTGGTGGCTTGATGATTTCGTTTTGTTTGATGCGCTGCGGGCTCAGCAAAAGCTGGCGAGTTGGAATGAATGGCCTGTGGGATTGGCGCAGCGTGAACCGGGCGCACTGGCGCTGGCGCGGGAAAAATTGGCGGACGACCTGAAGATCCGCAGCGCTTTGCAGTTTGCTTTTTATGAACAGTGGCAAGCGTTGCGGAGGTATTGCTCGGAGCGCTCGATTCGCATTGTGGGCGATGTTGCCATCTTTGTGAATTACGACAGCGCCGATGTGTGGATGCATCGCGAACTTTTCCGGCTGAAGGAAGATCTGGAGCCCGAAGTGGTCTCCGGCGTGCCGCCTGATTTTTTCAGCAAGACCGGCCAGCGCTGGGGAAATCCACTGTACCGCTGGGACGTGATGAAGGCACGAGGGTATGCATGGTGGATTCAGCGGCTGCGCTGGGCGACGCGGAATTGTGACTACGTCAGGCTGGATCACTTTCGCGGGTTCGACCAGTTCTGGGAGATTCCGGCGGACGATCCGACGGCGATTAACGGGCGCTGGGTGGATGGTCCGCGAGACGACCTGTTTGACAAGCTGCGCGAGGCGCTTGGGGGCTTGCCGTTCTTCGCGGAAGACCTGGGTTACATCACGCCGTCGGTTCACGCTCTGCGCGAGAGACTGCAGATTCCGGGGATTGCGGTGCTGCAGTTCGGGTTCAGCGACGAAGGCGCGCACATGTACTTGCCGCATCGCGCCCCGGGCAAAGTGATCTACACGGGCACGCATGACAATGACACGACTGCGGGGTGGTTCCGGGCGGGCGCAGCGGATCACGAACGGCGCAATGCGGAAGCTTACCTTGGCCGCTGCGACGATGGGATTCACTGGGCGTTCATCCGCGCGGCGCAAACCTCGCCGGCCGAGTTTGCGCTGATCCCGCTGCAGGATGTGCTGGGCCTGGGCAGCGAGGCTCGCATGAATACGCCGAGCCTGCACGGCGGGAATTGGAAGTGGCGTTTTGCTCCCGGGCAGTTCACGCCTGAACTGACTGCCAAACTTTCCCACCTCGCCGAGGTCACGGATCGTCTGCCTCAGGCGGTTCCCATTCTGGCGGATGAAGAGTTCGCGGCCTGAAGCAAAAGCTGGCCGGATGCCGGCGCCACTCAATACCGCCGATTGTGAACCGGGTGTTAAAGCGCAACCGGTGCTTTGCGCGTTGCTGCAGATCGTGTATAGAGGTTGTGGAGAATTTTTTTGGCGACGGAACCCATTATCGAAGCGCGGGCGATTGAGAAGTCGTACCCCCAGCCGGACGGAACGCGCATTCAGGTCGTGGGGCTGACGGATTTTGCCATCGAGCCGGGAAAGATCATTGCGCTGCTCGGGGCCTCGGGCTGCGGCAAATCCACTCTGCTGCGTATTCTGAGCGGGCTGGCGCAACCTTCATCGGGGGCGTTGTTCTGGCATGGCAAACCGCTGGGCGGCGAATCGCCGAATGTGGCGATCGTCTTCCAGAGTTTCGCGCTGTTTCCCTGGCTTACGGTTTTGGAAAACGTGGAGGCTCCCTTGGAAGCGCGCGGCGTGGCCGCCGTGGAGCGCCGCAAGCGCGCGCTGCGCATGCTGGATACGGTGGGCCTGGATGGTTTTGAGACGGCTTATCCCAAGGAGCTTTCCGGTGGGATGAAGCAGCGCGTGGGCTTCGCACGGGCGCTGGTGGTGGAACCGGAAGTGCTGTTTATGGATGAGCCATTTTCTGCCCTCGATGTGCTCACGGCAGAGAATCTGCGCGGCGAACTGCTGGAGCTGTGGCTGAACAAGAAGATGCCAACCAGCGCAATTTTCATTGTGACGCACAACATCGAGGAGGCGGTGATGCTGGCGGACCGCATCGTGGTGCTGGGGAGAAACCCGGCGCGCATCCGCGCGGATTTCAATGTGCGTCTTTCGCATCCGAGAGACCGCAAGTCTGGCCGGTTTGTGGAACTGGTGGATTACATCTACAAAATCATGACCGAGCCGGATGTCGAACATGCATTGCCTGATCCGGAAAGCACTGGGGAGATTGTGGTGCCGCCGGGAGGACTGAAGCGAGGGCAGGTGCCGGTGAGGACAAGCAAGTATCAGATTTTGCCGCATGCCCGTGTGGGCGGGATCGCCGGCCTGGTCGAACTGTTGCATGATCGCGGAGGACGCGAAGATCTTTTCCGCCTGAGCGAAGAACTGGTGATGGATGTGGAGGATCTGCTGCCCATCCTGGAAGCATGCCAGTTGCTGGGTTTTGCCTGGTTGAAGGAAGGCGATGTGCAACTCTCACGGCAGGGAGTGAGGTTCGCGGACGCCGACATCCAGGCGCGCAAGGTTTTGTTCCGTGAGGCGGCGCTCGAGCACGTCACCATCTTGAAACAGATTGACAGCATTCTGAAGCGGAAGTCGGATCACTCGATCAACGATGAATTCTTTCATGACATTCTCGATGAGCACTTTTCCGCGGAGGAAGTGCAACGCCAGTTCGATACTGCAACAAACTGGGGGCGCTACGCCGAGATTTTTGATTACGACCGTGAGAGTGGGCGGCTGGTGCAAACTGAGGTGGCGCAGACGGAAGCATCGCAGGGCGAATCAGCACCGGTGGAAGCGCTGCAAAGCCAACCAACACCGACTGCTTCAGCCGGTGAGAATCGCGATTCGATTCACACTCCGAAAGCCTGATCGATCGTTCCCGAGGGGAAAGCCGGGGCATGAAGAAAAGTATTACGCTGCGGGGATTCTCGGCATACCGGTTGTGGACGCAACTGCCGCGGATCGAAGTGTCGCGCCTGCCCGATGTCATCATGTTCGGCGCGGGGATTGCCTTGTTCTATGCCGTGGTGACGGTCGGGCACTCGTGGCTTGGGCCGTTTACTCCCACGGTTGAGATTTCGCGCAGTTTGCGAGCGCTGCCGGCCTACGCGGGTTATTCCCTGTTGCGCATTACGATCGCGTATGTGCTTAGCCTGGCATTCGCGCTGGTGTATGGCTACATCGCGGCCTATAACCCACGCGCCGAACGGTTCATGCTCCCGCTGCTCGACGTGTTGCAGTCGATCCCTGTGTTGAGTTTTCTTCCTGGTGTGATGCTGGCCATGGTGGCGCTGTTTCCCGGCCGGCAGCTCGGTGTGGAACTGGGTGCGATTCTTCTGATTTTTACCGGGCAGGTCTGGAACATGGCATTCAGCTTTTATGCGTCGCTGAAGAGTATTCCGAAGGACATGCGGGAGGCGGCTGAGATCTATCGCTTCAGCTGGTGGCAACGCTTCACGCAACTGGAGCTGCCTTTTTCGGCGATCGGGCTGGTGTGGAACTCGATGATGTCGGTGGCTGGGGGATGGTTCGCGCTGATGGTGTGCGAAATGTTTGTGCTGGGCTCGAGAGATTTTCGTCTGCCCGGCCTGGGTTCATACCTGCAAACCGCAGCCAGCGCCGGCGACACGAGTTCGATTTGCTGGGGCATTGCCACCATGGTGTTGGTGATTGTGTTGCTGGACCAATTTGTGTGGCGGCCGGTGATCGCGTGGGCGGAAAAATTCAAGGTTGAGCAGGTGGAAAGCACAGACGCGCCTCGATCATGGGTGCTGAATCTGGTGGAGCGTTCGAGCGGTCTCGCGAAGATCCGAGAGAAAACTTTGCGGCCGCTGGGGGAGCGCCTGCTTCTGTATTTTGCGCAGAAGCATAGAGAGGACCGTCCCGTGGAGAACCCGTCTGCGTGGCGGGGCTGGCTGTTGCGGGGGCTGGCTGTGCTGACACTTGGTGGCATCGGTTACGGCGTGGTTCGGGTCGCCATTATTCTCAGCGGCGTGGGGAAGGCGGAATTGCATGCGACCGCTCTCGGTTTGGGCGCAACTTTTCTGCGTGTGAATCTGGCTTTGCTGATCGGGGCGCTGTGGACAATTCCGGCGGGAGTGGCGATCGGCTTCAATCCCCGGCTGGCGCGCATTGCGCAGCCGCTGGCGCAGATTGCGGCTTCTGTGCCGGCGACGGCGTTGCTGCCGGTGATTCTGCTGCTGCTGATCCGGCTGGGCGGCGGACTGGGGCTGGCGTCGATCGTTGTGCTGCTCCTGGGCACCCAGTGGTACGTGCTGTTCAACGTGATCGCAGGTGCGATGGCGATTCCGACCGACTTGAAAGAATGCTGCTCGGTGTTCCGGGTGCGGGGGGTCGCGCGCTGGAAGAAACTGATTCTTCCAGGAATCTTTCCTTATCTTGTGACCGGGATGGTGACGGCTTCTGGTGGAGCGTGGAATGCCAGCATCGTCGCCGAATATTTTCATTTCAAAGGACAGATCTACACCACGACGGGACTGGGTGCGACCATCCAGCAGGCTACCGACAGCGGCGACTTTCACCTGCTGCTGGTCGCGACCATGATGATGGCGGCGACTGTGGTGACCATAAACCGCTTGGTGTGGCGCAGGCTCTATGGGCTGGCGGAGACGCGGTTCCGGCTGGAGGCCTAGAAGCAGCGGCCAATGGTCAGTGATCAGTGAGCGGCGGAATGGGCTATGGCCTTTGTTTTTGCTTTAGTCTGGTTGCCTCGTTTAGCAGGATGCAGGATTGCGCCGTGTCTTTGAGAGCGGATTCCAACTGGGTCCCCAGAGCGGCGAGTTCTTCGAAGCTCATCAACTGCTGCAGCTGCTCGAAAAGCTGGCGTTCTTCTTTGCGGATATGGTGGGAGAGGTGTTGGGCGAAAGCGGGCAAGGTTTCGGCCGACATGGTGCGTGCCTTGGCTTGTGAAAAAGACTCGTGCAGCGCAGCGTGATCGGCGATCAAGTCTTCCACCAGGGGGATGAGCTCAGGGAACTCGCGTGCAGCCGGGAAGAGCACTTGTTCTTCCGCTGAGAAGTGACATTTGATTTCCTGTTCGAAGTGTTGTTCGATTTCCACCAGCCAGGCCGGCAGATCCGCAGCGGGGATGGGCTGGGCACGATCGATTCGCACGCACAGCGCCAGTGCTCGCTGATGCTGGTGGGAGAGCGGGATCAGATTTTTATCGCGGAGCATGAGGCGCCTGAAGGAGTGCCCTGATACGAATCTCGCGTTTGGAGTTGGTCTGCCAATCTCTCCCAGGAAATCACGCCACACTGAGTGGTTCTGCAGGCTCAGTGACCACGGGACGGACGGTCAGCCAGTCAGTGCGCACGCGCTCCCACTCCTGGATCAGCATGCCGTTGGCTTCGAAGAAGCTGCGGATGCGGGCGCGCTCCCATCCCGCGACCTCTTCGAGAATCGGCGCCAGCACCGCGAGGGCGCTGGTGCTCAGCACGGTGCGCTTGGCAATCTGTGAGATATGGGGCGACTCTGAAACTGCGATGGTGAGGCCGTCGCGCGCGTTGACATGCAGCATTACGTTGATGTCGGAGCTGCCATCCCCGGTATAGATGACGTGATCGGGGCCGATCACGTGCTCGGTCAATAACTGGTCGAGTACCGCGACCTTGCCGTAACCGGCGGTGGCGCGGATGATGGTGTCGATCTCGCCCGAAGGCTTGTAACTGAACTCAGTGCCGAAAATGTGATCTCGCGGAACGATGCCTTCCAGGGCCGAGTAGATTACTTCGACGGGAGCGGCCGATAGAATGTAGAAGTCGAAGAAGTGTCCATCCACGCCGGTTTCGAGGATCTGGTAAAGCAGTTTGATATCGCCTTTGAGACGAATGCGTTTGCCGACCTCGTGAAGATGTTCCTTCCGGACTTTCGCTTTGAATTCAGGATCGTGGAGCAGAAGGTAGGCGAGTTCGGCTCCCTGCTGAACCAGATTGATCTTCGCCATGCCCTTGGCTTTGCGTTCGAACTCCGCGGTGGGAATGCCGACTAATTCAGCGAGCACGTAACCGGAATCGTTGAAGGTGAGCGTCTGGTCGAAATCGCTCGCGAAAATATAGTGTTTCAAGGGCTTGTCTGCCATACATTATTAGATTCCTGGCGTGTGCGGAAGGCCCATTAAAAGAATCAATCGGAATTATATGCGGTTGGCGTTAAATCCTTGTCAACAAATGCGCCGGTAAATCATAGGCGAGGAATTCGGCAACGGCGATGACGGAATGCGTGCCTTTACTAAATTCGCCGACACGTCCAGAATAAAGACTCCCGCTTGCGACGCTGTGCTACGGGCGGGGAGCAGTCAGAGTCAGACGACGAGTCGACGAAATATACAGGAGCCCTCATGCCAGTAACTGGTGAACTGATCCGTGCCATGAATTACGTGGAGGACATCACGGCCACGCTGCGCCGAATCTCGATCTACATTCCCGCCATGAACACCGAAGAGCGCAAGCGCCTGGCGGAGAGTTTGCGGGCCACCAGCGGCGCCATTGACGTCGCGATTGCGGACCTCGAGAAGGTGGGCCCGTAGTGGCCGAGGTTAGAACCGTCGCGGTGATCGGCGCTGGTATTATGGGCCGCGGCATTGCGCATGCTGCGGCGATTGGCGGCTATCGCACCATTCTTGAGGACCTGTTGCCGGGGACACTGCGCCGGGCCGAGAGCGAAATCCGGGCCAATCTCGACAAGGCAGTGGAGTCGGGGAAGGTGTTGGCTCCGGACGCCGATGCCGCGTTCCGTCGAGTGGAATATGCGGGCTCGGTGGAAGAAGCGGCGCGCAAAGCCGATTTGGTGATCGAATCCGTTCCGGAAGAGATGGAATCGAAGATTGAGATTTTCACTCTGCTCGACAAGATCTGCCGGCCTGCGACGATTCTGGCGTCGAACACTTCTTGTCTCAGCGTTACGGAAATTGCCAGCGTGACTTATCGCGCGAAGAAGTGCGTGGGCGTGCGATTCTTCAATCCCGCGCACAAGATGAACCTGCTTGAAGTGGTGCGGGCTTTGGAGACGGACGAAGACACGCTTGCGACCGTGGTTGAAGTGGGCAGGCGGATGGGGAAGGAAGTCGTGGTGATCAGCGAATCGCCCGCGGAAGTTGCACAGTAGCGGTGGTTCCGAGCCTGCGCCTTTGCCGCCGGGCTTCGCCCAGACGGGACGGCCGAGGCGGCCATCTCCACATGAATCGCACTAGCGGCCGAAGTTCAAGCCCGACAATGATTCGACTCTTTCCTGCTCGACTCCCTTGCTCGCAATCAATACTTGAAAACTTTCGCCCATACCCGCGGGCGTGACCAGATGCTTTAGCTGCAGCGCTACTTTCGCGCGCTCCTGCGGCAGGCGGCATTCTTCGAAAGCGTCGGCGAATTGATTGGCTTCGCCGATGCCCATCAGGAATTGAGATTGGGTCATCAGTTTCTGTGTCTGCAGGCCGCATTTGTTTGCTGCGGCGGCGAGCGCCGTGAAGTTTACATCGGCCGTGATGTCTTGTTCGCCGGGGGCTTCGTAGGGGTTGGCGCTGATTGAATGATGTCGTAGGGCCTTCAACGTTCCCCGATGCCGTCCGGCCAACTGCTCTTCGCGGGTATAGCCGTAGTCGATGGCCAGGACGAATCCGCGGTGAACGCCGGCGGCAATTTGCTCCATGAACCGTTGTGCGGCTAGAGGCGCTTCAATGCGCTCGTCCAGTTCGGGATGGACTGAAGAGCGGTCGAGGAATTCCAGTTCCTCAGGGGACGGTTGTGCCCAAGCCTCGGTGAATCGGCCGTCGCGTGCGTCGATGCGCAGAGATCCTTTTTTGCTGAGGATTTCGACTGGGAGAGCGTCGAAGAATTCGTTGGCGAAAACGACGGCCGGGATGTCGCGGTCCAGCGCTTCGCTGAGGGCCTCGGGCGCGGCGAGTTTTGCTTTTCCTGAATCGAGGTGACGGCTCAGAGTCTCTTTAATTCGCTGGCGCAAGGCGGGCGAGCTTTCGATGAGGATGTAGCGCAGGGCGCGATAGAAATCCGGGAACTTCTTTTCCGACCAGCCGAGAACATCCTGTGCAAACAAGCCGCGGCCGGGACCGAGTTCGAGTAGTTCGATTTGTTTCGGAGAGCCCAGGGCTCGCCACATTTCGTCGAACTGCCGGGCCAGCAGGCGGCCGAAAACAGCGTGGACGTCGCTTGAGGTATAGAAATCTCCGGCCTTGCCGAACTGCTGTGCGTTTCGTGAGTAGTAGCCCAGGTCGCGATCGTAAAGACAGAGTTCCATGTAGCGCGAAAAAGGGATTGGGCCGCGCTCACAGATTTCCTGTTCGATCTTTTGGCGGAGCTGATTCACAGTCCCTTCCGGCTGCGCTCGGCGCGGTCCTGCGGGGTACGGATGAACATCTCGACGAAGTAATCGTGCAACGCGTCGTAGAGCTGGCGCTGGAAGCTCCACTCGAACTGCGGGTGGTCGAGGTCGCGGGGATGGAGATCGAAATAATATGTGTGAACCGGGATTGATGCGTCTTTGAACTGGATGATGATTTCCACGCCTTCGCCTTTGGAGCGGGCGGAAAAGTTCAGCAGCGGATGCTCGTAGAGGCGGAGCTGGGCGAGGACGCGATCAAGCCGGGTGGTGGTGGTTTCGGGCATGTGGGGATTGTAAGGCAGCCGGCGGGACGCCGGCGCTACTCGTAGCGCAGCGCTTCGATGGGATTCAGGCCTGCGGCTTTGATCGCCGGGAGCATGCCGCTGACGATTCCCACGAAGCTTAAAATCACGGTCGACCAGATCAGGGTGGCGGAATCGATGTAGAGGTGAATGTCTCCCTCGCTAGCGTCTTCGATGAAGGCGCTCCACAGCGTGAGCGAACCCACGCTCCAGGAAACTACATACGCCAGCACCACGCCCAGCAGGCCGCCAATGGCCGTAATGACAAGAGCTTCGGCGAGGAACTGGAAAAGAATGTGCCAGCGGCGCGCTCCCAGGGCCTTCTCGACGCCGATTTCGCGCGTGCGTTGCGTCACGGAGACGAGCATGATGTTCATCAAGCCGACGCCGCCGATTCCGAGTGTCAGCAGACCGATGAAGCCGAGCAGTATCTTGATGCCGACTGTGATTATGGTGAGGTCAGCAAGATCTTTCACGGCGTCGAAAACGAAGATGGCGCGATCGTCCTTGGGATTAAAGTTGTGATGGAAGGCCATGGAATTTCGGATGGCCTCGACCACCTTGCCGTGGTCGCCTTCGTAATCCATCATGATGCCGTCGAGATAGAAACTATTCTTCAGGTCGCCCATGGCGCTGTACGGAACGAAGACCAAGGAGTTCATGTCCTCGTCGCCGTTCGAGATGGTGTGCCTGAGGACGGCGACCACCTTGTAGGAGATGCCGTCGATGCGAATGCTTTCGCCGAGAGCGTTCTGGCCGGAGAAAAGCTTCTTCTTCACCGTGGAACCGATGACGGCCACGCGGGAGTGGGTGAAGTCATCGCGCTCGCCGAAGAATGAGCCCTCACCCACGTCGAGAGCCCGAATTTTCTCGTAGCTGGAATAAATTCCGTGAACCCCGTAGCTCGCGCTGCGCGTCCCGAACGACACCTGGCTTTGCTTATCCACCTCGGGGGAAATGCGGGTAAGCATGGGGACTTCGGCGCGTAGGTAGTCGAGATCGTCGCGGGTCAGACGGACCTGCGCGCCGGCTTTGGTGCCGCCCGCCTGCAGGGAGGTGCGCCCCGGAAAAATGGCGACCAGGTTGCCTCCAAAAGTGCGGAAGGCAATCATCAAAGCATTTTGAAAGCCGGTACCGTAAGCCAGCAACAAAACCACCGTGGCAATGCCCCAAGCCATGCCCAGCATGGTGAGCAGGGAGCGGCGGCGGTTGTGTTTCAGCGCGTTGAAAGCTTGTGTGCCCAGATCGCCCAGCATAGTTAGTCCAAACTTATTTCATCGAAATCGGTTTACTCCTGCCGCAGCGCTTCCACCGGGGGAAGCAGCGCGGCTTTGCGTGCAGGATAAAGCCCGGCGACGATGCCGGCCACAGACAGAGAGAGAATGGCAATCGCGGCGGAAGCGGGCACGATGCGCGGCGTGTCGAATCCTTCGGGTGAAGGGAGTTGCGCCAGCAGAGCCACGAAGGCGGTGGTGATTGCCAGGCCGATGCCGCCGCTGAACGCGGTAAGAAATGCTCCTTCGACAAAGAATTGAGTCAAGATGTTGCGGTGCGTTGCGCCCAGAGCCTTGCGCAGGCCGATTTCCCGCGTGCGTTCGGTCACCGACACCAGCATGATGTTGACGATGCCGATCGCGCCCAGGCCGAGAGTTACGATTCCCACCACCCCCAGGAAATAATCCATAGCATCGAAGATCTTAGCCACGCGGATGGCGCCATCGATGGTGTCCCAGTCGTTGAAGGCGTCGTCGAGACTGGGATCAAAGCCGTGATTCCGGGCAATGATGGCGTGAACCTCATGCATGGCGTTGAGGTGCAGTTCTTTTTTTATGGGCCGGTAGTTGATGAAGGAGATGGCATTCTCGGTGTTCTGCGCCTTCAGCGGAAAGAGCATGCGCATGGTTTCGAAAGGAACGAAGATGCGATGGTTGGTGCCGTTCTCGCCTTCTTTGCCGATTTTCGGGATGACGCCGATCACTTTGAAATCCATGTCGTTGAGCAGGATGGTGCTGCCCACGGCAGGCTGCCCGGGGAACATGTTCTTGAGCAGTTCCCATCCCACCACGGCCACGCGTCGATGCTGGGAGTTGTCCTCCTCATTGAACCAGCGTCCGGGGTCAGTGGGGAGAGTACGAATCTGGTTGTAAGCCGGGACCACGCCGAAAACCTGGCCGTTCGTGGATCCGTAATCGCTGACGGCGCGAATGTCATCGCGCTCGAGCACCGGAGAAATCGCGCGCAGAAATCGGGATTGGTCACGAATGGCGAAATAATCGGCGTAGGTAAAGTTGTAAGGCTGCCCTGACTGATAACTGCCAACTACTGCAGGGATACGGCCGGGGAAGATGAACATAATATCCTCGCCGAGTTCGGCCATGTTCTTCTCCTGACCGCTGCGGAAGCCCTCTCCCAAGCCGACGAGCAGCAGAAGAGAGCCAACGCCCCAGGCGATTCCGAACATGGTAAGGAAGGAGCGCAGCTTGTGCGCCCAGAGCGTGGCCAGCGATTGCCGCACGATATCAAGAAGTATTCGCATGTGATACACCCCCACGCCTCCGGGGAGGTGCGTGGGGGTCCCGGGTACGATCGGGCGAGGGGTCTCAATCCCGCCCTACCGTTTCACGTCCTAGTTCTGATCAGAGATACGCAGCCGGGTCATGCGAAGTTCCCTGCTGTCGTTGATTCTTTAGACCGCGGGAGGGCGAAAAGGGTTAGCCGGGGATGAGAATTTTGGAGACGACGGCACTCCAAGGAGAACGATCACAGGAATTGTGTGTTGGGGGGCTAGAACTCGAAGTACCCGCCGGCTGGTGCGGAGCGAGGCGCGCCGTCGGTGCCAGTTGCGGGAAGCAGGCCGAGGATTCCGCTCAGATTCTCCCATGCTGCCTGGTTCAGCGCGGGGTCTGAGCCCACCAGGTCGCGAATCATATCCCACGCGGCCAGATTGAGGGCGCCTTCAGGCGGCGGCCCCATGGCCAGAGAGACAGAACACTGGGGGCAGAAAGAGATGCGATGAGCCGTCGATTTCTGGCGCGGCTTAATGCCGACGGTCTGAGCGAACAGATACAAGGCCACAGATTTCTGTCCAGCCTCGAGCTCGCGGTTACAGCGAAGACAGCGCATGTTCTCCAATGTCTCTCCTGGAGCGGGTTGTTGCACCTGGAATATGAATACTGTCTTTGTGGAGTCGCGCGGCACAAGTATGTAGAAGGATTCCGGTCCTCTTAGGTTCGAAAACAGGCTGCCTCCCCCGCATTAGCTCAGCGTCCAGGGGTCGAGGAGCGGAACTGCGGTGTCTTCAAAATGCGCGGTGTTGCGGGTGGCCAGCGTGGCGTGCTGGGCCCTCACGATGCCCGCGATCATCGTATCTCGCAGGTCGCCCGGACGACCATTCTTTTGCCGTAAAGCCATCAGATCCGCCGCTTCCTGGGCAGCGGCAACATCGAAGGGAACAACCCGGTGGTCGATTTTGCCCAGGAGTTCCTGGAAAGACCGGATCAGGGCCGAGCGCCGTTTTCCGCCGGGCATGATGTGTAATCCGAAGTGGATCTCAAGAACCGTGACGGATGTTATCCAGATGGATGCGCGAGGCTGCCGGTCAAGCCAGGCGACCACCTTCTTGTCGGGCGCAATGTGCATCAAGGCCGAGAGCACGTTGGTGTCAAGGATAGTCATGGTCTAAATTACGGCTCGAATGAGGGAACATCGATCTTGTGTCCCCGGAGTTCGGGGATGTCGGAGGTGAGTCCGGATTTGCCGAACAGGCTGGAGATTTCAGTGCCCAAGCCGCCGGCAGGAGCGTTGGTTTCAATCACCGCACTGCGCAGGATGTCCCGTACTTCCTCTTCCATACTGCGTCCATTCCTCCGGGCGCGGCGCTGCAGGCGCGTTTTCACCTGATTCTCAATGTTCCGGACGACAAACTGGGCCAAGCTGCCTCCTAAGTTTGCGAAATGATATCATGATATCATATAAAAATCAGTCAGGCAAGCCGAAGACTGGCCGCACCTGGAACCAAGCTGTGCTCTAGGCAGAAGCTCATAGCATCGTGCACTCTGTTGCGATGGGCGCTGGCGCGAGGCATCGTCGAGAGTTGGGTTTTACAGTAGGGTCACTGCCTCCGGCATATCAGGCGCCGTCTCGATTGGTTCGGCTATCGCAACTCCGCAAATTGTGCGAGTGCGAACAGGTTGCAGCGGTTTGCTACCGGCTGCGCGGCGACGGCATCGAGTTTCTGCTGGTCCGGACTCGAAGCGGCGGGCGCTGGACGTTTCCAAAAGGCGGCGCGGAACCGGGGCTGACTCATGCCCAGGCGGCGGCGCTGGAGGCGTTCGAAGAGGCCGGAGTGCATGGGCGGATCGAAGAAGCTTCGTTCACCAACTATGTTCGTCGGGAGCGGAGCGGACGCGGGAGATCCGATCGAAGATCGGGCGAAAAGGAGCTTACCGTCTCCGCGCATCTCTGTGAAGTGTCACGACTCAGCCCTCCGAAGGAGTCCCGGCGGAATCGGACCTGGTTTTCGGCTGTGGAAGCGCGGCAGCGTCTGCGTGAGGGGCGCGGGAATAAGGACGGCGCCGAATTCGCCCGCGTGATCGATATGGCCGAAGCGCGCATCGAGCGGATGCGCGCCGGAACTGGCATCGTCTGCGATCTACCGCAGGATCGAGTCGGGCAAAGAGATCTGCGTCAGGAACTGCCGGAAAAAGACGGCTTGCAGAAAGTACGCTTCGAGGCTTTTGCGGAAGCGCGCCATGGAGAAGCTTCGTCCCTGCAGAACATACGGCGCCAGCTCAACGCGATGCGGCAACTCGCAGCGCCCGTTGTCGACGATGATTCTCGTGAGATCTTGCGAGGGGACGTCCTGCAATTTGGGCCTCTGCGAGAGAAGAAGACCAAAGCCTTGGGATCTGGCGGGAACAGCAACTGATCTGCTGGCGCTGACGAGAAACGCGTCGAGCTGCGCTCGACGGACGGCCGGGGCGGCCGTCCCCGCATGGACATCTTTCAGGCCGCGACGCTGCCAACACGAACCGTCTCTTCGACTCTTAACTGTTATTCCCTGTTCTTTGGCCGCTCGTAGGCTTTGGCCAGATACTTTCGCGCTTCTTCGAGAGCGGCGAAGGTGTCGTCATTCGTCTGGATGGCTTGGCGGTATTCGTTGATGGCGCGCTCGCGCTGGCCGGTGATATCGAAGATCTTTCCCAGTTGGATGTGGCTCCAGACCTCAGTCCAGCGCGGCTCGCCGTCGCCGTTGATGGACGCGCGGTAGGAGTTCGCGGAGGACTGGTAGTTTCTCTGCAGGAAAAAGACCTCCGCAATGCGGTAGTGGGCAAAGGAGCTGTTCTTGTTGAGGTCGAGGGCTTTGTTGAATTCGGCGAGTGCAGCCGCCAGGTCACCCTGCTGCTGCAGCGCCATGCCGCGTAGAATCGAAGCACGGAGCCTCACGTCCGAGGAATTGGTGAGCACGTGATGGTCGGGATCGATGCTGATGTGCCGCGGGCGTCCGAAAGTTTCCACGGTAAAGGCTGAGTTCGTGCCCACCACTTCGAGTTTCTTGTCTTCGGTTTTGCCGTCGGTGTCAATGCGCAGATCGACGGGCATGCGGAACAGGTCGAGATCCTGGGAAACTTCTCCGGTGACGCGGAACCCCTTGTTATTGCCCAGGCGGTAGGTGGTGTATTTCAGTTTGAATTCCGGGGCGCCCGTGGAATCGAGCCACTGGGAGAAGAACCAGGTGAGTTGATCGCCGTAGTATTTTTCGGCGATGGTGCGAAAGTCGTCCATGGTGGCCGACTTGCCAGCGTAGGTCTCGGCAAACTCGCGCATGGTTTTGTTGTATTTGTCTTCGCCGAGCACCCAGCGCAGCATATGCAGGATCATCGCGCCCTTATCGGTGACCAGCGACTGAAACTCGGTGGAAAAGGGATCGAGCTTGCTGGCGCTGGAGAGCGGAACCGTGTCGTAGGCAAGCGCACCCACCGACATGTCTTTCACGGCTTCCTCAAGTCCGGCCCCGCCAGCCGCGCTTTCAACGTACATAGCTTCTGAATAGCGGGAGAAGCCGTCGGTCAGCCACCAATCATCCTTGGTCGCGGGGCTTACTGAAACTCCCCACCATTGATGGGCGATCGCGTTCGCCAGCAGACGGTAGTTGGTTTTCTCCGTGATGGATGGACCGGCGAGGCCGGCAAATTCTGGCGCCCAGGCGTAAGGGACCGTGTCATTCGGCAACTCCACTACATTGAGCCTCTGCGATAGCGGCGTGCCGTAAAGAGTGATGAAGTAGGTGAACTCCTGAACCGCGGTGGTGGTGTATTCCGGGGCAAGCTTCTCGTGCGTGGGCTTGAAGAAGACGTGCAAGTCCATTCCGGCTTCGTCACTTTTGTATTCTTGGAAGACGCCGGCGACGATGGTCCCGGGAAAACTGGGCTTGGTATAGACAAACGTAAATGTCTTGGTCGGAAGGCCATTGCTATTGGGCTTCGTTGACGGCGGATTCTCGGTCACCGTGGATTTTCCACTTCCGATCGCCAGCATGTGCGCGGGCACGGTTACGCTGATGGTTGCCGTGAAGCGGTTCAGACCGTAGCCGCTCACCGGGAACCAGCGTCCAGAATAGAGCAGATAACTGGTGTCGTCGCCGATATAAGCGAGTTTAAGGCCTGGAACCGGGCTGTCGTCGGCGGTTTCGAGCTGGCCTTCGTATTCAAAGGTGAGCGTCGTCGAGGCGTCTTTGGCCAGACCATTGGGCAGCGGCACCCGAATGGTGGAATCCTGCGTGACGCGTTCGGCCGACAGCGGCTGGTTGTTGTCATCGAGAACCCGGGTGACGCGCAGATCATTGTGCAATTCGAAAACGGCCACCGTGAGATCCTGAAGGGCAGTGAATTTGACCTTGGCCCGCGCCGAAATCTGATGAAGATGGGGAGTGAGTTCTGCCTCGATCCGGTAGTCGTCGACGCGCAGGTGTACCTTCTCCGCGGCCCGCGAGGGGGTCGCGACCAACGCCAATACCAGCAGGGCAAGGGAACTCGACAGGACGCTCTGGGCGCGCCGAAGGCGAATCTGCATTAAGGAGAGTCTCCCGGAAATGGGCCTACCACTTCCCTATGATGAAGATTCTCCACTAAAAGATGCTGGGAGCACAAGGTTTAGAGGGAAGCTTCTAGCCTCTTAGCTCCTAAGCTCTTGGCTTGAACCACGGCGCGTCAGGGCTAGGATGATCTCGGCGGCGCGGTCTGCTGGGTGCTGGGTTCCACCTTCTACGGTACTTTGTGGCGGCCGCAGGCGGGCTTTCACCTCGGTCAGGCCTTCCAGCATGCGGTCCCGAACTGGGCCGTCGGGAAGGATCTCCCGCAATCGAGCAACAACATTTTGTGCGGTGAAGTCGTGTTGTACCAGCTCGGGGACGACCTCCTCGCCGGCAATCAGGTTGACCATGGCGAAGCGCGGGACTTTGACTCGCGGCTTGCCCAGCAGGTAGGTGAGCGGCGAGACGCGGTAGACCATCACGAACGGCGTGCGCATCATCGCGGCCTCCACGGTTGCCGTACCGCTGGCGATGATGCCCGCGCGGGAGTGAAACAGCGCGGGCAGGGATTCGGGAACGAGGGTGATTTTTTGCTTTCCGATTATGTTTTGCAAGAAGGTACGGTCGAGCGTGGGTGCTATCGGGAGTAAAAACTCGTAGCCAGGGCCAAGCCGATCGGCCGCTTCGAGGATGGTCGGCAGGTTCATGCGCACCTCTTTGACACGGCTGCCGGGCATCAGCGTGATCCAATGTTTTGCGGGGTCGAGATGAAATTGTGCAGCATAGTCGTTGCGCGCGATGGCTGGTTGCGGCAAGTCGGCCAACGGATGTCCGACAAAGGTCGCATCCACTCCACGGTCGCGGTAGAACTTTTCTTCGAAGGGAAAGATCACCAATGCCTTGTCGACGTAGTTGCGGATGAGGCGCACGCGTCCCTGGCGCCACGCCCAGAACTGCGGCGCGACGTAGTAGACCACGGGAATGCCGCGCTTCTTCATCTGCCGCGCCACGCGCCAGTTGAAGGCAGGCGAATCGATCACGATGGCCAGATCGGGCTTGCGACGGTCGGCTTCTTTGATCAGAAGCTGAAAGAGGCCGTAGATCTTCGGCAGGTGGCTGAGGATTTCGGTGATGCCGACGACTGAAAGATCTTTGGCGTCGACCACGGTGTCGCAGCCGGCGGCGCGCATGCGGTCCCCGCCAACGCCGAAGAATTCAAGCTGCGGGTCGCGGCGATGAAGGGCTTCGATAAGCTCCGCGCCGTACATTTCCCCGGATGCTTCGCCGGCTGAGATCAGGATTCGCAAGACAGCATTGTAAGGCCACGCCCCTAGTCGTCCGCCTTCGCAGTGACTTCTGGCTCCCTGAGTCCGTCGGCATTCGCCGCATTGATCTCCTGATCTTTGTATTGCAGCTGATACAGCTTGAAGTAGATGCCGCGCTGGGCAAGGAGTTGCTGGTGGGTACCCATTTCGCGGACCTGGCCTTTGTGCATGACGATGATCTTGTCGGCGCGCTGCACCGTCGAGAGCCGGTGGGCGATGATCAGCGAGGTGCGTCCCTCGACCATGCGGTTGAGCGCGTCGCGCACGCGGAATTCGGTTTCGGTATCGACGCTGGAAGTGGCTTCGTCGAGAATCAGGATTTTCGGTTCGTGGGCCAGGGCCCGAGCGAAGGAAATTAGCTGCTTCTGGCCAGTAGAAAGAGTAGAGCCGCGCTCGCGAACCTCTTCGTCGAAGCCCTTGGGCAGGGCGCGGATGAAGTCAGCAAGGTTCACGTCTTCGGCGGCCTGCTCGATGTCCGCATCCTGAATGCGTTTAGTGCCTAGCCGGATGTTCCCGCCGATGGTGCCGCTGAACAGGAATGGATCCTGCAGGACCACGCCGAAGCGGCCGCGGAGGTCGGCGAGATCCATCTCTTTGACATCGACGCCATCGATTTTGACCGCGCCTTTCTGCACGTCGTAAAAGCGCAGCAACAGTGAGATAAGCGTGGTCTTGCCAGCTCCGGTGTGGCCGACAATGGCTACCGTTTCGCCGGGCTCGATGGCGAAGCTCACATCACGCAGCACCCAGTCTGGGGCAGAATCACGTGTCGCTGAACCTTCCTCCGCTTCGCGATAGGCGAACCAGACGTGATCGAACTCTATCCGGCCCGGGCCTTCGGGACGCTTCGTGACCGCGGGCGAAACTACCTCGACGGGCGTATCCAGCAGCTTGAAGATGCGTTCGCTGGCGGCCATCGCCGATTGCAGGATGTTGTATTTCTCGCTGAAGTCCATGATGGGGCGGAAGAAGCGCAACGAGTACTGGATGAAGGCGACCAGCACGCCCAGCTCTGCCGCTCCGCGCACCAGGCGGAACGCGACCAGCGTCTTCCAGTTGAAACTTATGGCGACGCTGGTCACGGCAATGTTCCGCATCACGCCGGCGCCGCCGAACCAGATGACGCAGGCGATCGCGATCGATGAGAGAACATCGATGGCCGGGTAGTAAAGCGAGTAGGCCAGGATCGCGTCTTTGTACGCTTCCATGTGGCTGCGATTGATTTCCGAGAAGCGGGTGTAGGCCTTGCGCTCGCGATTGAAGAGCTGCAGCACGACCATGCCGCTAACGTGCTCCTGCAGATAGGAGTTAATGCGGGCGATGGCGACCCGGATGCGCCGGTAGGAATCGCGCACCCGGTCGCGAAAAATCTTGGTGGCCACGACGATAAAAGGCAGCACGGCAAAGGTGATCAGCGCCAGCTTCCAGTTCATGCACAGCATCACGCCCAGGATGCCCGCGAGCACGAAGATATCTTCAAAAATGGAGACCACACCGGAGGTGAACATCTCGTTCAAGGCGTCCACATCGGTGGTAACGCGCGTGACCAGCCGGCCAACCGGGTTCCGGTCGAAGAAGGCAACGTGCAGGCGCTGCAGATGGCGGAAGATCTGGCGGCGGAGGTCGAACATCACTTTCTGACCTGTCCACTGCATGAAGTAGGTTTGCAGGAACTCGAGCAGGAAACTGAAGACCAGCAGTCCGACATAAATGGCTGCGAGCTGCGCGATGCCGGTGATCGCGTTCGGGCTAAGCCAACTCCAAATGCCCGAAGACGTCGCAGTGGCTGCCCCTCGGGGAGCGAGGTAACGATCAATCGCCACCTTGGTGAGATAGGGGCCGAGCACATCGGCGAAAGCTTTCAGGATGATCGAGACCAGCGCGATCGCCACCTGCCAGCGGTAAGGGCGCAGATACTTCAACAGCCGCGCCATCAGGCGGCTGTCGTAGGCTTTGCCTAATACTTCTTCTTCCTGGGACATCGGTTTCTCTGCGATCGCGCGATGAAATGGCGCCTCACCGCGCTGTTAACAGGGTAACCCAATATCGATGGCCGAGGCAGGCTCGAGGATGGAAAAAGGTTTGGACTGCGGAGAACTGGATTGCAGATGGGATAATGGAAGCGGCATGCCGCTCGGCATCTACATTTCCGTTCCTTTTTGCCGCACCAAGTGCAGTTACTGCAATTTCGCCTCCGACGTGTTTTCGCGAGCCGTATTCGAGCGCTATGTGGATCGTGTCTGTGCCGACATCGGGAACGCGCCACAAGTCGCGGCAGAGATGGGTGGGCAGATCGAGCGCGCGGTGGATTCCATCTACCTGGGCGGGGGGACGCCGACAGTCCTCGAAGCCAGGCAACTGGAGCGGATCTTCCCCGCGGTGCGTTCTCAGTTCGAGGTCGAGCCCGATGCTGAGGTCACAGTCGAGTGCGCTCCAGGGACACTCACGCCGGCCGTAATAGACAGCTTGCTGCGTTGCGGCGTGAACCGCGTGAGCCTGGGAGTGCAGTCATTTGTGGATCAGGAAGCAGCAGCCGTTGGTCGTTTGCACACCCGCGCCGTCGTTCTCGAAGACGTTGTCCGGCTGCGAGCCGCGGGAATTACGAACATCAATATCGACCTGATCGCCGGTTTGCCCCACCAGACCGCTGCGAGTTGGGAATTCTCTCTGGCGGAAACAATCGCCACCGGCACCAGCCACGTCAGTGTCTACATGCTCGAAGTGGACGAGGATTCCCGCCTCGGGCGTGAACTTTTGGCCGGTGGTACGCGCTATCACGCACACTTTGTGCCGGATGAAAAGGCCGTGACGGATTTTTACCTGGAGGCTTGCGCGCGGCTGGCATCGGCCTCGATTGCACAGTATGAAATCTCCAACTTCGCGCGCGAGGGTTTCGAGTCACGCCACAATTTGAAATACTGGACGCGCCAGCCTTACTTCGGCTTCGGAGTGGACGCGCATTCCATGTTGACGGTAGTTCCGGAAGGGCACGACTTGAGCGGTGCCGGTGGAGAGAACAAAATAGAACGGGGCGGTGGCCGCTGCGACATTGAGGCGGTGCGCTTCGCCTCTGCCGGTTCCCTCGAAAAGTACACAGGCGGGGCTGCTTTGCAACGAACCTCCGTTTCGCGCCGCGAAGCAATGGAGGAGTCTTTTTTTCTGGGCCTGCGTTTGACGCGAGGCATTCGACTTCAAGAACTAGCGGAAAAATTCGGCGAGGATGCCGTTCAGAACGCCCGCTCTTCAATTACACAGCTCGTCGAAGACGGCCTCATGGAGCATCGGGGACACCGCGTCTGCCTGACCTCACGCGGGCAGCTGCTCTCGAACGAGGTGTTCGAGAGATTCGTTCTGGTCGACGAGATCGTTCGCTGATCCTCACGCTGGCGCGTTAAAAACCACGCGGGCCGAGTAATTCGCAAACCATCCGGTCGGTTGGCCTGAAGGCCTTCACGCTCAGAATCGTCAATGATTTCGCAGGTTGCCGCCTTTTCGCCTCGAGCTGCCCGAGGTAACTTTTCCCCCTGCTGCCGCTATGTTCTAATCAAAAAATCTGGCAGTCGGTGGAGGAAGTCTTGGATTTTCAACTGAGCGACGAGCAGCAACAACTGAAGAAAACCGTCCGCGATTTCGCCGAGCGCGAAATCCTGCCCAACGTCATGAAGTGGGACGAGGCGTCCGAGTTTCCACTGCCCACCATCAAAGAACTGGGCAAGCTCGGATTATTGGGAACAGTTTTCCCCACCGAATACGCCGGCGCCGGCATGGGCTACGTCGAATACGTGATCGCCATCGAAGAGTTGTCGCGGGTGGATGGCTCGGTTGGCATTATCGTTGCGGCGCATACGTCGCTCTGCTCCAATCACATTTTCCTCGCAGGCAGCGAGGCGCAGAACAAGAAATACCTCAGCAAACTGGCTACCGGCGAGTTCATCGGCGCCTGGGGATTGACCGAGCCTTCTTCAGGATCAGACGCGGGCAGCGCGCGCATGACCGCGCGGCGCAGAGGGCGGGAATGGGTGCTGAACGGAACAAAAACCTTTTGCACCAACGGCCACTATGCGGACGTGATCGTGGTGCTCGCCGTAACCGACCGCACCGCGCATACCCACGGGCTTTCGGCCTTCATCGTGGAGAAAGACACAAAGGGTTTCCGTCCGGGCAAGAAAGAAAACAAGCTGGGGCTGCGGGCCAGCGATACGGCGGAGATGATTTTTGAAGATTGCGTGATCCCGCCGGAGAACCTGCTGGGCAAGGAAGGCGCCGGATTCATCGACGCGATGCGCGTGCTCGATGGCGGTCGCATCTCCATTGCGGCTCTGTCGCTGGGCATGGCGCAGGGCGCATACGAGGCCGCGCTCCGCTACTCGAAGGAGCGCAGACAGTTCGGCAAAGCGATCGGCGAGTTTCAGGCGATCCAGTGGAAGCTGGCCGACATGGCCACCGAAATTGACGCAGCCCGGCTGCTTACCATGCGGGCAGCATCAATGAAAGACGCCGGCATGAAGACCACGATGGAATCATCGATGGCGAAACTCTACGCCAGCGAAGTTGCTGTGAGGTGCGCCAACGAAGGTGTGCAGATTCACGGCGGATATGGATTCATCAAAGACTATCCTGCCGAGAAGTATTACCGCGATGTGAAGCTGTGCACGATCGGCGAGGGGACCAGTGAGATTCAGCGGCTGGTGATTGCCCGGCAGTTGCTGAAAGATTAGAAGTTGGTTAGTGCTTCAGCGGTTGACGGCGACCGTGGCTTGCGGACTGAGCGATCATGTTTGGACGCTGGAAGAAATCGTCATGATGGTCGATTCCTACATGCCGGCGCCTAAGCCGCGTGGCCCTTACAGAAAGAGGAGCGCCGCTTAATGGGACTGATCTCAAGAGCCGTAGATAAAATCGTCGATCCACTCCCTAAGTGGGCAAAGTGGATTTTAGGCTTACTTGTAGCAGTTGGATTTATCTACGGCATCGTCCACGAGGGTTTTTGGTTCATTCTGAAAGTGATTTTTAGTCCCGAAATTTGAGAATTTCAAACTGATACACGACCCAACTCCGCCGTAGATTTCTTCTTCCTCGTTTCCTGCTTTACACTGATCGCTTGAACCAACCCATCGAGACATCGGTCGATCAACTCCGTTCCGGCGACGTGCGCGCACTTGCTCGCGCCATTTCGACCGTGGAGAATCGCGCCCCCGGATGGTCCGAGCTGCTCAAGGCGTTGTTTCAGCACAGCGGGAAGGCGCGCGTGCTGGGGCTGACAGGGCCGCCGGGAGCGGGGAAGAGCACGCTGGTCGATCAGCTGGCCCGCTTCTATCGCAAAAACAATCGCAGCGTGGGAATTATCGCGGTGGACCCGACCAGTCCCTACACCGGCGGAGCGATTCTCGGCGACCGCATTCGCATGCAGGAACATTTCTCCGATCCCGGGATTTATATTCGCAGCATGGCGACCCGCGGTTCACTCGGCGGCCTGGCGCGCACCACGGCCGATGTCACCACGGTGCTCGATGCTTCCGGGCGTGACCTGATCATGATTGAGACAGTAGGTGTCGGCCAGGATGAAGTCGATATCGTGCGCCTCGCCGACGTCACAATTTTGATCCTCGTGCCGGGCATGGGCGATGATGTACAGACGATCAAGGCTGGCATCATGGAGATTGCCGACATCTTCGTCATCAACAAGAGCGACCGCGACGGCGCCGAAAACGTAGAGCGGGAAATCCGCACGCTGCAATCGCTGGCCATGCGCCACGACGGCTGGACGCCGCCAATCGTGAAGACAGTAGCCAGTGAGGGAGTAGGAATCGAAGAACTCGCAGGCGCGATTGCGGACTATGAAGCGTATCTGAAGCAGGAAAATCTTGCTCTGAACAAGAGCGTCGAAAACTGGCAGCAGCGGTTGGTCGAGATGTTGCGCGACCTCATGCTCGAGAAAGCCCAGACTCAGTTCGGCGATGGCAACCTGGCTCGGCTGGCCGCGGAAGTGGCCGAGCACAAGCGCGACCCATATTCACTGGTGGAAGAGATCGCGGCCAGCGTTGTGAAACATTGATTGGGTAAATCATTGATTGGTAAATTCAAGATGGCTCAAATCGATCACCTCGGTATCGCGGTGAAGTCGCTGGCGGCGTCGAAGTCGATCTACGAGAAGCTCGGCCTCAGCGTCTCCCCGGAAGAAACGGTGGAGCAGGAGCAGGTGCGGCTGGTGATGGTTCCGGTGGGCGAGAGCCGATTGGAACTGCTGGAAGCGACCTCGGAAGACTCAACGATCGCGAAGTTCATCGCCAAGCACGGCGAAGGCCTGCACCATGTTTGCCTCCGCGTTCCGGACTTGCCGGCGGCGGTTGCGCGGCTCAAGAAAGACGGTGTGCGCCTGGTCTCAGAGCAGATCAAGACCGGCGCCGGTGGGCATAAATATGTCTTCGTGCATCCTTCAAGCGCGGGCGGAGTCTTATTGGAGTTGGTCGAGGGTTAGCTGCTAAGTCGGCCACGCATTTCACCGATAGGGCAACAAATTTCATGCTTCTTCTCGCCATCGACACTTCCGGCAAGCAGGGCAGCATCGCGCTGGCGCGAGCCGGGGAACCCACTGCTGAGGGCGATTTCGAGGTCGTCGAGATTGCGCCGCTGGTCGGCGGCACTTTCTCCGCACAGCTCATTCCGCAGATCGCCGAGTTGCTATCGCGCAACGGGTTCATGAAGACCGCCATCGGAGCATTCGCCGTAGTCTCCGGGCCGGGATCGTTCACCGGTCTCCGCATCGGGCTGGCCGCGGTTAAGGCTTTGGCGGAGGTTCTGAACAAGCCGATCGCGGCGGTTTCTCTGCTGGAGGTTTGCGTCCTGGCGAGCGGCGCTCAAGGCAAGCTCATGTCTGCGCTGGATGCCGGCCGCAACGAGGTTTACGTAGGAGAGTACGAAATCCCTGCTCATCCGGGCGAGGTTTCACGAGGGCAAGATCCGCGAGAGCGCATTCTGAGCAGAAGTGAATTCCTTACGCAAGCAAAAGGATGGACCGTGGTCACTACCGATTCCGTTCTCGCTGGTGCAGCACGCGCCGCCGGGCTGACAGTTTCAGTTCTCGATCCGATCTCCGCCGCCGACGTCGCCCGCCTGGGCTGGCGCAAGATTCAGTCCGGCGAAACCGTAGGGCCCGAGCAGTTGGAGGCGAATTACATTCGCCGTACCGACGCCGAGATGCTTGAGAAGATTCGATCCTAGCGTGCGCGTGCGACGGGCAAATGCGACTGATGTTCCCGCGATAATGGACTTGGAGCGCCACAGCCCGGCCGCCGGCCACTGGTCGCGCAAACAGTATCATGCCTTGTTTGCGGCTACAGACCAGAAATCCGAGCGCTTCGCTTGGGTCGCCGAAGATGACAGTGCAACTCAGCCGCAGCGAATTCCACCTGCAAGTCCGGGAATCCTTGCATTCCTCATCGCCCACAGAGTCGACACCGCGTGGGAATTGGAAAACATCGTAGTCGCTGAAACAGCCCGCCGCCGCGGCATCGGGCAGCGATTGCTGGGTGAGTTGATCGAGCAAGTTCGATCCACGCAGGGCAGCGAAATCTCTCTGGAAGTCCGCCAGTCAAATCACGACGCGCTCTCCTTATATCGCAAGGCGGGGTTCGAAGAAGTAGGGTTACGCCGAGGTTACTACTCCAACCCTCCTGAGGACGCAATCCTTTGCCGGTTAAGGTTTTAATATGCTTTTCTCATAAAGAGATTGCACCACAATTCGGCATTGAACCGATTTTGGTGCTGTGGTAGTTTTAGCCAGTGAATCCCGGTTGGAGGTCTGCTGGATGCTGACTCCGAAAGACACTCTCCTGACCAGCCACGACGAATTCCGCAAGCTGGCTCAGGAGCACATGCAATATTCCACTCGCCTCGAAAATCTCACCCAAAAACGTTACCTCAGCGAAGATGAAAAGCTGGAGGAAGTTCGTCTCAAGAAGCTGAAGCTGCGGCTCAAAGACCAGATGCA
Organism: Candidatus Sulfotelmatobacter sp.; assembly: GCA_049512915.1. Taxonomy (GTDB): domain Bacteria; phylum Acidobacteriota; class Terriglobia; order Terriglobales; family Acidobacteriaceae; genus Sulfotelmatobacter. The sequence goes on from JBEKWP010000008.1 coordinate 25,717, forward strand.
ATCGATTGAGCGGGAGTACCGGCAGCAGTTCGGAACTCACGTAGCATAATTTCTTTGGCAGTTCGATGGCGGCCGCCGCCGCTACAGGAATTTTGTATCTACCCGCGGGCGCTCATTAGCGCCTTTCTTTATTTGGACTTAGACCCCTCCCGGTCGAACTTGAGCCAGCCTGGCTCGCCTCTGCTCTATACTCACCTCTGCTCTATAATGGAGCACTGCTCCCATGGTTCGTGACGGCTACTTTTACGCGCTGGCTTTGATCGCGGCTGCGGTGCTGGTGGGTTGGTTCACTCAGCCCGCCTGGGCCGTGGTGCCGCTGTTGCTGGCCGTGTTCTTCCTCTGGTTCTTTCGCGATCCGGAGCGGACGATCCCGGATGCGGCAGGCGCTGTCGTGTCTCCCGGCGATGGGAAAGTTACGGAAGCTTCCATCGTTACGGTGGGCGGCGAGAAGCAGGTTCGCATCAGTATTTTCCTGAGTGTCTTTGACGTGCATGTCAATCGCTCCCCCATCGCGGGAGTGGTTCGCGAAGTTCGCTACCAGCGCGGAAAGTTTCTGAACGCCATGAATCAAGCTTCGGCGGAACAGAACGAGCAGAATATTGTCCGCGTGGAAGGCGACGGCCAGGGAGTGGTCTTCAAACAGATTGCCGGATTGCTGGCGCGACGAATCGTGTTTCATCCGAAGGTGGGCGATCGACTGGAGCGCGGCCAGCGCGTGGGCCTGATCAAATTCGGCTCGCGCGTCGATGTGTTGTGCGATGCTACCGCCGCACTGCAGGTAAAAGTTGGCGACCGGGTACGCGGCGGGGCAAGCGTGCTGGCCTACCTGCAACCCAAGGGCGAACTCGCCGGTGCAGGCAGTTATTCCGCTGCGGAAGGAGCGCGCTGATGGATCTCCCGGCTCCGAAACGCAGGTACGATGAGCGGCCCACTCGCCGCATGCGCAAGGGAATGTACATTCTCCCTTCGTTGTTCACCACGGGGAATATGGCGGCCGGCTTTTACGCCATCCTCGAAGTGGTTCACGCCAGCGCGGCGAATTTCGCGCACCTCGACAATGCCGCCAAAGCGATTGGGTTTGCCGTTTTGTTCGACGGCCTTGATGGACGCGTCGCCCGCATGACCGGCACCTCCAGCGATTTCGGCAAAGAGTTCGATTCGCTGGCGGACGTGATCACTTTTGGCGTGGCTCCCGCGATGCTGGCCTGGGCCTGGGGTTTTCACCTGATGCCCCCGATTGCGCTCACCGAGTGGAACATCAAGCTTACCCAACTGGGAGCCATCGCCGCCTTCTTGTTTCTGATGGCCGGAGCCAGCCGCCTTGCGCGCTTCAACATCACCAGCAATCCGCAGCCTTCGAATCCGGGACGCCCGGGCAAGAAATATTTTGTCGGCATGCCGATCCCGGCTGGCGCAGGGGTAATTGCGGCAGTAGTCCATTTTCAGTCGGGGGCTCCGCTCGAATCCTGGTACACGGCGATCACCTGGCTTGCCATGGTGGCCGCCGTGGGCTATCTGATGGTGAGTACCTGGCGCTTCTATAGCTTTAAGGATATCGACTTCCGCTCGCGCCATCCCTTCCGGCTGATCATTCTTTTGGGCGCTCTGGTTGCTGGCATCTGGTTCTTCTCCAAGCCGGCGCTGTTCGGGGTTGCGCTGCTCTACACCTTCTCCGGAGTGTTCTGGCGATTGCAGTGGATGTTCCGGCGACGCAACCAGCCACCACCGCCCACCTACACGGAGGCCTCGCAGACTTCATGAGTACGCCGTCTAAAATCGCGGCATCATCGCCGTCTTCTTCCCCGCGCGGGCAGCTATTCCGCGCGGCTATCGTGGGTGCGGCTACGCTGAAAGGGAAGGAAGTCGCCGAGATGCTCAACGAGCGGAAATTCCCCGCGGTCGATGTGCGCCTGCTCGATGATGATGAGTCGATCGGCCAGCTGGAAGCGACGGGCGATGAAATCAACTTCATCCAGAGCGTGCGCTCGGAGCAGTTTACGCACGTGGACTTCACCTTCTTCGCCGCCGACCAGGAATGTACGCGGCAGAACTGGAAGCGCGCCCGCGACGCCGGCAGCGCCATCATCGATCTTTCCGGTGCTTTGGAGGAAGAGGCGGACGCCAACATCCGCTCGCTCTGGACGGAGCGCGAGCGCGGCGAGATGTGGCAGCCGCAATTACAGCCGGCTCCGTGCGTTGTAGCGCACCCTGCCGCCGTGACTCTGGCTCTGTTGCTGCTGCGGGCGCGCAAGGCGGGAGCGATCCGCAACGCGGCGGCGACGGTTTTCCTGCCAGTCTCCGAGCAGGGACAGAAAGGCATGGACGAGTTGCACCAGCAGACTGTCAATCTGCTGTCGTTCCAGCCCCTGCCCAAAGATATTTTCGACGTGCAAGTTGCGTTCAACATGATCGCGCGTTACGGGCAGGCGTCAAAATTGTCACTGGATTCTCTGGAAGCCCGCGTGCGGCGCGATTACCGCGAGATTGCCGGAGCGGATGCGCCGCAGCCCTCGCTCATGATGTTGCAGCCGCCTGTGTTTCACGGCCTTACGCTGGCCATTTTTCTGGAGATGGAGCAAGCGGTGGATCGGGAACGATTGTCACAGTCGCTTGCTGGAGACCACGTGATGCTGGCGGGTGCGGAAGACGATTCGCAGCCGAGCAACGTGAACACCGCGGGTCAGGCCAACATTCTGGTTTCGCTCAAGAGCGACGCGGCCCGGCCGAATGGAGTCTGGCTATGGGCGGCCGCCGACAACTTGCGCATCGCGGCCATGACCGCGGTGGAGTGTGCCGAGAGCATGATCGCAACCCGCCCACTCGGGAAAATCCAATGAAAGCTCAGCGCCTTGCCGGGCTGCTACTGGTCTGGCCGGCCTTGATCTGCCTGACATGGATGCTGGCGACCATCGGTTGCGGATATCACACGGCCGGCCACGCCGTTCAGCTTCCAGAAAACGTCAAGACCATCGCGGTTCCAGCTTTCGTAAATGAGACCACGACCTACCGCATCGAACAACTGCTTACTTCGTCGGTAGTGCGCGAATTCACCATGCGCACGCACTATCACATCCTTAACGATCCCAGTGACGCTGCCGATGCCACGCTGCGCGGCACTGTGCTTTCCGCCTCTTCGTCGCCGCTGACCTATAACTCCGCGACCGGGCAAGCTGCCAGCGTCCTGGTGGTGGTAAGCATGAGGGTCTCACTCACCGACCGTCAGGGCAAAGTGCTCTACCAGAATCCTTCGTACCTGTTTCGCGAGCAGTACGAAGTTTCGCAAGACTTGACCAGCTTTTTTGAAGAAGATTCGCCCGCCTTCCGGCGTCTCTCGCAGGATTTCGCCCGTACCCTGGTCTCTAACATCCTGGAGGGCTTCTAGATGCTAGAGTTTGATGTGACGACGATTGTTTCAGACGCGGAGAACTTGTGATGCGGGCCTTCCTCCAGGCGGATCGGTTTGTCGGCGAGATCGAATCGCGCAAGCTGCGTCCGGCGTACGTGTTCGTGGGCGATGAGGCTTTCTTCCGCAAACGCTTTAGGGACGCCATTCTCGAACACCTGGTTCCGGCAGACCTCCGTGACTTCAGCGTGTTCGAGTTCGATCTCGGAGAAAATGATCTTGCCGAAGTTCTTGATCGCGCCCGCACGCCCTCGCTCATGGCCCCTTTTCAAGTGTTCTTTGTGCGCGGCGTGAAGAGTCTTTTTGGCCGCGGCTCGAATGAAGAAAAACTTGCGGCCATTGAAGAGTATTGCAAGAATCCCAATCCCGACGCGATGTTGGTCTTTGTTGCCGACCATATCAGCATCCCTGCCGACGTTCGCCGAATGGAAATGCAGGATAAAGAACGCTACCAGCGCATCCGCGAAACCATGGGCCAGTACTGCGGCATCGTCGAACTGGCGCGTGTGGAGGAAGGCGAAGCCGTGCGTTGGATCTCGGATTACTGCAGCAGTCGCACGGTCCCAGTGAAGATCGATCCCGACGGCGCGCGCGAGCTGGTCGACGCTCTAGGCGGCGACATGATGATGATCTCGAACGAACTGGAAAAGCTGATGCTCTACGTCGGCGCCCGGAACCGCATCACGCTGGGTGATGTGGAGACCATGGTTCTTGCCGCCAAGCAGCGATCGTTATATGAGTTGACCGACGCCATTTCTTCAAAAGACCGCGTGCGCGCGCTCGAGGTGCTGGATGCGATCCTGTCTTCGGGAGATGGCGAAGAAGCCGCTATCGGACACATTTACATGCTGGCGAAAACCTTTCGCCAGATGCTGGTGATTCTCGAACGCAACGTGCGCGACCAGCGCATGCTCTGGGCCGCGCTGTGGCAGGGCTTTCGCGTGCCTCCATTCGCCGCCGACGACATCATCAAACAAGCCCGCCGGTACAAATCGCGACGCGATCTAACACGCGCGATTCGCCTCGTGGCCAAGGCCGATCTCGCTTTGCGTTCCAATCCCGTGAGCAAGCGCATGGTCCTCGAACGTTTGGTGATCGATTTGACTACCGAGGCTAAGGTGGAAACGCCGGGATGGATGCAGGAGCAGTTGCCGGTGTAGGAGCCGGATATGCAGAGCAAATTTTTTTAGGATCGATCCTGCTAAATTGTAGTGGGCCAAGGAGTTACGCATTCGGTGCTCATCCGATTCGCGCTAAAATCTTGCATTCAAATGACTTACCGGTAAAATATTGGATCTAAAGACTTTAGCTCGGAAGCAAATGCAATCTGGGATGGTAAGTCCTTTCGAATCAATGGGCGCCTGATTCGATTGCAGCTAAAATCTTGAACAGCAAGGACTTATGGCAGCCTGACCAGGAAATCGTCAGACTAACCTAAATAAATTTTCAAGGAGCGAGGATTCCGCAGGCCTTGCGCCTGGGGAGACAGTTTTTCACAGTTTACCCTGCCCGGTAGCTTAAGGGATGTGACGAGTGAACATCGAGTGCCAGTGGAAATCTGCTGGGAGGCGCGTTTGAAGATCCTCTGGACCGAATCGTTGGTTAGAGTCGAGAGCAACAGCAACTTCAACGTCAAAGGCAGCGGACAGGAGTGTCCGCTCCACACGAGCCTGCCAGGCGTCACCCCGAGGCGCTACTTTACCTGAAGCGCTGATTTCGTTAATACTGATCGCTCGATACGAGCGTGGTCGGGAGCCAATCTTGACATCAGTTCCGCGACGCACATTTCTGAAGGGCGCTCTGAGCGCCTTGGCGGTTGCGCCTTTTGTTCTGCGCAAGAGCTACCGCGTATTTGCGCAATCGACGCAGGAATACCCGGAGCGGGTCGTCCGCCTCATCCGCGAATCTCTTGTCATCGACATGCTGAACCAGTTTCTCTATCGTGCGGATCAGAAGGAACTGAAAGAGAAGTGGCTGACCCAGCCCGGCGCATTCACCGAAGCGGATTTCCGGCGATTTCAGAGCACCGGCGTTTCCGTCATCAACTTCGGTGACGGCGCCGACGACTTCGCCGACGCCCAGCAACTCTTCGCCAAGTGGAACAGTTTCATCGCCGAATATCCGCAGTGGTTGATGCGCATCAACGGCTCCGCTGATCTGGCGAAAGCCAAGGAGCAGGGCAAACTCGGTATTCTGTTTGGGCTGCAGACCAGTGGTCAGTTTCAAACTGTCGACGACGTGAACCGCTGTTTCGGGTATGGGCTGCGTGCCTCTCAGCTCAGCTACAACTTCAGAAGCCTCATCGCGGATGGCGCCTTCGAGCCCTACGACGGCGGAGTCAGCGAGTACGGCGGGAAAATTATCGACCGGATGAATAGCGTTGGCATGGCGGTCGACCTCGGCCATGCCAGCGACCAGACGAAGCTCGATGCGATCGCGAGATCCAGAAAACCCGTCATTCTGTCACACGGCAACTGTCGCGCCCTGAATCCGAACGCGCCTCGCGCTACTACCGACGACGCCATTCGCAAGCTGGCCGCCAAGGGCGGCGTCATGGGAATCACTGACATTGCATTCATGGTGAAAGGAAGCGAACCGGTTACCGTCGAGGATGTGGTCGACCACTATGACCACGTGCGTGACCTTGTCGGTATCGAGCACGTTGGCGTTGGCTCCGATGCCGGGATCGAGAGCAACGACCTGGGTTCTCCATCGGTGCTGAAAGATATGCTCGCAAAAGCTGATCCTCGTTATCACGTGCACGGTGAGCACGAGATTGTCGCCGGGCTCGGCGGACCGACGAGGATGTACGAATTGACGGCGGCGTTGGTAAGGCGTGGCTATACTGATGAGCAGATACGTCTTGTGATCGGGGGAAACTGGGCGAGAGTGTTGAAGGAGATCTGGATCTCCTGAAGCCGAATCAGCTTTCCGTTCGACAACCTACTTCATCGCTGTGACGCGCTTGCCCAGTCGCGACTTATAGCGCGCCGCAGTATTGCCGTGCAGCGTGCCCTTCTGGATGGCCTTATCGAGCGCGGACACGGTTTCGCGGTAAGTCTTCTCGGCCGCAGCTTTGTCGCCCTTTTCGATGGTCTCGCGCAGGGTGCGCAGCGCGGTACGCAGGCGGGAGGTGTTGGCGCGGTTGGTGGCCGTGCGCTTCGTGGTCTGACGGGCGCGTTTCAGCGCTGAAAAATGATTAGCCATATTGCTTCGTTAGCCTTTGTGTGTACAGCGAGATATTCCGGCGAGTACCGAATACGCCATTCTACGGGACTAAGTCTCGGCTGGTCAAACGCTTGGGCAGTTTGGCTTGCGCGTTCGGCCGGTTAAGCGGGAGATCCTTCGCTACGCCTGAAAGACGGCTTCGCTCAGGATGACAAAGTCGTGTAAGGGCGGCTGTCCCCACATCGGCGTCGCCGAGGTAATGGCCCCATCCCATTGACTCGCACCCCGGCGCGGGGTAGGCTTTAGCTAATGGTAGTGACTTGCCTCCTGGGCATGAGCATTCCGGCTGGTCCCGTCTCGAAGCATAATCCTGTTTTGTCATTTCCTGTCGCCAAGAGATTGATCATCAAAGAGATTGAATGAAGAAAAGCATCGGGATTAGTCCCAACATCGAGACTTTATTTGGCACGCGCGACGAGAATGTGCGGGTGCTGGAAGATGGCCTGAAGGTCACCATTGACCTGCGATCGAATGCGATTGAACTGGAGGGCGCGGCGCGCGACGTGGCTCGCGCCGAGCAGGTGTTTGCCGATTACGAGAGCCTGCAGAAATCCGGCTACAGCTTCAACAATGGCGATCTGAACAGCATGCTGCGCGTGCTGACGGCGGATTCGAGTGCAACCTTGCGCGGATTGGCCGATGCCGGCCGCCAGCGCTCGCTCGGCCGGCGGATGGTGCAGCCGAAGAGCGTGAATCAGCGGCGCTATGTCGAGGCTATCGAGACGCACGACATGGTTTTCGGCGTTGGTCCGGCGGGTACGGGCAAAACTTATCTCGCCGTGGCAATGGCGATTTCCGCGCTGCTTGCGAAGCGGGTGAATCGCATCATTCTGGCGCGTCCGGCGGTGGAAGCTGGCGAGCGGCTGGGATTTTTGCCGGGCACGTTGCAGGACAAGATCGATCCTTACCTGCGTCCGCTGTACGACGCGCTCTATGACATGCTCGATCCGGAAAAGGTGGACCGCTATCTGGAGAAGAATGTCATCGAGATTGCGCCCATCGCGTTTATGCGCGGGCGCACGCTGAACGACTCGTTTGTGATTTTGGACGAGGCGCAGAACACGACTTCGGAGCAGATGAAGATGTTCGTCACCCGCCTGGGGTTTAACTCCAAGGCGGTGATTACCGGCGACATCACGCAGATCGACTTGCCTAATGCGCGGCGCAGCGGGTTGCTTGAAGCCATCGACATCTTGAAACGCGTCGAGGGTTTGACGTTCGTGCACTTCGATGAATCCGATGTAGTGCGGCATCATCTGGTGCAACGCATCATCCGGGCCTACGACGAGCACAGAATGCACATTGCCGAACAGCAGATGCTGCTGCCGGCGAGCGCAAGGAACGCCGAGGTGAAAGGCGTTGACGGGAATCATCCCGAGACGCCGAACGGGAACGATCGATCCCGAGAAGCCTCGGCGGAATAAAATCTCAAACTGCAAGGAGGGCTGAAAGCGGGCCCTCCTGTTTATTTTTGCAGGCGTTGCTGGCAAGCGGGCTGGGAGCGAGTTGGTTATCCTCTTGGTTATCCTCCGAAAAAGAATCGCGGGGTTGAGTTCATCGACGCTAGAGCGGTTTGTGCTGCGGGCGAGGCGCGCGGCCCGTTTGCGCGACACGGTGAATGTGCTGGTGACCAGCAGCGCCGAGTTAAAGGCTCTCAACCGGCGATTCCGCGGCGCGGACAAGGCCACCGACGTACTGTCGTTTCCAGCGCCGCCGGTGACGCCACGGCGGGCTAAGCGGGTTGCCGGGGACGTGGCGATTTCCGCCGACATCGCCAGGGATAATGCCGTTCGCCTGGGGCATTCGGTGGCGGATGAAGTGAAGATTCTGGTGCTGCACGGCATTCTGCATCTGGCGGGCTTCGATCATGAGCGCGATAATGGCGAGATGGCCGGCAAAGAGAACAGGTTGCGGCGGCAACTGAAGTTGGAGGGTGGCCTGATCGAACGCGCCCAGCCGCGGCGTCGCAGGTCTGCTGCAAGGCGGAGCACGGCATGAACTGGGCTGTCGCACTCGCGCTGATCCCGCTGCTCGGCCTGTTGGCCCTGGCTTCCTACGTCGACCGCGTCTACCAGGAGATCGGCAAATTTCTTTCGCGTGAATTTCAGGACAACATCGATGTGTTCGAGCAGAGGGTTGAGCCTAAGCTGCACGTGAGCCGTGCCCGGGCATCGCTCTCCATGGCGGTGCTTAAGCAGATCACGACGGCGACGATCGCATTGCTGGTCGGCTTCGCCGTCTTCGGCGATCAGCGCTGGAGTATCTACGAGATTTTGCAGGCTGCGATCAGTCTGATTCTCATCATCATTGTGTTCAACCAGTTTCTGCCCTTTGTTTTCTTCTCACGCAGCAACGGCGCATGGCTCATTCGCTGGACGTGGCTTCTGACCGTGCTGATTTACCTGGTGCTGCCTGTGACCATCGCCCTCGGGTTTCTGCAATCGGTCGCTTCGCTTACTCGCCAAAACACAGGCGAGCAGCCGGAGAGCGCCTCCGAGGCTGTGGATGCGCTGATCGAAGCGGGCCAGGAAGAAGGCATTATCCAGGAGGGCGACCGCGATCTGATTCAGTCCGTGGTGGAATTCAGCGGGAAGACGGTGCGCGAGGCGATGAAGCCGCGTCCGGAGATGTTTGCCGTGCCAGTGGAAACTACGGTCGAGCGGTTCATCGAAATGCTGCGCACCAAGCACTACTCGAGAGTTCCGGTGTATGCGGAAAGCATTCATAACATCCGAGGTATCGTCTACGCGCAGGACGTTTTGCAGGTGCCGGACACCGAAGCTTCCAAACGCACTCTCGAAACCCTGATGCGGCGCGACGTATATTTCGTGCCCGAAAGCAAACTCGGCAGCGACCTTCTGCGCGAGATGCAGAAGAACAACGTACGCATGGCGATCGTGGTCGATGAATATGGCGGCGTAGCGGGCCTGGTGACGATCGAAGACCTGGTCGAGGAAATCGTAGGTGAAATCCGCGACGAGCACGAGAAGCCGGAAATCGTCAGAGAGAACGATCAGTCCTACATCGTTTCCGGAGGAATGGATGTGGACCGTCTCGCCGAACTGTTTGGATCGAAGCCGGAAGGTAAGGAATCGGCCACCGTGGCGGGTTTGGTGAGCGAACTTGCAGGACATATTCCGCAGCGCGGCGAAACTGTGGATGACGACGGCCTGCGCTTCGAAGTGCTGGAGTCGACCGACCGCAAGGTGGAACGCGTGAGAATCACCGCGATGCAGCCGCGGCAGTTGAAGCTGATTTGAGGTAGCTTCTAGCTCCTAGCTTCTAGCTACTAGCGACCCGTTTCACATTACTTCCATAAACCAGTCTCAGTTTCATCTTTCGTGAAATACTGTAAATGAGCTCGGCTCGCTAGAAGCCAGGAGCTAGCAGCTAGAAGCTTTCTTATGCCTTTTCGTTCCGGTTTTGTTTGCATTCTCGGTCGCCCTAACGCCGGCAAGTCCACCTTGCTCAATGCTCTTGTGGGCGAAAAGCTTGCCATCATCTCGCCTAAACCGCAGACTACGCGCAACCGGATTCAGGGCATCGTCAACCTTCCCAAGGCGAAGGGCAGGGACGCGGCGCAGATCGTCCTGATTGATACGCCTGGTGTGCATAAGCCGGATAGCACTCTCGGTCGCAAGATGATGGTTGAGGTGCGGGAGGCGTTGGAAGGCTGCGACCTTGTTCTGCTGCTCATGGATGCCACGCGCAAGCTGGATCGGCGCGATGAGTTCGCGATACAGATGCTGAAGCACTCGTCGACCAAGGTTTACCTCATCCTCAACAAGGTCGATCTGCTGCGAGGCGGCAAAGGCCAGCTGCTGCCGTTGATCGAGGAGTACAAGAAGCTACATTCGTTTCAGGAGATCATTCCAATCTCGGCGCTGAAACGCGACGGACTCGAAATACTCCTGAAGCAGGTGACGGCCGCGCTACCAGCGGGTGCGCCTTATTTTCCAGCGGACCAGGTCACCGACCAGCCCGCGCGCTTCATGGCTGCGGAAATCGTTCGTGAGCGAGTGCTGGTGGAGACCGAGGAAGAACTACCTTATGCCACCACGGTGATCGTCGACTCCTTTGAGGAGGGCGCGAAACTGACGCGCATTGCCGCCACCATCTACTGCGAGCGCGAGGGCCAGAAGGGCATCCTGATCGGCAAGAAGGGACAGATGCTCAAACGGATTGGCACTTCGGCGCGCCTGCAACTCGAGCGCATGCTGGGGATGAAAGTTTTTCTTGAACTCTACGTAAAGGTTCAACCCAATTGGCGGGAGTCGCGTGGTTTTGTGGAAGAACTCGACTGGAGAAGACAGCTGGGACACTTGACCGACGGCCGGGTTGAGCCGCCCAAAGCGCCGCCCAAACGGGAAAGCGGACCCAGGAAACGAGTGCCAGTACCCAGTACCCGGTAGCCCGTTGTCAGCTAGACTTGCCGGGTACTGGCTACCAGGTACTGGCAACTGACAAGTTTGTCGGATTGAGCTTTCACAGCTAGAATAAGCTGGCCACAGCAATAAGCCGAAGACGAGCCAAAACATGGGCGATTCCACCGAGGAACCACTTCCCGAAAAAGATTTTGATCCCGACCAACTACATTTGCTTTTGCGGGTAACGCTTTCCGCCGACCGGCGGGCGGTCGATCCCGTGGTGCAGGAGGTGATGGGCGTGGTCCGGCAGATGAAGGGCGTGAACGGCAAAGAAGATGCGATTGAGTTATCGGTGCAGGAAGCATTGGCCAACGCCGTGATTCACGGCGCCAAGGAAGATCCCACCAAGACGGTGGAATGCCTAGTGAGCAGCGACGACGAGCGCGGCGTGCTGATCGTGGTGCGAGACCCGGGTCCTGGTTTTCGTCCGGACGCCATCCCCACGTGCACGGTCGGGGAAAACGTTTATTCCAATCACGGGCGCGGAATTTTTCTGATCAACCAGCTTATGGACAAAGTGGAGTTCAGAAAGAACGGCACGGAAATTCGCATGGTGAAGCGGTAGCACTCCAATCCCTTCTCGCTTATTCCTTCACCGTGATTCCCAGGGTTTTCATCTTGCGATACAGGTGGCTGCGTTCCAGGCCCAGCACTTCCGCCGCGCGGGTGACGTTGCCGTGGTTTTCGTCGAGCTTCTTGAGAATGAAATCCCGTTCATAGGCGTCGCGCGCCTGGTGCAGCGTGGAGAACTCGGTGCGTGCCGCGCGCCGGTGGCCGTCGCGATAGACCAGCGTCGGCAGATGCTTGCAATCGAATCGTGTGGTCATGGGATTCATGATCACAATGCGCTCAATCACATTGCGTAATTCGCGCACGTTGCCCGGCCATGAATAACGCATCAGAGCCTCGACCGCGTCGTCTGTAATCTCGCGTGGCCGTCTTCCATAGGTTGCAGCCAGGTCTTTTAGAAAGTACCGGGCAAACAGCGGAATATCTTCCTTCCGGTCGCGCAGCGGCGGCACGAAGAACGGGATGACGTTGAGCCGGTAGAAAAGGTCTTCGCGAAAATTCCCCCGCGAGATTTCCTCTTCCAGATCTTTATTGGTGGAGGCGATGATGCGCGCATCCACAACAATCGTCTTCTCGCTGCCCAGAGGAGCGACGCGCTGCTCATCCAGCGTGCGCAGCACCTTCGACTGCGTTTTAAGGCTCATGTCGCCCACTTCGTCGAGAAACAGAGTCCCTCCGTTGGCTTTTTGAAACTTGCCGTCTTTGTCGACGGCTCCAGGGAACGATCCTTTGTAATGGCCGAACAGTTCGCTCTCGATCAGGTCCTCGGGAATGGCCGCGCAATTCACTTCGACAAAAGTTTCGTCCTTGCGAAGGCTTTGCGCGTGGATCGCGTGGGCGACCAGTTCCTTGCCGGTGCCCGACTCGCCGTAAATCAGAACCCGGCCGTTGGTCGGCGCCATCAGGCCTATCTGCTGGCGCAGCGCCTTCATGGGAATGCTGTCGCCCACGATCATGCTCTTGCCGTGGAGCTGTTTCTTCAGATCGACGTTCTCGTGCCGCAGTTTCTTGGATTCGATTGCGTTCTTGACCAGGATCAGCGTCTTGTCGATGGAGAGCGGCTTTTCGAGGAAGTCGTAAGCGCCAAGTTTGGTGGCGCGCACCGCGGTTTCGATGGTGCCGTGTCCGGAAATCATGATTACTTCGGGCGGGCTCTCTATCTCGCGGATTCTTTCCAGCGTCTCGAGGCCATCGATGCCGGGGAGCCAGATATCGAGCAGGACGACTTCATAGTTGTGCTCGCGCCGCAGCAGCTTGAGGCATTCTTCACCGCTCTCAACCGACGCAGTCTCGTAGCCCTCGTCTGCCAGGACTCCCTGCAGCGATTCGCGAATGCCGGCTTCGTCGTCAACCACGAGAATTTTATGCATGCTGCGGCGTGACCGTGGCGAGCGCGGGCTCAGGAACGACGGGCAGTTCGACGATGAAGCGCGCTCCCACCGGCTGGTTTTCTTCCACGCGAATGGATCCGTGATGCTCTTCGATGACGCGGCTCACGATTGCCAGACCGAGTCCGGTGCCACGCTTTCTGGTGGAGAAATACGGTAGAAAAAGTTTTTCCTTCAGCTCGCGGGTGACGCCATGGCCAGTGTCTGCGATGGTGATTTCGACCGCGTCGCGGCTGGCTACCAGCGAAGTTGAAATCTGGATCTCGCGCACCAGAGAATCCTGCAAAGCCTCGGCGGCGTTGTCCACGAGGTTGGCCACGGCTCGCTTGATGGCCTCCGTGTCGGCCATTACTTTCGGCAAATCTGCCGCGAGCGACTTGTGGAGAGCTATGCCGTCCAGCCTGCCGTTGAACATGGAGAGCGCATTCTCGATAACCGCGTTAATGTCGGCGGGGTGAGGATTCGAAGCCGGGAAGCGGGCCAGCGCAGAGAAATCATCCACTAGCCGCCGCACGGTTTCAACCGCGCTGGCAACCGTTTGGGCGCAGGAACGAACGATATCGAGCGAGGTCTTGTCGAGCGGCATCCCGCGTTCCAGATGCCGCTGAATGCGCTCCGCGGAGAGTGCGATGGGGGTGAGAGGATTCTTGATCTCATGCGCGACGCGGCGCGCGACTTCGCGCCACGCGGCCTGTTTCTGGGCCTTCAGCAGGTCCGAGAGATCTTCGAACACGATCACGTATCCGGAACGCTCGTCCTGATGGCGCAGGGTGGCCACAGTCACTGCCACGCTGAGAGATGTGCGTTGCAGAGACATCTCCATCTGGCTGGTGGTCATGCCCATGCGATCGGCGCGGCGCAAAAGCGGCTCCAGATCCTGCAACACCTCCGGCGGGAATACGTCCGCGAGTGGTGCTCCGCGCAAGATTTGCTCTCCCTCGGCATAGCCTTGGGGATGGAACATGCGCAGCAGGGCGTGGTTGGCGTGAGTCACCGAGCGCGTGGCATCGAGCGAAAGCACTCCGGTGGGAATGCTCTCGAGGACGGTTTCCATCTGGCGGCGGCGCTGGTCGAGTTCTGCGTTGGCCGCGCTGGCATCGCGGCTGGAAGCCTCATTCTGCCGGCGGCTGGTTTCGAGCTCCTCAGCCATGCGGTTAAAGGAGCGGACGAGATCGCCAATTTCATCGGCGGCGCTGACGTCGATGCGGTAGTCGAGACGTCCGCGAGAAATTGCCTGCGTCGCCTCGGCCAGCGCGGCCAGCGGCCGAGTGACCAGCTTCGAGAGAAACAGCGCCAGCCACGTGGTCACGAACAGCACCATCATGGTGAGCAACAGCAGCAGGCCCATGTAGGTCTGGCGCACGTGTTTGCGCTCGCGGCTGAGCTGCAGATAACGCTGCTGGCTGGCTTCGATCTGCCGGACTGTCTTCGAGAACTCGGGCGGCAACGGCAGTGCAACCAGGATCAAGCCGTCTTTCCCAACCGGGGCGCTGCCCAGCGTGTACTCAGTTTGCTCCCAGGTGAAACGCGCGGGCTGTGCCGCGGCGGCCTCGGCCAGCGGCAGCTTCTCCTTCAATACTGGCCAGGGCGCGGGGACACCGAGGCTGGCCTCCGGAATTCCGTTTTCAACAGCGAGGGCAAATCCGCCCTGCAAGGTGGGTTCGTGGCTGCGAAATTCCTCGACTGCGGAGGAGAAGCCGTGACCTTCGAAAGCCCGTTGCACCTCCGGCGAGGCAGCTATGGAAACCGCCTCGGCCCGCGCATTCTGCGCCGCATAGTTGGCCAGCAGAGACGCCATGGCATCCGTATCTTCGCGGACCTCTTCGACCGGAGTGGAAAACCATATGTTGATCGAGCGATTCATCAGCCCGTAGGCAAACCAATACATCACCATCACTGGAACGAATGAAAGCAGCAACGCTCCCACCACCATGCGGGTGCGGAATTTCGAACCCAAAACTCCCAGGCGGCGCTCGGCAAACAGTTTGAGCAGGTTGCGCGCGAGGACGAACGTGAGCGCGACGAACAGAAGAGAAATCAGCAGCGAGAGGGCGTAAAAAACTATTGCCTGCTGGTTGGTGTCGGGACGCAGTATGGTTTGGTTGAAGGCGGTCTGTGAAACCAGGATGGCGAATAAAAGAAAAACCGAAACCGTGAGCACAATAATGAGCCGCTTGCGCTGCGAGGTTTCGGGAGGTCGAGTTGGAACGGTCTGCACCACGCGGATCCAGTGGTCCAGTCGTTTTCTGTCAATCGCGGTCAATCGCGGTCAATCGCAATGAGTCGCGGTGTGCGAGCGGTGAATGGACCGAACTCATTATAGATGCAGTCTGTGGCCGCTGGAGGTGACTGAAAGGCTGCGGGGCGCTCAATGCAGGGGGTTGACGCGGGGTTTAGAGTCGGGTTCAGAGTCGCGCGTTCGTCCCGCCGAAAGCTCTTCCCACACCGCGCGATAGGCGGGCTTGGGCTGATACGCCCGATCAAACGGCAGCGCGTGCCCGCGAGTGCCATGCGAATGGGATCCGATCCACGAATACTTGTCGGTAAATCCCCAGGTCTGGATCGCGGTGCAGCCGGCATTGTTCAAGCATGCCCTCACAATGCTGCGATAGACCTCCGCCTGGCGCTCTAAGTCCTCGGACTTAGGCATCCCGCTGGAATCCAAAGGCACAGAGGCGTCCAGTTCGGTGATTTGAACCTGCACGCCCAGCGCTGTGAGCCGGGCTACGTTCGAAGAAATGTCGGCGGCCGCGGCCATGCCCGCATCGAGCGTGGGTATGTGCAACTGCAGTCCCACGCCATCGATCGGAACGCCCCGGCGCTTGAAATCCCTGACCATGGCGTAGATCGCATCGGACTTGCGGTTCATCCCTTCGCCCTCCGCCTCGTTGTAGAAAAGAAGTGCGCGCGGATCTGCCTGATGCGCCCAGCGGAATACCTGCTCGATGTAGGCGGTTCCTTCGGCCGACAATCCAATGCCGGGCTGGTTGTACCAGAGGGAATCACGCAGGTTGCCCTTTTCATCGAGCGCTTCGTTCACCACATCCCAGGCGAAGACCTGCCCACGGTAGTGCTTCATCACGCGCGTAATGTGTTCGCGCAGAAAGCGTGACAGTTGTTTCGGAGTGAAGTGACCCTGCGTCAGCCATTCCGGGTTGTAACGTCCCCAGACCAGGCAATGGCCGCGGACTTTCATCTGATGCGCCTCGGCGAAGCGGACCACTTCGTCGCCCTGGCGAAAATCGTAGGTGTCGCGATCCGGCCGCAGCACCCACCACTTCATGGCATCTTCGGGCTCAATCATGTTGAACTCGTGAGCCAGCGTGGAAGCGTAGGCGGCTTCCGAGAGCTGAGGGGGACGGACGGCCGCGCCGATCAGCAAGCCCGCGTTGTCGGCCTCCTGCCGCAGGGATTGAGCGCTGCACACAGAAGCCAATGCCGCCGCCAGAATTGCTGACTTCCAACAACGCATAAACAAGAAATCTCCTGAAGACCGAACACCCGAGACCAATGCGAATGTCATCCCGAGACCCGGGGATTCTCCTACTTAGACCCAAGCAGGAACTTCTGTAAAGGGCACTCGTCACATTGAGCCTGCGATTTTCTGCAGTAGGCCCGAAATAAAACGCGGTGGTGTATGCCGCCCGCAAAACGCGCTGCACCGAAGCACCGCGAAGTCTGTGGCGCTTACCGAAGTGCATGTACCTGAGCCTGAGATTTGGGTTTTTCTGAGGAAAAAGCTCATCTGGCGGGGGTTCTGAAACTTAGCGGGCAGCGTATTGGCGATGGCGAAAAGTCCAAGTACTACGGTAACTGGTACGGTAATCGACTTGCTGTGACAATTTGTGTCACCACAAAGACACTGCATTTCTCCCCAGTAAAAGCGGTGATTTGTGTAAATGCCGGCTAGGTTTCGCCGGGCAGCGTTCCACTACGTGGATAGGAGATCGACGTATGTCTCAACGGCTGGGTGACCTTCTCGTCAAAGAGAAGATCATAACCCCAGAGCAGTTGGAACAAGCAACCAAGGCCCAGAAGGAGCAGAACTGCCGCCTGGGGTCTGCCTTGGTGAAGCTTGGCTTCCTCACGGACGAGGATGTCACCAATTTTCTCTCCCGGCAGTATGGCGTCCCAGCCATCAATCTTTCGTATTTTGAAATCGATCCCGCTGTAGTCAAGCTGATTCCGTTTGAAACTGCGAAGCGTTACCAGATTCTTCCGCTGAGCCGCGTGGGCGCATCACTCACCATCGCCATGGTCGATCCGACCAACGTTTTCGCGATGGACGATATCAAATTCATGACCGGCTTCAACATCGAGCCGGTTGTGGCCTCCGAAAGCTCCATCCTGACGGGCATCGACAAAGCCTACGGGGGCAAAGCCGAGGAAGATCTCGAAACCGTAATGCAGTCGATGTCGGAGATGAACGAAAGCGACATCGAAGTGCAGGCGGAAGAGCAGGAGATGGAGCTGTCGCAGCTGGAGAAAGCTGCGGACGAAGCTCCCGTGGTCAAGCTGGTGAATCTGGTGCTCACCGACGCGGTGAAGCGCGGAGCCAGCGACATTCACATCGAGCCCTACGAAAAAGAATTCCGCGTACGCTTCCGTATTGACGGCGTACTGCAGGCAATCATGTCGCCGCCGATGAAGTTAAAGGACGCGATTACCTCCCGTCTGAAGATCATGGCCAAGCTCGATATCAGCGAGAAGCGGCTGCCGCAGGACGGCCGCATCATGCTGAAAATGAATATCGGCGGCCGCAAGAAGCAGCTCGACTTCCGTGTCAGCACCCTGCCCACCCTGTGGGGCGAGAAGATCGTGCTCCGGTTGCTCGACAAAGAAAATCTGCGGCTCGACATGACCAAGCTGGGTTTCGAGCCGGAATCGCTGGTCAAGTTCGAAAAAGCCATTCTCAAGCCCTACGGCATGGTGCTGGTCACCGGGCCAACGGGTTCCGGCAAAACCAATACGCTCTATTCGTCGATCTCGCGCCTTAACCAGCCCGACACCAACATCATGACCGCCGAAGATCCGGTTGAATTTCAGTTGGGCGGCGTTAACCAGGTGCAGATGAAGGAGCAGATTGGATTGAACTTTGCCGCGGCGCTGCGCTCCTTCCTGCGGCAGGATCCCAACATCATTCTGGTCGGCGAAATCCGCGACTTCGAAACGGCGGAAATTGCCATCAAAGCCGCGCTCACCGGCCACTTGGTTCTCTCCACTCTGCACACCAACGGCGCTCCTGAAACCATCACGCGCTTGATGAACATGGGCATTGAGCCTTTCCTGGTGGCGACCTCGGTTCACCTGATCTGCGCCCAGCGCCTGATTCGAAGAATTTGCAAGGACTGCTCCGAAACCGTTGAGGTTCCAATTCAGACCTTGATCGAAGAGGGATATTCCCCCGAAGAAGCCAAGACCATCAAGATTCAGAAAGGCAAAGGCTGCGGGGTCTGCAACAACACCGGATACAAGGGCCGCTGCGGTTTGTATGAAGTGATGGAAGTGGACGATGAAATCAGGGAACTCGTGCTGGTGGGCGCTTCGGCGGTCGAATTGAAAAAGAAGGCCATCGAACGCGGCATGATCACGCTGCGGCGCAGCGGTCTGATCAAAGTGGCCGCGGGCATCACCACGTTGGAAGAAGTTGCCCGCGAGACCATTCATTAAGGAAATTGGTAATTGGGCAATTTCGTAATTGTGTAATTTGAGATCGGGTTTTCAAAATTGCGAAATTGCCCGATTACGAGATTACAAATTTGAAGATAGACGACGAAGGGGCTGAATTTTATGGGGCTTAGTCTAAGTGACTTGCTGAAAAGAATGCTAGAGATGAGTGGCAGCGATCTTCACATCACCACCAATTCGCCGCCCCAGATCCGCGTCCACGGGCACCTGGTGCCGCTGGACCTTCCGCAGATGACGCCGGCCGAGACCAAGCAGCTGGCTTACAGCGTCATGACGGATTCCCAGAAGCACCGCTTCGAGGAAAGTCTCGAACTCGATTTCTCTTTCGGATTAAAAGGCCTGGCCCGCTTCCGCGCCAACGTGTTCAACCAGCGCGGCGCCACGGCGGCCGTGTTCCGTCTGATTCCTTTCGAGATCAAATCGTTCAACCAACTCGGCCTGCCGGCCGTGGTCAGCAAGCTCTGCGACAAGCCGCGCGGCCTCGTACTGGTGACGGGACCAACCGGATCCGGCAAATCCACCACGTTGGCCGCCATGATTGACAAGATCAACAGCGAGCGCCACGACCACATCCTCACTATCGAGGACCCGATCGAGTTCGTGCACATGAACAAGAACTGCGTGGTCAACCAGCGCGAGCTGCACGCCGACACCAAGAGCTTCACTGACGCATTGCGCGCCGCGCTTCGTGAAGATCCCGATGTGGTGCTGATCGGCGAAATGCGCGACCTGGAAACCATTGAGTCGGCGCTGCGCATTGCTGAAACCGGTCACTTGACCTTCGGCACGCTGCACACCAATTCGGCGACTTCCACCATCAACCGCATTATCGACGTTTTTCCGGCACACCAGCAGCCGCAGATTCGCGCCCAGCTTTCGCTGGTGCTCGAAGGCATCATGTGCCAAAGCCTGGTGCCAACACCGAGCGGCAAGGGTCGCGCCATGATCATGGAGATTCTTATCCCCAACCCGGCGGTTCGCAACCTGATCCGTGAAGACAAGATCCACCAGGTGTATTCGGCCATGCAGTCGGGACAAGACAAATTCGGAATGCAGACGTTCAACCAGGCTCTGGCTACGGCCTACTTCCAGAAACAAGTCACGCTGGAAGTGGCCCTGGCCCGGTCCAGCAATCAGGAAGAACTGCAGGAAATGATCAACCGCGGCGCCAGCCTGTTGAACCGGGGCGGCGCAGGAACGGCGGCAAGAGGGGCAGCTTCGAAATAAAAGATCTGACGGCGCATCGCGCATGCGGCTGACGCGATGGGCAGGGCACAACACGTTTGAGCCGCAGGAAATTCAGGGACGACACTGAGGAGAGGGCCAAGACCATGCCAGTTTTTACATTTTCCGGCAAGGACGCCTCCGGACAGAAGATCTCCGGAGAACGCGTAGCACCCAACAAGCAGGCGCTGCAGCAGCAATTGCGGCGCGAGCGCATTACACCGGGCGCGGTCCGGGAAAAGGGCAAAGAGTTTTCCATGCCCACTTTCGGGACCAGCAAGGTCAAGGTCAAGGACATCGCGATTTTCTTTCGCCAGTTCTCGGTCATGATCGATGCCGGCCTGCCGCTGGTGCAGTGTCTGGAAATCCTGGCCGCTAACCAGGAAAATCCGTCCTTCCAGAAGACGCTGACCGGGGTCCGCACCACCGTAGAAGGTGGCGCGACGCTGGCCAACGCCATGCGGCAATTTCCCAACGTCTTCGACGATCTCACCACCAACATGATTGAAGCCGGCGAAACCGGCGGTATCCTGGACATCATTCTGCAGCGTCTGGCGGTCTACGTGGAGAAAGCGGTTCGCCTGAAAGCTGCTGTGAAATCGGCGTTGATCTATCCCGTCGCCGTGGTCAGCCTGGCAGGCCTGATTGTCGGCGCCCTGCTCAAGTTTGTGGTGCCCATCTTCGCCAACCTGTTTGCCGGGCTGGGTGTCACCCTGCCGCTTCCCACCCGTATCGTGATGGGGCTAAGCGGGTTCATGGTGAGTTTCTGGTGGGTTTTCATCGTGGTCGGGGTGGGGTTTGTCTTCGGCCTTAAAGCGATCCGCAAGAACCCGCGAGGGCGTTATTACTTCGACAAATTCCTGCTCTTTTTGCCCATCGTCGGCTCCCTGTTGCGCAAGATTGCCGTGGGACGGTTCACCCGTACTCTGGGCACTCTGATCACCTCAGGCGTGCCGATTCTCGAAGGCTTGGCCATCACTGCCAGGACCTCAGGCAACGCCGTGCTGGAAGAAGCGCTGATGAAAGTGCGGAAGGCCATCGAAGAAGGCCGCACCATCGTCGATCCGCTCCGCGAATGCGGAGTGTTCCCGAACATGGTGACCCAGATGATCGGCGTCGGCGAAGCCACCGGCGCGATGGACAGCATGCTGCAGAAGATCGCCGACTTCTACGAAGAAGAAGTCGACGCCGCCACCAAGGACATGCTGGCCATGCTCGAACCGGTCATCATCGGCCTGCTGGGTGTAACCATCGGCGGCATCGTGATTTCACTCTACATGCCGCTATTCGCCATGATCGCCAAGTTGGCTGGCTAGAAAGAAACGGGTCTTGGGTCTTAGGCGTTAGGTCTTGGGCCTAAGACCCGAACGCCTTAACCGGATGCCCAACGTTTAAGCCCTGAGACCTGAGACCTAAGACCTAAGACCCGAGACAGCGATGCAATCAACATTCGATGAGCGGAATTGGCTGGCCTGGCTGGTCAAAGTACGGATCTTGATCCTTACCTTCCTGCTCGGAATCCAGTTGGCCGTCGCCGAGCTGACCCCCACCCGTCTGCCCCTGCGCCTTTTCCTCAGCACCATGCTGCTGTGGTATACGGTCTCCGTCTTCTATATAGTCCTGCTCTCGTTCTGGCGTGAGCACCGGTTGCAGGCATCCTTGCAGGTGCTGACCGACCTGATCATGGTCAGCCTGGTGGTGCACGAAACCGGAGGCTGGGACAGCTCGCTGAACTTCCTCTACCCTCTAGTCATCATCGTGGCCGGCATTCTGCTGCCGCGGGTGTGGGCGCAACTGGTTGCGGCGCTGGCTTTCATTCTTTACGGCACCGTTCTCGAACTCAACTATTACGGAGTCGTGCACTCCTACTGCACGACGCATCCCGAACTGAAGGTGCTGCAGGCGATCATTTTCGTGAACCTGTTTGCCTTTCTTACCGTCGCCTACCTGGCGGGCCTGCTGGTCGCCAAGCTGCGCCAGGCGCGGGTGGAGCTGAAAGACACCAGCGGAGCGCTCGAAGATCTTCAGATCCTGCACGAAAACATTATTCAGTCCATCAGCAGCGGATTGATCACCACGGGTCTCGATGGGCGCATTACCCTGGTCAACAACGCCGCGCTGAAGCTTCTGGAGCGCGCCTCCGACCAGTTGCTGGGCAAACCGGTCGCGGGAATATTCCTCGATCCTCTGCCCAATGCCGAGTCCCAGACCCACGCCGAAGTTCGTTTCGACACGGTGGGCAGCTTCCGCAGGACGGTTCGCGTGCGAGTCGCCGCCCTGAGCGGGCCGGAGCGCGGCGCCCTGGGCTACGTCTATGCCCTCGATGATCTCACCGAGATTCGGCGGCTCGAACGTGAAGTCCGCATGCAGGACCGCCTGGCAGCCGTGGGCCGTCTCGCCGCCGCCATCGCCCACGAGATTCGCAATCCGCTCACCTCCATCGCCGGCTCGGTCAGCATGCTTTCCGGCATACCGGAAATGAGCGAGGAGCATCGCAACCTGCTCGCCATTGTCACCCGCGAATCGCAACGCCTGAATGGCATCATCACGGATTTTCTGGCCTACTCCCGCGGCAAGCAGTATCACTTCGAAAAGGCCGACCTGGTGCGGTTGCTCGAGGACACGCTCACCCTCATGCGGCACCGCATGACCGCGGAAAATGTCGCCATCACGATTGAGAGCGGGTTTGCCGTTCCGCACGCATGGGTGCTTGCTGACGGCGACAAAATCAAGCAGGTCTTCTGGAACTTCGCCGAGAACGCGGTCCGCGCCATGCGCAACGGCGGCACTCTGAAAGTCGGCATCGAACGCCTGGGAGACGACTGGCAGGTTAGTTTTGCGGACACCGGAACCGGCATGACGCCGCAACAGACGGAGAAGATTTTCGAGCCCTTCCAGTCGAACTTTGAAGGCGGCACCGGACTCGGCCTGGCAGTCGTCTACCAGATCGTGCAAGCCCATGAAGGCAAAGTGTGGGCACGCTCCAAGCCCGGCCAGGGGACGACTTTTATCCTGCGGCTGCGCCGGCTCGATGCAGAACGTCCGGCGGTCCGCCCCACTTTGCCCGAAAACTTCGCTGCGCCCGCGCAATTCGCGGCCGTCGCGGGAGAGGGGAGGCTGCATGGCTAACATTCTGGTTTGCGACGATGAGCGTTCCATCTGCGAAATGCTCGACATTGCCCTGCGCCGCGACGGACACCGCGTCGAAACCGTGCAATCCGGACAGGCAGCCAAAAACAAGATCGACGGCGCACTCTACGATCTGATCATCACCGACATCAAGATGCCAAATATCGATGGCATCGAAGTGCTGCGTCATGCCCACCGTGTTTCGCCCGATTCCCCGGTCATCCTCATCACCGCTGTGGACGACTACGAAGCCGCGGTTGAGGCCGTAAAAGCCGGAGGAGCGTCGGACTACATTCGCAAGAGCCCCGGCCTGGTCGACGAAATCAGGCTCACCATCAACCGCGTGCTCGAGAACCTGTCTCTGAGCAAGCAGAACTTCGCTCTGCGCCGCGATGCCGCTTCCCACAACTCGCTCGACAACATCATCGGCTCCAGTGCAGCGATGGAGAAGCTGAAACAGACTCTGCGCACCGTCGCTTCCACCGCCAGCACCGTGCTGATTCACGGCGAGAGCGGTACCGGTAAAGAGTTGGTAGCACGCGCTGTGCACATTTGTTCGCCGCGCGCCACCGATCCCTTCGTCTCGGTAAACTGCGGAGCTTTCCCCGAAACTCTGCTGGAGAGCGAACTCTTCGGCTATTTAAAGGGAGCTTTTACCGGAGCCAACCAGAACAAGCGCGGCCTGTTTGAAGTCGCCGGCGGCGGCACCATCTTCCTCGACGAAATCAGCGAAATGACGCTGGCCATGCAGGTGAAACTGCTCCGCGTGCTGCAGGAGCGCACCGTGCGCCCAGTCGGCGGCACCAGCGAAATTCCCATCGATGTGCGGGTCATCGCCGCCACCAATCGCGATCTCGACAAAGCCGTTGCCGAAAACCTGTTCCGCGAAGATCTTTACTACCGGCTCAACGTCATCCCCATCCGCGTGCCGAACCTGCGCGAGCGCCGCGAAGACATCCCGCTGCTGGCGAATCACTTTCTGAAGAAGTACGCGGCTGCGGCGAACCGAAGCATTCTGCGCGTCAACAAAAACTCACTCGACTCCCTCTGTGATTACGAATGGCCAGGCAACGTCCGCCAGTTGGAGAACACAGTCGAGCGCGCCGTTGCCCTGGAGATGACCGACGAGTTGCACGTCGAACTCCCCGCGGAACGCCCCAAAGCCCGCGCCGCCGCAGCCGGAGTTTCTGCAGGAATGTCCGACCTAGCCCCGGGCGCAGTGCTTCCCGAAGGTGTGGGCATGGAGGTCTACGTGGCCAACATCGAGCGCACCCTGCTGCAAAGCGCTCTCGACCGCTCGAACGGCGTGCAGACCAAAGCCGCCGACCTGCTCGGCATTTCCTACCGGTCGTTTCGGCATTTGATGAAGAAGTATGAGTTGTAGGAAGCTACTAGCCACTAGCTACTAGCTGCTAGCTAAGCCTGCGGAACGATGAGATTCGTATCAGGGCACCCCTTCAGGCGTGCCGTAAGTTGTGTTTCCCGGATGCGCCTTTAGGCGCTGGACTTGGCGTTCGGCCGTCTGAGCTAGACCCTTAGGAGCTAGAAGCTAGGAGCTAGCCTTTCTTCAACTGTTGCTTCCACCCCAGCACCCGCGCCTTGGCTCCTTCAGCCTCAGCCTCTGGGATCATTCCCTTCTTCTGATAAAGCACCGACAGGCTGGTGTGCGCGAGCACGTCATCCGGATCCAATTCCGCAATCCGCTCGGCCACCGCAATCGCCTCATCGTAGCGTTGCAAGTCCTGCAGGGCGCGGGCCAGCCCGTGCATGCATTCGGTGAACGAAGGGTCGACGGCCAGCGATTCCCGGTAAGCCGCGACGGCGTCCTCCAGCTTCCCATCCGCCATCAAATCGAGCGCGGCATAGTAGTGGTCTTCGGCCTTCTGGCGGGTGTCTGCGTCGGACATAGAAAGGAAATCCCTGGCGGAGTCAGGATTCTAACATGGGTTATCATGCTGCCATGCGCTACCGGCTTCGCTTTCTCTGGAACGCCACGAAGGGCCATCGTCTGGCTCCGTGGCGCAGTCCCTACCTGCTGTGGCGCATCGAGACGTACTGCGGCGTCAAGATGACGCAGATCGGCTTCCTGGAGTTTTGGGAATTTTTGTGGCGGGAGCGCATCAGTCTCTGGCGCTTTCTGAAGTGGACAGGCGAGATGGACCGTTACGCCCACCCCAAACCGAAAAGCTAAGGTTTCAAGGTTTCAGAGTTTCAAGGTTTCAAAGTTCACCCCAAAACCCCGTTGTCACCTTGAAACTTTGAAACTCTGAAACCTTGAAACTTTGAAACCTCTGACCTTATGCCTTGCCTGCTGCGGCAGCCTCGCCGAGAATTATGCTCACTTCGTTGCCCTTGCTGGCCCCAGTCAACTGGGCTGCGGCCCCGCGATTGGCGGCAATCTCGAGGAAACCCATACTGCCGAGAATGGCGATCACTTCTCCCGGAGCCCCCTCGGCATAAGCATTGCGGATTTCCGTGATCTCGCGGCTGCCTACAACAATCTTGAACCCCTGTGGGTCAGCTCCGAAAAGCATGGGAGCGTCTTGCGGAGTGATGTTGGTGATAAGGTTTCCGAACCGGTCGACCTTCAGCACAACCCCGCGCAGCCGGTTGCTGTCGACGGATTTTGGCTTCGGAGCATTAAAGCGAACATAGTCCTCGATCTCTTCCCCGAATTTTTGCGAGTCGACTTCCTTGGCCAGCCACGCCGCCACCGGAGAAAAGATATCGCGCGCGTGGAAGGTTTTGCTTACGGGCTGCAGATAGTAGTGTTCAGAAGTGATGTGCCGCACATGCATGCGCTCTTCGCGCGCATACACCAGCGAAAGCACCCCATTGTCGGGCGCCACGAAATGATACTTGTCGCAGGAGGCCAGAATCGGCCGCCGCTCCGTGCCTACGCCGGGATCGACCACCACGACATGGATGGTCCGGGTTGGAAAGTAGGAATACGCCTGTGAAATGGTGAGCGCTCCATCCAGAACGTCGAAGGCCTGCACAGAGTGGCAAATGTCGACAATTTGCGCCTCCGGCAAAATCTCCAGGATGACGCCTTTCATGGTGCCTACAAAATGGTCATTGCTGCCGAAGTCGGTAGTCAGGGTAATAATCGGACGGGCCAAGGTTCTCCTCGCGGGGGATGACGAAGTGCTCCCAGAATGTCGAAAGTAACCGCTGGCGACTGCAGAGTCAAGGCACGGAGGTAATGAGAAAGTGGAAAGTGGCCAGTGGCCAGTGATCAGTGATCAGTGATCAGCGGCCAGTAAAATCTGCCCCTGGGGTTACTGACCACTGGCCACTGACCACTGGCCACTGCTACTCGATGTGTATATCTCCCGATCCTGTATGCAGATTAAGCAGTGGCCCGCCTCCGCGCACTTTGCCTTCGATGTGCTTGCGCGTTTCCTGCACCCGCCCCTGCACCGTCATCGTGATCGGCGCGCCGATGTCCAGCGTCCCGGAACTGGTGGAGATGTCGGCATCGAACGCGGCGTTGGCAGGGAGCCGCACGTGCACATTGCCCGATCCGGTGCGAATCTCCCACGCGCCCGCCTGCGCACCCTCGGCGGTTACATCGCCGCTGCCCGCCTCGGCATGAAACCGGCCCTGAATGCCGCGAACCGTGACGTTGCCCGACCCGGTGTGCAGATCAATATCTCCCGCTGCGGTTTCTTCCACCTCAATGTCACCGCTACCCGCGCCACCCCGCAGCGGACCAGCGATGTCGCGCGCCCGCACATTGCCTGACCCGGTCTGCACCCGTATCTCCCCGGTAAGCTGCGAGAGCCTCATGTCTCCCGAACCACTCTGCAGGTCGGCGTTGCCATGCACGCCTTCAATGGTCTGATCTCCCGATCCGGTGCGGGCGTTGACGGTAGTGTCGGCGGGCACCGTGATCTCATAATCCACTGAAATCTCGTGGGCGTTCACGTAATCAATGTGGATGTTGTTCCCGTCCTGGCGCAGCGGAGGATTCTGCTCAATTTCAGCGACTTCCGCGTGCCGGTTTCCCGCCAGCCAGTGGTCGCTCACAAAGATTTTTCCTCGAATCGAGACCGACCCCGCCGGACCGTTGCGCACAATAATGTCGCCGGAGTGGGTTTGCACTTCCAGATTCACCGGCCCGCTGACCTGATAGGTTTTCTCGAATGTTCCTTGCGGCGTGGAAGCAGCCGCAAAAGTGGAGGCCACCACAAGCAGCGCGATCGCCAGGAACGAGGGCCGCGCCAGAACAGAAGCCGGAATACGTGAGATTCGCCGCTTATTCATGTCGAGTGACTCCTCAAAAGTTGTCAAGGCCGAAGCCCGAAAGCCCGAAAGCCTAAGCCCGCCCTATTGCAGCACCACTTCTTGGCCTTCCTTCAATCCGCTAAGCACTTCCGTCTTCGCGCCATTCGAGATCCCGATGTTGATTGCGACCTTATCCATGCCGTCCTTGCCCTTCGGATCGGGGATATCCACCGAGGCCTTCTTGTCCTTGTCGTAAAGAATCGCGCCTTCGGGAATCTGCAGCACGTTCTTGTGTTCTTCGAGGATAATTTCGGCGTTGGCCGTCATCTCCGCCTTAAGTTCGCCGCCCGGATTCTGAATCGAAACCCTCACTTCAAACGTGGTGACGTTGTCCTTCTCCACGCCCATCGGAGAAATCTTCGTCACCTTGCCGGTAAAGGTCTTGTCCTTGAACGATTCAACCTTGATCCTCGCGGGCTGCCCCAGATAAACCTTCCCAATGTCGCTCTCGTCCACTTTCCCTTTCACATAGACTTCGCTGGTATCGCCCAGCGTCATCACCAGCGTGGCCGAAGAACCCAGCACCAGAATCGAACTGACCGCATCACCCATTTCCACGTCGCGCGAAAGCACAATGCCATCGATTGGCGAAACAATGTCGGTATAGCTGAGCTGCTCCTCCAACTGCGTAAGGTTCGCTTGATCCTGCGCCACTTGCGCCTTGGACTGCGCAATCTTCGCCTTCAGCACGATCATCTGCGCCTTGGCGACGTTCTGTTTGTTCAGCGACATTTCATAATTCTTTTCCGCGTCGTCGAGCGCCGAGGCCGAAACTACACCGTCTTTCGCCATGCCCTCGGCACGGTCATAGGCGCGTTTCAGCAGCGGCACGTCCGGACCTTCCGCGTCCACCTTGGAGCGCTCGTAATCCGCTTGCGAACTGGTCATGTTGGCCTGAGCCGCATCCAAAGCCGCGCGGGATTGCGCCACCTGCGCCTCGATCTCCACCTTGTCGAGCTGCGCCAGCAACTGTCCCTTCTTGACTTTGTCGCCGTAATCCACCAACAGCTTCTTGACAATGCCGCTGGCCTTCGACTTCACCTCGACCTTGGTGATAGGTGTCACCTTGCCCGTGGCGACAACGCTCTTGGCCAAATCGCCTTTTTCCACCTTCGCCAGCTTCGTCGGATCAATCTTGGTGCCGCCACGCGTCGCCGCGAACACTCCGATTGCAATCAGCAGGACGATCCCGATTCCGATGCCGCCCCAAATAAACAGTCTGCGCCGCTTCTTCTTATTATTTCCGTTTCCGTTCACAACTGCCTCCTGAGTGCCTGCTGGGAATGCCCACTGAAGTTTGCCGAATTGCTCGACCGAAAAAAGCTCGACCGAATAAAGCTTGGCCGAAAAAAGCGCCGTCCCGCGCTCTCACTATCCTGTACGCAGCCTAAGTTGTCTTTGTTCCAGAGATTTCGACCCGAACCAGAATGACCCGCGGCAGCTTGAACTGCGAGCCACCTCCCAATTAGACCGCGCTCCGAGAGAAAAGGTAGCCCTGCAGGTCCAAAAGTTTTACCCTGTGCTCCTCTGTGTTCCCTGGGGTAAAGGTTTTAGGACGCCATCCCAATCATGCCCAGGCCTGCCAGCCCCTTTGGAATGTTAGAATTACCCCATTAGAACCAATCCTCAATGATCGCCTTCGTGCTGCTCCGCGTACTCCTGATCCTCCTCCTGGTGGCAGCGAACGCGTTTTTCGCGGCTGCGGAGTTCGCCCTGGTCAGCGTGCGCGACACCCGCATCCAGCAGCTCATCGAGTCCGGCCGCACCGGCGCCCGCATCGTCCAGCGCCTGCACCAGCACCTCGACGAAGTCGTCAACGGCGTGCAACTCGGCATCACCATGGTCAGCCTGACCCTCGGCTGGATCGGCGAACCCATGGTAGCCCGCCTCGTCGAATCTCTCGATTACGTGCAACGAGTCCCGCACGTTGCGGTCTATGCCCATGGCATCGCCATTGTCATCGCCTTCAGCCTGATCACCTACCTGCACGTCCTGCTGGGCGAGCTGGTCCCGAAGACTCTGGCCCTGCAGCGCTCCGAGCAAATCGCGCTAGCCGTCGCCGCGCCCATGGAGGCGTTCCTCACCTTAACCGGCCCCGTGCTGTTTTTCATGCGCCGCTCCGGCGGCCTGGTCTTGCGCCTTTTCGGAGCCCGCGACGCCCGCCGCGGCGGCGCCGTCCACTCCCCCGACGAACTCAAGCTCATCGTCACCGCCAGCCGCCAGTTCGGGCAGATCCCCGAGTCGCAGGAGGAGATGATCCACAACGCCATCGAACTCGACAGCATCACCGTCCGCGAAGTCATGGTCGCCCGCCCTGACATTTTTTCCCTGCCCTCGGACCTCACCCTCGACGAGGCCCTGAACCGCGTGGTCGAAGGCCAGCACTCCCGCATCCCCGTCTACGATCCGCAACGCGGCCCCGAGCACATCGTCGGCGTACTCTATTACAAAGAGCTCGTCCGCTGGGTGCGGCTTCGCCTGATCAATCTTGGAATGCCCCTGGCCTCGCGCATCGCCCGCACCCAGATCAGCCAGATCATGCACGATGTCCTGGTCGTTCCTGAAACCAAAGTCCTGGCAGAACTGCTCGCCGAATTTAAGGAGCGCCGCCGTCACCTGGCAGTAGTGGTCGACGAGTTCGGCTCGACCGCCGGTGTGATCACGGTCGAAGACATTCTCGAGCAACTGGTAGGAGACATCGAAGATGAATTCGACGTGTCCCCGCCGGAACCCGCGCTCGAAGACGAGTCAGTCCTGACGCTCGAAGGCGCAGTCAACATCCGCGACCTCGAAACCCAGCACGGCCTGCTCCTGCCCCGCGACGCCGGTTTCGAAACCCTGGCCGGATTCGTACTGGCCCGCCTGCAACGCATCCCGTACCTCGGAGAATCCTTCGAATACGAAGGCCACCGTTACACAGTCGAAGAGATGGAAGGTCACCGCATCGCAAAGGTAAAGATCGAAGAGGTAGAAAGCATCGAAGACCAAGCAGAAAGCGCGAAGCACGCCGGAGATTGAAGATGCAAACCCCTGTCATCCTGAGCGGAACAACTGCTTCGCAAAGCGAAGCAGTTGTGGAGTCGAAGGACCCCTTACCCGCGAGCAGTGCCACCAGCTCCGCAAGGAGTTTCAACTACGCCGTCACCGTTAGAACCGACAACTGGCAACTGGGTACTGGCAACTGAAACTCCTCCTCCAACGCGTCCTCTACACCGTCCCAGTAATCTGGCTGGTAGTAAGCCTCGTCTTTTTACTAATCCACCTGGTCCCCGGAGACCCCATCCAGCAAATGCTCGGCGAAGGCGCCGCGCCCGCCGACATCCAAGCCACGCGCCACGCCTATGGCCTCGACGCCCCGCTAGGCGAACAATACCTCCACTACTGGAAAGGAGTCCTCCACGGCGACCTGGGTCCATCGTTCCGCTATAACCAAAGAGTGACGCGTCTCATCGTCCAGCGTTATCCCTACACGCTGCAGCTAACGCTGGCCTCGCTATTCGTAGCGATCATTCTGTCGATCCCTGCCGGCGTGCGCTCCGCCCAGCGCCGCAACCGCTGGGACGATCGCCTGCTCAGCGTAGTCAGCCTCTTCGGCCTGTCGTTCCCTAACTTCGCCCTGGGCCCAATCCTGATCCTTCTCTTCGCCATCAGGCTGGGATGGCTCCCCGTCTCCGGTGCCGGCTCCTTTGCCAACCTGGTCCTGCCCGCCATCACCATGGGCGGAGCTTTGGCCGCCATCCTGACCCGCATGGTGCGCACCTCGATGCTCGAAGAGCTAAGCCAGGACTACATCCGCACCGCCCGCGCTAAAGGCCTGCCCGAGCGCACCGTAGTCTACCGCCACGCCCTGCGCAACGCCATGATCCCCATCATCACCGTCCTGGGTCTCCAATTCGGCGCGTTGCTGGCAGGCGCAATCGTAACCGAAACCATCTTCTCCTGGCCCGGCATAGGCCGCCTCACCATCCAGGCCATCTCGAACCGCGATTATTACCTGGTGCAAGGCTGCATCCTGGCGATTGGCTTAACCTACGTAGCAGTGAATTTCCTGACGGACGTCTTGTACTCGGTAGCGAACCCGCGGATCAGGCAATAGGCGGGGAAGTTTTCCACCGCCGCAAAGTTCATCCGTCACAGACACCCCACCCCCTATTTGTCATCCTGAGCCCGTGCAGCTCCAGCGAGGCTGGAAGCAGCAAGCGAAGGACCTATGTATTTCGCCTACGCCTCAGGTGGCGCTGTGCGCAGGTGTGCGCCGCGGAAAGCGCCACGCGAAGGACCTTCCCTGAGCGAAGCCCGAGAGGACCTATGTACTTTGTCTACATAATGACGAACCGCGCGAAAACCTTGTACGTCGGCGTCACGAACAATCTCATGCGAAGAGTCCTAGCGCACAAAACCAGTATCGCCTCCGGATTCACTGCCAAATACAAGCTCAACCGGCTCGTTTACTTCGAACGTTTTCAGGATGTCGACAACGCAATCGAACGCGAGAAGCGGATCAAAGGCTGGCTGCGAATCAAGAAAACTGCACTCATCGTTTCAATCAATCCCGGCTGGAGAGACTTGAGCGAGAAGTGGCACGAGCGTCATCTATCCCAACCGCAAAGCGCTCAACAGACAGGTTTGCGACAGAGCCAGCGCTGAGCAAAGTCGAAGAGGCGGGGATTCTGACTTCGAAAGCGCCAAATTAGCCCTTGACGCGTATATACCATTATCTTATCCTGTATATACAAGAAGAGAGGGAAGCGCTATGGCTGTAACCATGACATCGATTCGCTTGGACATTAAATTGGCCGACGAGGCCGTGAAGGTCCTGGGCGCAAAATCCCGAACCGACGCGGTTCACATCGCCCTCCGCGAGATCGTCGCTCTCAAGCGCTTCAAAGCCCTGATGAAAAAGAACTCCGGCAAACTAGAGTTCTCCGGACTTGATGAGTGACTTCGTCATCTTCGACACGTCGGTTCTGGTCGACGAGGTTCGCACCGGGCGTCATCGCGAGAGCATCGCATCGGTCGGCGGCTTGGTTCGCACCTCATCGGTCGTTCTCGCGGAACTAATGCGCGGCGTCATCGGGCAAGCTGAAAGCAAGTTCCTCCGCTCCTTGGCAAGACACTACCCAATCCTGACTCCAACCCAAGAGAACTGGCTGGAGTCGGGCGAGATACTGGCTGACATTCGCGCCGACCGAGGTTTTGATCCCCACAAATTGCGCGACCTGCATTTCGACGTACTCATTGCCCTCACCGCCCGCTCTCACGGTGCCCGCCTCATTACGGCCAATCGGACAGACTTCGAACTAATCAATCGCTATCGTGAGATCAAGTTAGAGGTGTGGTGAGCGCGCTCCAGGGCATCAAACCGACTCAACCACTACCCGCCGATCCACCAAACCCGTGGAGCCTTCGCTCTTTGGAAGAACTGGTTCGCGTCCAAAGCGGCGATGAAGTGGGGTCGCGGCGAAGAGTTTCCACAGCCCCCTTGTGATATCTGACCTTGCCATCGATTTCCAACTAGCCCAGAATGGTCAAGGCGGAGGCGGTACAGACAGCCGAGAACACAGCGCTCGTAAGTCCTGTGTTCTCTAGATTTTGACCTCTAACTCTTTTGCGCTCCGGATTTTGCGAGGAATTTCTTGCTAACCCGATGATTCCACTAGACCCCAGGGGGGAGGGGGTATCGAGAAAATTGAAACCGCTTCAGACCCTCGCAGTCCCTTTGAAGCAGTGACGCGCAGATTTATTACTGAGTAGAATTCCACAAGCGAACTTGTCCACCACAACCATCCCGTTCAGCCGCTCGATAGCCGGAAACGCGCGCCACAATGTGCTGGCAACAACCGGCGTAGTGCTGGTCCTCCTCTTCGCGATCTTCGCCTTCTTCGCTCCCTCGATCGCGCCGCAGGATCCCGCCGCCATCAATCTGCCCGCGCGCCTCGACACGCCATCGCACGCTCACTGGTTCGGCACCGACGAACTCGGCCGCGACATTTTTTCGCGCATCATCTACGGCGCGCGCATCTCGATGCTGGTAGGAAGCTGTGTGGTCGTCACCTCGCTCGCCCTTGGCCTTATCATCGGCTCCATCGCCGGCTACTACGGCGGAGGCATCGACCGCTTCGTCAACGTAATCGTGATGAACGCGTTCCTCTCGTTCCCCGGAATCCTGCTCGCCATTGCGTTCGTAGCCTTCCGCGGCCCCGGCATCTTCAATCTGGTTCTCGCGCTCTCGCTCGGAGGCTGGGTGGGCTACGCCCGCCTGGTGCGCGGGCAGGTTCTCGCCGCGCGCGAACGCGAATTCGTTGAAGCCGCACGCGCTCTCGGCGCGAGCGACTTGCGCATCATCGTCCGCCACATTCTGCCGAACATCATTCAACCCGTGATCGTGCAGGCCGCGATCGGCATGGCCGGAGCCATTCTGGCCGAAGCCACCATGAGCTTCCTCGGACTTGGCGTGCCTCCACCAACAGCAAGTTGGGGAACGATGCTCAACGACGGCCGCGCGCATTTATTCGACGCGCCCCATCTCGTCCTGTTTCCCGCGCTCGCCGTCATGCTGGCAGTCCTGTCGTTCAACTTCATCGGTGACGCCCTGCGCGACTACCTCGACCCCCGCTCCCGCATCGAAGCCGGCTTGTAACCCCGCCGCAAGCCCCTGAAAACACGCCAAATCCGCTTCTTGACAGACATCGCAAATCGCAATATACATATAGCGATCTGGAATATGAAGCTGGGAGAGAAAATTCGTTACCTGCGCGAAGTGGAAGGCTCGCTGCGCGGCCTCGACCGTCCTATAACGCAACAGGAAATGGTGAAGGCGATTCGCCAGGAACTGCGCAAGAGCATCAGCCAGTCCTACTTGTCGCAGATCGAGAACGGCGCGCGGCCGCACATGACGCAGTCGTCGCGGGCGCTGCTGGCCAGGTTCTTCAAGGTTCATCCTGGCTTCTTGGTGGATGATCCTGAGGGTTATCACACGGAGCTGACCTCAGATCTGCGCACGACCGAAGGCCAGCTTGACGTCTGGTTGCTGCAGGGATCGGAGCGTTTCGTCAGCGATCCGGAAGTGAGCGACGTGCTGATCAAGGCCGCGCGAGAGAAAGACACGAGACGCTGTTTACTGCTGCTGGGCGCGATTCTCGACACGCCCGGATTGGCCGACCGGCTGCTGGAAGCATTGCGGCCGGAATTAGTGGCAAGAGGAAATCATCGCCGCGTAAGTCGTGGTCAGGAAGATCACGGTCATGCCGCGAAGGCAGAAGGGAGGAGAATCCGATGAACGACTCCATGACCTGGGCGAACTTTTACCTGATCTGTTTCGCGGTCGGCTTCTGCTTGAGCTTTTTTTCTTTCGTGCTCGGAGGTTCGCGCACGGGCCGCCTTCATCTCCCGCACTTTCACGGACACGTCGGGCATGGGCACGTCGGCGGCGCGCATTTGCCGGCAGCCAGCGTCGGCGCGGCGCATGGTCCAGTTGCCGCTGGTCACGCGCCGGTTGCAACCGATGCATCGACTGCTGCGGGCAATGCGCACGGGCAGCGGGGCGGCGGAGTTTCGCCATTCAACTTCGTCACGCTGACCGCGTTCCTGGCCTGGTTTGGTGGAACCGGCTATCTGCTCACGCGCTACTCCGGCCTGTGGGTCGGCTTCGGACTGCTGGCTTCAGTCAGCAGCGGGCTGGTTGGCGGAGGCATTGTGTTCCTGTTTCTGAGCAGGGTTCTGATCTCGGAGGACGAGAACATGGATCCCGCGGATTACGAAATGGTGGGAGTGCTGGGTCGAGTCAGCAGTCCGATCCGCGAGGGTGGAACCGGCGAAATCGTTTATACGCAGATGGGCACACGGCGTGTGTGCGGCGCTCGCAGCGACGACGGCAGCGCGATCGCCAAAGGGACTGAAGTCGTGGTCACGCGTTACGAAAAAGGAATTTCCTACGTACGGTTGTGGAGCGAGATGTCCGGGGAATAAGTAGCGAAGAGCAGTTGGTGTGCAAGATTGGGTTGTTCGCGGAGAAAAACTATGGAACAGAAATTGTTTCAAGCGGCGGTCGGGTTGACTTGGCTGGCGCTGCCGCTGACCCTGCTGAACTATTGGAGGGCGTGGGATCAGCTGCCGCCACGAGTGGCAGTGCATTTCGACATCAACTGGCAGCCGAACGGCTATACGTCGCGGCAAGGTTCGTTGATGCTTGCTTTAGGGACTACGGCCTTTTTGCTCCTGATTTTCACCATCGCCTGCTATGCCACGCGCAACGCGGCCGTTTCGAGTTTGGCGAAGTGGTCGATGGTGGCGGTGTTTTATGTCGTGCTGGGGTTTGTTTACTACGTAAATAACTGGATCGTGGATCGCAACTTGAGCAGGCAGCAGCGTACCGAGTTAGTTGTTCCGTGTGATTTGGATGCGGGAGGCGGGTTCCCTCAGGGGCTAAAGCCCGAAGTTATTTGGGCTTTACGCGGCGCTGAAGCGCCGCTCTTCCACGGTAGTGCAAGCGTTTTATGAGCTTCTCAACAACGGGTACGGCTTGGTCTTGAAATTGAGCATGGGGGAACTGCATTCGTCGAAGGAGGCGTTA
The DNA here is from genome assembly GCA_049512915.1 of Candidatus Sulfotelmatobacter sp. Taxonomy (GTDB): domain Bacteria; phylum Acidobacteriota; class Terriglobia; order Terriglobales; family Acidobacteriaceae; genus Sulfotelmatobacter. The sequence goes on from JBEKWP010000008.1 coordinate 61,636, forward strand.
TGCCAGAGATGTCACGGATGGTCGAGATTTGGATTTTCGCCGGGCTGGGAGTGATGGTCCTTCTGTTCCTGATGAGCGGAATGGCCAGGCTATATCGCAAAGCGGGGCCGCACGAAGCACTCATCGTGTATGGCCTGGGCGGAACTCGGGTGGTGCAGGGGCACGGAACGCTGGTGCTTCCCATGGTGCAGGTCTGCAAGGATCTGTCGCTGGAGTTGATGTCGTTCGACGTGGCGCCGCAGCAGGATCTGTACACCAAACAAGGCGTCGCAGTCACTGTAGAAGCGGTCGCGCAGATCAAGGTGAAGAGCGACCGTGAGTCTGTGCTGACGGCGGCCGAACAATTTCTTACCAAGACAGATCAGGAGCGCGAAGCGCTGATCCGGCTGGTCATGGAAGGGCATCTGCGCGGCATTATCGGCCAGCTCACGGTGGAAGAGATCGTGAAGCAGCCAGAAATGGTTTCTGACCGGATGCGTGGAACCTGCGCCGAAGACATGAACAAGATGGGGCTCGAAGTAATTTCGTTCACCATTAAGGAAGTTCGTGACAAGAACGAATACATCACCAACATGGGCAAGCCGGACGTAGCGCGAATCAAGCGCGACGCAGATGTGGCCACGGCGGAAGCAGACCGCGATACCGCGATCAAACGCGCTCTGGCGCAGAGGGAATCGGCTGTGGCCAAGGCCCAGGCGGATCAGGAACGAGTGCTCGCGGAAACCTTATCTCTGGCCAAGCAGGCGGAGTCGCAGCGCGACCTTGAAGTGAAGAAGGCGCAATTTCTGGAAGTCACCAAACGCCAGCAGCCGCAGGCCGACAAGGCG
>JBEKWP010000009.1:0-58638 GCA_049512915.1 Candidatus Sulfotelmatobacter sp.
TGCTCCCAATCCATTTTTCGCCCTGATCGAAATCATCAGCAAGCTGAAAGACGCCAAGGGAAAAATCCTCATTCCGGGGTTCTACAAGAACGTGAAGGCGCCGAGTAAAGACGAACTCAAAGCCTGGAGGCGTCTGCCCTTCAACGAGGAGCACTACAGAAAAACTGAAGTTGGCTCCAAGGTTCTAACTGGCGAGCCCGGCTATTCAGTTCTCTACCGCACCTGGGCCCGCCCCACGCTCGAAGTCCACGGCATGCCCGGCGGATTCATTGCCGCCGGCGCCAAAACCGTGATCCCCGCCAAAGCCTCGGCCAAAGTCTCCATGCGCCTCGTGCCCAATCAGGATCCTAACGACATCCTCAAGCGCTACACGGCCTTCGTGAAGAAGCTCACACCCAAGGGCATCGAAACCAAAATCAAAGTGTGGAGCAAGGGCCCAGCCAGCGTGGTCGGTACCGACAATCCCTACATCAAGGCGGCGACGGAAGCGCTGCACGACACATTCAAGAAAGAAACCGTGTTTATTCGCAGCGGCGGATCGATTCCCATCGTCAACGATATCTACCAGGCTTTGAAAATTCCCAGCGTGATGATGGGCTTCGGTCTGCCCGACGACAACCTCCACGCCCCCAACGAAAAATTCCACATCCCCAACTTCCACCACGGCATAGAAACCATTTGCCTGTTCTTCGAGAGGCTGGGAGGAAAGTAAAGAGCGACACGGCCCGTGTGGGGACAGCCGTCCTTCGGCTTCCCCCTCGGCTTCGCTCGGGGTTTCGGCAGAACAGGGCAGGCTCTCGGCTGTCGCGCCAAGCGCAGCATCGCGTCTGTCTCGCAGTGATAAGCCCAGAATCGTTGTCTTAGTTAGGCAGTTGCGCTACCATACTCTTGCTCTCGCGGTTCTCCCACCTCGTCCTTCCCTTACCCGTAAACCAGGCAATTGCCGCAATGCATGTGCAACCCAACGCGCTCGCTCTTAAGGCCATACAACATATAGTGTTATATTGCTTGACCCCGCCCCGATTTCACCGTTACAGTAGCTCTAATTTGTGCCCACCCGATCCAGCCCGGGACAGCCGAAGTCTGGGCAAGCACCGTTTCAGCGCTGGAGGTATCAGTCTGGTAAACAGGTCGGCACGCAGCACAACGAAAGACTGGCCACTGCTTCTCCAAGGAGTTCACGTTGCTTAAACTGAAGCGGCTTCAAATTCTCGGGTTCAAATCGTTTTGCGACCGCACCGACCTCAAGTTCCACGGGGACGGCATCGCCGCCATTATCGGCCCCAACGGCTGCGGGAAGTCGAACATTGCCGATGCCATCTCTTGGGTGCTGGGCGAGCAATCGGCCAAGACGCTGCGCGGTTCGCGCATGGAAGATGTGATCTTCGCCGGAACCCGCGACCGCAAGCCCACCGGCATGGCCGAGGTCTCGCTCACCCTGATCGATCCCCAAGAGTATCCCGACGCTGGCGCGCCGACAGAGATCGATATTCAGGATGATCTGCCGGTTAGTGCGGAAGCCTCGCGCCGTCCAGCCGAGGACTGGGACGAAGCCGCCGTCCGCGCCCGCGCCGCCGAAGAAACCGAGCGCGCTGTAGAAGACGCTCAGCCTGGCAAAACAGAAGAAGTAGAAGTTCCGCGATCGAAAGTAGATACGCTGGCGGTCGCCTTTCCCGACGATGAACCGGTGTTCGCATTGCCGGTTCACGCAATCGTGCCGATCGCGACTTCAGCCGCTGTGAGCGGCGCAACCCAAGTCGTGCTCAAGATCCGCCGTCGTAAATTCAATCAGCAACAATTCCGCACCGGAGAAATCGTAGTCACGCGCCGCCTGTTCCGATCCGGCGACAGCGAGTACTTGCTGAATGGCAAGCTTTGCCGATTGCGCGACATTCAGGAACTCTTCATGGGCACCGGTCTTGGACCAGAGACCTATGCCCTGATTGAACAGGGACGCATCGGCCAGATTCTCAGCAGCCGGCCCACCGACCGCCGGGCAATTCTTGAAGAGGCGGCAGGAATTACGAAGTTCAAAACCAAGAAGCGCCTTGCCGAGGCTCGCCTCGAAGATGCCAAGCTGAACCTTGCTCGCGTCAACGATATTTTCGATGAAGTCACGCGCCAGATGAATTCTCTGAAGCGCCAGGCCTCAAAGGCCGAGCGCTATGCCAAGCTGCGCGCCGAGATGCGGGCCCAGCTGCGCGTGGTGCTGGCAAGTAAGTTCGCTGCGATTGAACAGGAGAGCGCTCAACTCGACGCCCAGCTCAATGCCCTGGCTGAAGACATGCAGCACCGCGCCGAATCGGTCCGGCAGCTCGAGTCGGAGCATGGAGAAGGCACCGAGCGCGGCTATGCCATCGAGGCCGAGCTGCGCGAGAATCGCGAGCGCCTTAGCCAGATCGATCTGGAAATCGATCGCGCCAGCGCCCGCCGACGGCATAACGAAGAACGCTGCGCCGAACTGGTGGTCCGTTCCGCCTCGGCCGAGGCGGAGTTGGCGCAGGCCCGTCACCGACTGACCGCACTCGAAGCCGAGCGCGATTCCAACCGGCAAGTGCTCGAATCAGCCGCCGCCGATCTGGCTGCGGCTCAGAACGAACTCGCGCTGTCGCAGCAGGAAGCCGCAGCCGCCGCGACGGCGCTCGCCGAACTTGAACATCAGCAGGAAGAGTCGCGCGTAGCCATCTTCGACACAGTGTCAGCGGCTTCGCGGCTGCGGAACCAACTGGCGCAGGCTGAAGAACGCCTCGCCGGCGCGGATCGCGAAGCCCGGCGTCTGCAAACTGAAATCAGGAGCGCCGACCTTCAGGTGGAAGCCTTTGGCGGCCAGCGCGGGCAACTCGCCCTCGAATTCGAAACCATCACGCAGCGTGTCACCGGAATCGGCGAAGAGATCAGCCAGCTTAAACGCCTGCTCGAAGGCAAGCGCCTCGAAGAAACCAAAGCCAAGACTCATCTCGATTTGCTGCGCGCCGAGTTTGCCACAGCTCTTGGCAAGAAGGGATCGCTAGAAGCAGTCATCGCGGAACATGGATACTCGACGGAATCCGTTCGCCGGCTGTTTCAGTCGGGAGTGATGCAAAGCGGGCTGGCCCCGGTCGGCGTGCTCGCCGATTTCCTTGAAGTCGAACCGCGTTTTGAACGCGTGGTCGAAGACTTCCTGCGCGATGAATTGAACTACATCGTCGTCAAGTCCTGGGACGCCGCTGACGAAGGCCTTCGCCTGCTACGCAGTGATGTCGACGGCCGCGCCACCTTCCTGGTTCATCCCGAAGACGCCCAGGCCAAGTTCTCTTTTATTCTCGACGAAGCCGCGCACTGCGCGCCGCCCACAGCTTCCATCGTGCCGCTGAAGTCCACTATCCGCGTGCTCGATGGATTCGGGAAGTCGCTGGAAGTAATTCTTCCCAAGCTGCGCGATGGCTACATCGTCCCTGGCTCTGATACTGCGCGCGGCCTCGCTCTCGAGAATCCCGATGCGTTCTTTCTCTCGCAAAACGGAGAATGCTTTCACAATGTGACCGTTACCGGCGGCAAACAGCGCGCTGAGGGCCCGCTCTCGATGAAGCGCGAACTGCGAGAGGTTCTGCGGCAACTGGAGGACCTGGAACGCGCTCTTCGCGAAGAAGAGATGCGGGTGCTCACGCTGGGGCGGGAAATTAAAGACTTCACTTCCCTGCTGGAGCGTCTCGACGCTGAAAAGCGCGAAGCCGAGCACCAGTCGATGACTTCCGGCCACATGCTGCAGCAACTCGATTCCGAAATGGCCCGGGTCACCGAGCGTGTCAGCGTTTCGCAAGCGGAGTTGCAACGTCTATCTGCGGAGCAATCTGAGCAGGAGTCGATTGTCGCAGCGCGTCACTCTGAGATCGCCGCCCTCGAGCAGACTCGCGCGGAGCTCGAGCAGCAGATTGCGGCCGCTCAGGAATCGCTCGGCATGCTGCGTCAGCGTCGAGAGGACGCGGCTGAGGCGAGTTCGCAGCGCGTGGCCCGGGTGGCAGCGCTCGAAGAGCGGCATCGTTCCGCAACTTCTGTGCTCGGACGCATCGATTCGCTGTTCGCTGAAATGAGCGAGCGCCTCCATGCCCTGGTCTCACAGATCGCAGCGGCTGCCGCGGAGAAACTACAGCGCGAAACCGAGAACCTGCAACTCAAGCAGCAAGCCGCTGACTTCCTGGCCGAGCGCAACGCAGGCCAGGCCCGTGAAGGTCTGCTGCAATTTGAAAAGGACCAACTCCGCGCCCGCCTCTCGGAAATCGATGAACTGCTCCGCCAGGCTCGCCAGCTTCTCGACCAGGCTCGCGACCGGCGTGGCGAGCTGCAGGCAGCAGCTGCCAAGCTGCAAGCCGACGCCATGTACATGGCCGATACCTGCCTGAACGAACTGGGTATCGAGAGGGCCGCTTTACTGGCCGACAGTACCCTGGCGCTGGTCATCGGCGACGAACTGGCCGCCTGTGACCAGGCTCATCGCGAGATGCGAGCCAAACTCGAAGCCATGGGTCCGGTGAACATGATGGCACTCGAAGAGTACCGCGAGACTGCTGAGCGGCACGGCTTCCTCGATGGTCAGCGCAAAGACCTCATCTCCTCCATCGAGAACACGACCGCGACCATTCGCGAGATCGACGAAGTCTCGCGCCAGAAGTTCAAGGAAGCCTTCACCAAGATTAACGAGAACTTCGGAGTCACATTCAAGAAGCTTTTTGGTGGCGGCCACGCGTTCATGAAGCTCACCGACGAGGAAAATTCTGCCGAGAGCGGCATCGATGTGGTCGCATCGCCGCCTGGCAAGCGCCTGCAGAGCGTTTTGCTGCTTTCCGGAGGCGAGAAGGCGCTGACCGCGCTCGCCCTGCTGGTCGGCATTTTCCAGTACACGCCCAGCCCGTTCTGCATCCTCGACGAAGTAGACGCGCCGCTGGATGAGGCGAACATCGGGCGCTTTACCGAACTGGTCAAAGAGATGAGCATCAAGACCCAGTTCGTCCTGATTACTCACAGCAAGAAGACCATGAGCATCGCGCCCGTCCTCTACGGGGTGACGATGCAAGAGCCGGGTGTTTCAAAGCTGGTTTCGGTGCGGTTCGGAGCGGCCTAGCTCGATTCGGATATGGAACGCCGGTATGTTGCGTTCTGTTTTGGAACCTTTCGACAGGGAAACGAATTCCTTGGTATCCAGGGCATGGAATTTGGCATCTAATGAAGACCAGGAGTAGAGATGTCAGTTTTCGACGAGAAATATCGAGTTGTTGGCGTCGAGCGCGACCGGCTGCTCCTGCGCGGAGTTCACAGCGGCGATGTGCTCACAATCGTCAACTCCGAGCCCGCGATTCCTCTTACGCAGGAAGAGTACCCGGTAGGCAAACTGATTGCTCTATCGGACCCATCCAACACTCCTCTGAACTAAGCAGCTCTCCGTAAGATCCCGCCGACGAATCATAAAACCTTAGCAGTGTCTTTTTGTGACCTTCGAAACTTGCCGAATCAGCATCGTACTCGCGAAACCAGGGGCAGTAGAGTTAATCTAAATGACAGAATAGTCGAGGAGGGTGTGTGCGCTGCGGACGCTGTGGCAACGAAAATGACGGGGCCAACCGCTATTGCGGAATGTGCGGGGCTTCTCTGGTGGCAACAACTCTGCCTGCCGGGCAAGCGAAAGCCGCACCGGCGCCACCGGAAAGCGTTGCGGCGCCGAAGGCAGCCTCGGTTCCCGCGCCGGCTGTTCCAGCGCAGCCCACGCCCCGGCGAAGCGAAGAATCGGCCATTCCTGAGCCTGCGCAATTCCGCCGAGCGCAGGTAGAGCCGCATTCGGCGCCGCTTCGCCCGAGCGCCGGACCGGTGATCACGGGGCACTCATTTCTTGGCTTGAGCACTCCCGGACCAGCTGTCGATCGTGGTGCTGAGCCTGACGCTCTGCGGCCGTCTTCGAACGTCGACTATCTGCTCGACGATGAGGAAGAACCGAAACGCGGCTGGGGAAAGCTGGTTCTTGTCGTCGTGGCGCTGGCGCTGGCGGTGGGATTAGGCTACCTGCACTTCAAGGAGGCGGGCTTCGACGGACTTACCGCAGCGGATAAGAAGCCGGTGGCGACGAAGCCTACGTCGGACGCTCCACAGACCCAGGATTCCGGCGCGACGGCGGGGCCGGCAACGCCGAATGGCGCGCCTTCGTCAGCCGCGGTCGGCAATAACGGGACGGCAGCGGCCGCCGGCAGCGACGCGGTGACTCCAGCGCAACCAGCGGCGCTGGCGCCGCCACAGTCCGCTCCATCCCAGACCGCTCCTGCGACTCCGCAGCCCGCAGCCGCTTCGCAAACCCCTCCTGCTGGCAGCGCCCCTGCTCAAGCGGTTTCGTCGCAGGCTCAGCCTGGCGATCCCAACTTGCCTGCGGGGGCGGCGCCGCCCGCGGCTTCTGCTCCCGACCACCAACCGACTCCGACGGCGGAGGCGCCGCCCGCTGCGAAAGCGGCTGTCCCCTCGCCTTCGATGGCCAAGCCCCCAGCCGCGAAGCCAATCGATCCAGTGACCAACGCGGAACGCTACATTTATGGACGCGGGGTACGCCAGGACTGCGATCACGGCCTGCGGGTGCTGAAGCAGGCTGCAGAGGAGTCCAATGCAAAGGCCATGATTTCGATGGGCGCGCTGTACTCGACAGGAACCTGCACGCCGCGGGACTTGCCCACGGCCTACCGGTGGTTTGCGCTGGCTCTGCATAAGGAACCAGACAACCAGGCGCTGCAGGATGACCTGCAGAAATTATGGAGTCAGATGACGCAGCCGGAGCGCCAGCTGGCCATCAAGCTGAGCCAGTAAGCGGGGACTTTCCCTTGTCTGCTCTTTCCGCGAGGCCTGCTTCTTGTCTGATTCTCTTCTGCCTTCGATTTTCTGTGTTGCGGCGAACTGTTAGGAACCCAGCGCTTTAGAAGCTGCTTGTTCGGATCACCTCCCGGTCGCTTGCCCTGGGTAGTATCCGGCTGCTATGTTTTCGCCACTGCGTTGGGTGGCCGCTCCTGCGGAGGCAATCTGACAGGGCATATTTTTTCGTATATCCATATAAGGAAGAGATTTAGCTTTTGGTGAGTCCCGAACCACAAGGCATTTCAGCGGATCTGGCCCTGGTGACGGGGCTGAAGTCCGGCGATCAGGGGGCGATGGCGGCACTCTACGACCGCTATTCTTCGGTCGTGTATGCGATTGCCTTGCGGGTGTTGGGCGATACTGGAGCGGCGGAAGATGTGCTGCAGGAGGTCTTTCTGCAATTGTGGCGCAAGCCGGCGGCGTTTGATGCCGCGCGCGGCAGTCTGGGAAGCTGGCTGGCGGTAATTACACGCAACCGCGCGATTGACTCCCTCAGGAAGCGGCGTCCGGAAACCGATATTGACGATGTGGTGTTGTCGGTGGCCCCGGATTTAGCCGGAAACGCAGAGCGGGCACGGGCCGCGGAGAAAGTTCGCGGGGTAATGGGGACGATGGCTCCGGCGCAGCGCTCGGCTCTTGAGATGGCTTATTGGGAGGGCATGAGCCATTCCGAGATTGCGAACAGGACGGGAGAACCGCTGGGGACGGTGAAGACGAGGATTCGAGCGGGGTTGATTGCACTGAGAAAGGCGTTTCAGGGTTGAGGGAGTAGTGGCACGCGCGATTTTTTGCGTCGCAAAGAACGCGACGCTTCGGCAGGTTCAGGGCAGGCAGGCTCAGGGCGGGCAGCTTCGCGCGGCTCGTCCGGATTCTTCACTGCGCAAAGAACGCTTGTTCTGGATGACAAGCTCAAGATGAGCGAGCACGAACAATTCGCTGACGACCTGGCACTGTACGCGCTGGATGCACTGCGGGGAGAGGATCGCGCCCGGCTGGACGCGCATCTGGCGACGTGCGCGGCTTGCAGGCTGGAGCTGGAGCAACTGCGCGGCGACACGGCGTTACTGGCGCTGACAGCTGTTGGGCCGAGGCCTCCGCAACGGGCCCGGCAGCGGCTGCTGACGGCCGTGGCGCGGGAGGAGCGCGTGTCTGGGGCTCTCTCACGAGCGGGCGGAAAAAGCGACGGACCATTGCGTGACTCGCTGTGGGGGCCACTCCTCTGGGGATGGGTAGGATGGGCCGTGGCGGTTACGGCAGTGATAGCGGTGGCGCTGTATGTGCAACGGGCCAATATGGCGTTGAGGATGCAGTTGGCGGACGTGAGTTCTCAGGCAGCGAAGAACGCGCGCGAACTGGAAGAGCTCCGGCGGATCGCGGCGCCGATTATTGATCCAGAAGCGCAGCGAGTGACACTGGTTTCGACGAAGGCTGTGCCGCAGCCGCAGGGTAAGGCATTTTATCTGCGGAACCGCAGCAGCCTGGTGTTTCTGGCGAACAACATGCCGCCGCTACCACCGCGCAAGGTTTATGAGTTGTGGCTGATTCCGGTTCGTGGCGCGCCGATTCCGGCAGGAGTCTTCACGCCGGATGCACACGGCAGCGCGAGTGTGGTAAATCCTGTGCTGCCCGCGGCGGTTGAGGCCAAGGCGTTCGCGATCACCGTCGAGAACGAGACCGGGGCGGCCGCGCCGACCATGCCCATCGTGATGATGGGAGCGGGCGAGTAAGACGAGGTTCTCGGCGTCCGTCGGGCAACCTACAACGGCGTTGAGACCTAGCGCAGAACGCCTCGCTGTGCCTTGGCGGGACAGCCCAGGCGGCTGTCCCCACATGAACCTAATGCTTATCCCGGTGAACCACTCCAGTTACACACTCCGCTTACTTGTCCAGGACGACCGTGGCTTTCGCAGCCTCGGCGTGCTCTTTTCTGTAGGCGCGGGCCACATCGCCTAGAGGCGTCTCGTACGGGAGTGATCCTAATTCGGCCAGCGGAACCTCGCCCTTGGCATAGCTGTAAGGTGACATGCCACTGAGCAGGCTGACTTCCGGTGCCAGGGCGTGCTCAGAAGCATGCACGGGGTGCTCCGCCATCACGACGGGTGCCGGGGTGTTGCTCAGGATGGGGCCGTTTTGAGCGAAAGCGGCAGTTGCGCAGAGAAGGCAGAAAACGATGATGGTGGTTTTCATAAGATGATCCTATCCGGGGGAAACTGCATATCGATGCCAAAAACTCACGGAATGCCTGATTGGCGCGGCTTCCGGAGGTATTATGGCAATCGTCATACCAAACCGGGGGGGCTGGGATTCGAGTTAGGGCCGGGAGCGAAGGGCCAGACGCAAGAGTTTGCACATGTGTGGAAGATGGGGGTCTTCCCGCTAGAGCGTCAACAAGGCTCAGTCTCCCACTGGCGTTCGGTCGGTTTCGTATCGCTTGAAGACCGAATCGCGGGAGACTATGCCTTCCAACTTGTGGAAATTGGCTCGGTTTACCACCGGCACCAGCGGGTAGTCGTTCACGTAGCGCAGTGCGGAATCGAGCGGAAGATCAGGATACAAACTGGGAAGCGACTGCTTCGGAAGCACGGAGCCCAACGTGTGTTCGCCTTTGCCTTCGCGGAAAAGGCGCTGGAGGTGGTCGCGGCTGATGGTGTTCCAGCCGCTGGGATGCATGCGCACCAGAAAGGTGGCATCGGGGGAATCCTGCACGCGGCGCGCGTTGGCGTCTACATAATCCTGCGCACTGAGGATCGTGTCGGGCACGGGAAGCATGGCATCTTCGACGCGGAGAATAGCTTCTTCGCGGTCTTCCTCGAGCGACGGAAGGACGAGGCCGTCCTGACGCGTGAGCATGTCGAAGATCGGAACATCGAGCAAGCCGCGCGAGATGAGATAAGAAAACGTATTGGCCACGATGACGGGTACGATGATTTCGTAGTTGCCACTGACCTCGAGAACCATGAAAACAGAAGTCATGGGGACACGGAGGAATCCCGCGAAGAGGACACCCATGCCAACCAGGACGTAGGTCCCGGTGGATCCGGTGAGTTGAGGGAAGTAGAACCGTTCGATGTCGCCGACCGCCCCGCCTAGCATGGCTCCGATGAAGAGCGTAGGGGCAAACATTCCGCCGGGAGCGCCGCTGACGAACGAGAGCGTAGTGGCAATGATCTTGAGAACGGCCAGCATGGCGAGGATTTTCCAGGCGTACTGGCCATGCATGGCCTGGTCCATGGAATCGTAACCGGCGCCCATGACCTGGGGTGCACCGAGGAAAGCGATAAGACCGATGAGAAGTCCGGCGACCGCAGGCTGAAAGTATTGCGTCCAGCGCGGCAGAGCTTTCAGGCGCGGGCGCAGATAGCCGACCGATTTGGCGAAGGCAACGGAAGCCAGGCCTCCGACGATGCCGAGCGCAGCGTAGGCAAGAAGTTCGCTGGGCCGCTTGAAGGTGGTGACAGGGATGCGGAACAGAGGTTCGCTGCCGAGAAACCAGCGCACAATCACGACGCTGGAGACGGCGGAGAGCACAACGGAACCGAGGATGCCGGCGCTCCAGCGGCCGATAACCTCTTCGATGACGAAGAGTACGGCGGAGATGGGAGCGTTGAAAGCGGCGGCGAGGCCGGCGGCCGCGCCGACCGGAGCCAAGAGGCGGAGTTTATCCCGCGAGATTTCGAGCTGACGACCGAGGGCAGAGGCAATGCCGGCTCCGATCTGGAGAGAAGGATCTTCTGGACCGAGGGATTGGCCGGAACCGATGGCGATGCCGGAGCAGAGGAATTTTCCGATTGCGGTGCGGAACGGGATGAATCCGTTGAAGATGTAGAGGGCGGCCTTGGTCTGGTTCACCCCACTGCCGCGGATGGTGGGGAACACATGAATCACCAGAGCGGCTACGACCAGGCCGGCGAGCGCCGGGACCGCGAATAGGCGCCAGCTGTGGGTTTGGGGGAGCGGCCCGAGCAGAGCCAGGTGGATCCAGTCGATGGCAAGGCGGAAGCAGACTACCGCGAGGCCGGAAAAGATTCCGATGAAGACGCAGAGAATGAGGAAGAATACTTCTTCGTTTAAGACGCCTTCAAGAGACGAAAACAGCCGGCGAGGTCCCTGAAAGCGGACGGCAACAGTAGTCGAACTAGGAGTGGCCTCGCTCATTGGTTGGCGACCTCGCGCTTTTGAGAGATCAGAAGCAGTGCGAGGTCGAGGCCCTCCGGTGGGCCACAAGTCGCGGATGTCTCTCGTTCGATTTGGAGGACCACGTCCATGATCGCATCCGGGAGATCGGTTTCCGCGGGGGAGCGGAGACGGGCGAGATCTGGCTTGGCCTCGGTCCACAGAGATTGCAGCGCAAGCAGCGGCGACGCAGCGGGAGCAGGCACCGAAGAAGAGCCGGAAGCCGCCGCTGGAGTTGCGGTCGCTTTCAGGTCAATGTTCTTCTGCTGAGCGCATTCGTCGAGACGTTTTTCAGCCTGGGCAAACGCGGCAGCGATGCGGCGATTGCGTTCGGCATCGGAGATATGGCCGGCGAAGGGATCGTTGCGAAGGAAGAGTTCGGCGGTTGCCAAAAGCTGCCGGGAGTCTTCATCCTGCGGATTCGCGTTCACCGCCTCCTGCAGATAGCGACGGGCGTTAGTGTAGTTGCCAGCGCGGTAAGCGGCGTAGCCGGCTCCCGCTAGCGCAGCAGAGTTGGTGGGGTCGAAGTGGAGAACTTCTTCGTATTGAGCCAGCTCGCCGGCATAGTCCTGCGCTTGGGCAAAAAGCTGGGCCGCCTGGAGATGCGCGTCGGAGGCGGGCGGCAAGGCCGTAGCGAGTGCCATGAGTTCCGATTCCGCCTTGTCCGGAGCGCCTTTCTTGAGCAGGAACTGGATCAGTTCAATGCGAGCCTTCCTGCGGTTCGCGTCGGGATCGGAGTTCCAGACTCCATACATGGCGTTGTGGTAGTAGCGAGTCGCGTCTTCAATGGAACCGCGGCGAGCGGCTACGCGAGCCAGAGCGAGATTCACGGCGGCGTCCTGCGGGGCGCGCTGCCAGAGGTCGATGAGGTAGGATTCGGCTTCGTCGAGACGGCGGGGATCGTTGCTGTCGCGCAAGGCTCGTGCCAGGCTGAGTTGGTATTGCGAATTGGCAGGATCGCAGGTGAGGGCGGCGCGGAAAGCGTCAATGGCGTCGTCGTAACGGGTGGCAGCGGCATCGGTGAGACCTTGTTGGTAGAGCTTGCGGCCGCGGGACTGCTGATTGGCGTTGTAGCGGCCGACGAGATGGCTGACGGCGGCAAATCCGGCGGCGGCGCCAAGAGTAAGAACTAAAAGGATGACGGGCGCAGAGCGCGGGATCAGTCTTGGGAGCCTCCACGACATATCTCGTATCACGATATCATTTGCGGGCTCGCAGCTGCGGAATTGAGCACAAAATTGGTCTTGCCGGGTTCCCCTTCAGGTAAGATACTTCGTCTGCCGGACTGCCAAAGAATGAATCGCGAATACCACAAGGGATACAGCCAGGAACTACACCGGGACATGGAGGCGCTGGTCTTCGGGCATGCGGGGACGCCTCTGCTGGTGTTTCCGACCTCGATGGGGAAGTTTTTCGAGTATGAAGATCGCGGCATGATCGGCGTGCTGGCGCCGAAGATTGAACGCGGCGACTTGCAGGTGTTTTGCCCGGACGCCGTCGATACCGAGAGTTGGTACAACAAGAGCGTGCATCCCAAGGTGCGGCTGCTGCGGCATTTGCAGTACGAGCGCTACATCCTGCATGAGTTCCTGCCGTTTGTGCGCTGGAAGAATCAGACGCTGCGGCTGGCGGTCACCGGATGCAGCTTTGGGGCTTATCACGCGGTGAATTTTGCCTTGAAGCATCCTGACGTGGTGACGCATTGCGTGAGCATGAGCGGAGCGTTTGATATTCATCAATTTCTGGACGGATATTACGATGATGATTGTTACTTCAATTGCCCGCCGGATTATTTGCCGAACCAGCACGACGACTGGTTTCTGAGTCGCTACCGGCAGATGAAGATCGTTCTGGGATCCGCCGATTGGGATATGTGCCTGGACCAGAATGTGAAGCTCTCGGCGATTTTAAATGGCAAGGCGGTGCCGCACTGGCTGGATATTTACAATGACAATTCGAAGCATGACTGGCCGCTTTGGCAGAGGATGGCGGGGAAGTATTTTTGAGGCAGTAGCCAGTGATCAGTGGCCCAGTGGCCAGTTTGCGATTGAGAGCTTAGGAATGGAGAAGGCTGTGAAGAAGATTGGGATTTTATTTGGGATGGAGAACACGTTTCCGCCGGCCGTCGTCGAGAAGATTAATTCGCTGGGCATGGAGGGGGTTTCGGCGGAGTTTGTGAAGATTGGCGGGGTCCGGATGGATGAGCCAAAGAAATACGACGTGATCATTGACCGGATTTCACAGGATATCCCGTTCTACCGGGCCTATTTAAAGAATGCGGCTTTGCACGGGACGATTGTCGTGAACAATCCATTCTGGTGGACGGCCGATGACAAGTTTTTCAACTATGCGCTGGCGCACAAGCTGGGCGTGGCGATTCCGCCAACGGTGATTCTGCCGCATAACAAGCATCCCGAGGGAACTACCGACAAGTCGATGCGGAATTTGATGTATCCGCTGAATTGGCAGGAGCTGTTTGATTACGTTGGCTTCCCTGCTTTTCTTAAGCCTTATTCCGGCGGCGGCTGGAAGCATGTTTATCATGTGCATTCGCCGGAGGAGTTTTTCGAGCATTACAACCAGACTGGCGATTTGTGCATGACTTTGCAGCATGGCGTGGTGTTTGAGGAATATTACCGGTGCTACGTAGTTGGGCGGGAAAAAGTGCACATCATGAAGTACGACCCGCGAGCGCCGCATCATGAGCGGTATGTGAAGGGGAATCCGCCGCCGTCGTCGGAAGCTTTAAGGGCCAGAATTGAAAAAGACGCCCTGACTTTGTGCCGCGTGCTGGGGTATGACTTGAATACCGTGGAGTTTGCGGTGGAGGGTGGAGTGCCTTATGCGATTGATTTTCTGAATCCGGCGCCGGATGCGGAGATTACTTCGGTCGGGCAGGAGAATTTTGACTGGATTGTAAATGCCGTGGCGGAGATGGCCGTGAAGATGGCTTTGAGCGGGGAGAATCCGGCGAAGGAGTTGCGCTGGGCCAGTTTCCTGAATGGGCCGTCTGCGAAGAAAGCCCGCAAGCCGGAGCCGGGATGGGTGGCGGAGCGGAAGCGCGGGAAAGTGGCGAAGTAGTTTGAGATTCCGTCGTTACTCCAGCTGGGATCGCCTGACTGTTTCATCCCCATCATTCGTTATACTGTCTAAGCATTCCCGTGCCGAGTGAGGGCAAGAGCGCTGCCGCGGAGCAGCAGATTCCTCGCTTCGCTCGGAATGACAACGCCTTTGAGAGCTTATGCCGCCTACTTTCACGATCGGGATTGAAGAGGAATATCAGACCATCGATCCCGAGACGCGGGATTTGCGGTCTCATATTCAGGCCGAACTTCTCGAAAAAGGCAAGATGGTTCTGCAAGAGCGGGTGAAGGCCGAGATGCACCAGTCTGTCGTCGAGGTGGGGACCGGGGTTTGCACGAACATCAAGGAAGCCAAGGCCGAAATAAAGTTGCTGCGGCGCAATATTATCCGGCTGGCCGGGGAGAATGGTTTGCGGCTGGCATCGGTGGCGACGCATCCGTTTGCGGACTGGAAAGTGCAGGAGATTCACCCGGACCCACGCTACAAGAATATTGTCGAGGACATGCAACTGGTGGCGCGGGCGAATCTGATTTTTGGGTTGCATGTGCATATTGGGATTGAGGATCGCGAGACCGCGATCCACATGATGAATCACGCGCGGTATTTTCTGCCGCATCTCCTTGCGCTATCGACTAATTCCCCGTTCTGGCTGGGGATGAATACCGGGCTTAAGTCTTACCGGTGCAAGGTGTTCGACAAGTTTCCCCGGACCAACATTCCGGATTATTTTCCCAGCTGGGGCGAGTACGAGAACTTCATCAAGCTGCTGATCAAGACCAACTGCATTGATAACGCGAAGAAGATCTGGTGGGACATCCGCCCCCACCCGTTCTTTAACACGATCGAGTTCCGGGTATGCGACATTCCCATGCGGGCCGACGAAACGATCGCGCTGGCCGCTTTAATTCAGGCAACCGTTGCGAAGCTGTACAAGCTGCATACCGCGAATCAGGGATTCCGGCTTTACCGCAGGGCGCTGCTGATGGAGAACAAGTGGCGGGCGGCGCGCTACGGCATGGAGGGCAAGCTCATTGATTTTGGCAAGCAGACGGAAGTGCCGGCCAAGGAATTGATTCTCGAGTACCTGGAATTCGTGGACGACGTGGTGGATGAATTGGATTCGCGCGAAGAGCTGAGCTACATCCACAAGATGCTGGAGACGGGCAGCGGCGCGGACCGGCAGTTGCGCGTGTTTCAGGACACCGGAGATTTGAAAAAGGTTGTCGATTACATCATTGAGGAGACGGAAGCGGGGCTGGCCGAAGACGAGCCGGCTGCCGTCAGAAAAGTAGGATGAGCATTCCTGTAAACGACGTTAAAGTCCCCGCCGCTATAAAGGAAGTCAAGATCCCCGCCCCTTCGGCAAGCTCAGGGCAGGCTCTCTCGCGCAAAACGCGAGAAGGATGGGGCACCCGCTCGCAGATATCTTTTGATCCTGAGTTTTCTCCTGGGGCGCGGAATGCGGTGCAAGTTTGCATTCGGGTGCAGCCTGACGAGAAGGTCTGCGTCATTACCGACGAGGTAACGCTCGGGATCGCGGCAGCGATCACTCACGAACTGGAGAAGCTGGGCGCACAGTACAACGCCTGGGTGCTGGAGGATTTGGCAGAGCGGCCGCTGAAGGATTTGCCGCACGAGATTATTGAGGACCTGGAGACCAGCCAGGTTTCGTTTTTTGCGGTGCAGGCGCAGCGCGATGAACTGCGTTCGCGCATGCAGATGACCGAGGTGGTGAACCGGCGGAAGATACGGCACGCGCACATGGTCAACATAAATCCGCAGATCATGGTGGAAGGCATGCGGGCGGATTTTCAGAAAGTCGACCGGCTCAGCGCGAAGGTGATTGCCATGGTGCGGAAGGCGAAGCGGGTGCGGGCGAAGACGCACGCGGGAACAGACCTGACCGCCGATTTGAATCCGAACTACAAGTGGCTGAAGACCAGCGGGATTATTTCTTCGGAAACGTGGGGAAATCTGCCCGGCGGGGAGATCTTCACCACGCCTGGTGAAGTAAACGGGACATTCGTAATTGACGGTGTGGTGGGCGACTATTTGTGCGCAAAATTTGGCAGCTTGCGAGAGACTCCGCTGACCGTGCACATGAAGAAGAACCGGCTCACCGAGGCGCACTCCGAGAACCGCGAACTAGAAAATGACTTCTGGAAATACACCCACACCGATGAAAACAGCGACCGAGTGGGCGAGTTTGCCATCGGGACCAACATCGATTTGAAGGAAGTGATCGGGCAGATTCTGCAGGATGAGAAATATCCCGGAGTGCATGTGGCGTTCGGGAATCCTTATGGAGCGCATACCGGCGCGGAGTGGGATTCGTCGACCCATATTGATGTGGTGGGCCGGAAGTTCAACATCTGGGTAGACGACGAGCAGATCATGCGTGATGGGAAGTTTCTGGTGAAAGCGTAAGGAATATTCGACGCCATCGAACTGCAACTTCTTCCCGCCTTTGTCCTCGGAAGCAACCCCGACGATCAACTTGGTCCCGCCGAATCAAAATCCTGTGTGCAAAATCCTTCATCCTTGAACCTCTTAATGAAGTGAGAATAGGATACTTGTGCAGTCAAGAACGTCTGATCCCCCCTGCGCCACAGCCGAAGGAGAACACCTTGGAATCAGTGCGCGAATCGAAAATGCTAGCTCTCTTCGTCCTGTGCTTCGCGGTGGTCGCCGCTCCGGCGCAGAGCTTCACCACACTGTTGAGTTTCAGTGAGTCCATGGGAGGTAATCCCGGTCCCGGGTCGCTTGTCCAGGGAATCGACGGCAATCTTTACGGGGTAGCTTTCTATGGAGGCCTCGAGGGAGACGGGACGGTTTTTAAAATCACTCCTGCGGGAACGTTATCGAGGTTCCACTCCTTTCGCGGCACAGCGGACGACTCACACCCGACTGGGCTGGTCTTGGACCCCAACGGCAACTTGTACGGAACAACCAATGCTGGGGGAGCCCAATCGTCCACTTGTAACTATACCGACGAGTGCGGAACGATCTTCGGATTCACTTCGGAGGGCACCATTTTCACTCTGCATACCTTCGATGGACTTGACGGCAGTTTTCCCAACGGGCTGACGCTCGGTCGCGACAGCAACCTCTACGGAACCACCCAGTCCGGTGCCATCTTTAGAATTAGTCCGAACAGCGGGTTCAAGTTCACCCTCCTGCACACCCTCGCCGCTTCCGAAGGAGCCGGCCCTAACGGCGTACTGCTGCAAGGAGCCAATGGGAATTTCTATGGAACGGCCACATCAGGAGGACGGTACGGCGACGGCACGGTATTCCAGGTCACACCCGCAGGAACCGTCACGACCATTCACAACTTTGACTACACTGACGGCGCCGTGCCGTCAGGAGCACTGGTCCAGGCCGCAAATGGAAATCTCTACGGAGTGACCTTGGCGGGTGGAAGTTCGGGCGACGGCACCGTTTTCTCCGTAAGCCCCGGTGGTCGCACGTTTCAAACCGTCTATGAGTTCCAGGGTGGTTCAGATGGAGGCGATCCAAACACCGGGCTGGTGCTTGGCGCTGATGGAAATTTTTACGGCGCCACGACTGCGGGTGGCGGCGCGTCTGGCACGGGCGAGCTTTTTGAAGTTACTCCAGGCGGCATACTGACCGGCCTCCAGGCCTTCGACGGTGCTAGTGAAGGCGGAAGGTATCCGACCCTGATGCAAGCTACCACCGGAATCTTCTACGGAACAACGCTAGAATACGGTGCGAACTCTAACTGTCCGGAAAATGGCTGCGGCACGGCCTTCACGCTGTCGAACGGACTCAGCCCATTTGTTGCTGCGGTACCGCCTTCCCGCGGAGTAGGCACGAAGGTGCTCCTTCTGGGCCAAAGTTTTACGGGAACGACTAGCGTCACTTTCAACGGTGTCTCGGCGGAATTTACCGTCAACTCAGATACCGAGATCACCACGTTCGTCCCTGTCGGAGCGACAACGGGCAACGTGCAAGTCACAACTCCCACGGGAACGCTATCCACCAAAGTGCTCTTCGTGGTCTCGTGATCGACTCTGCAAAACGCCCACTTGTTGGCGTCTTTCGCCGCTCGGGACGACGGAGCGTTAGAATAACCCGTCAGCATGATTCCCTCCCTGCGAAAGCAGTTCAACGCCAGCTTTACTCCCGATAGATATCAGACATTCTTGCGGCGGATCGATGATGCTTGCGGAGCCCATGTGTCGTTCCGGCTGGCAGAGACTCCCTGCTTCTTCCCCAAGGCGTTGCTGGACCGGATGGCAGAGGATGGCAAGGAGTTAATCCGCCAACTGGTCGAGAGTCCTGAGTATCGGGCCCGATCTGAGGCTTCGATTCCAGCGGAATTTCGGGTTCCGAACGAGCCGCCGCATCCCATGTTTGTGCAGGTGGATTTTGGTCTGGTGCGCGATGCTGGCGGCGAGTTGCAGCCCAAGCTGGTCGAGTTGCAGGCCTTCCCTTCTCTCTACGCGTATCAAGTGACGCTCTCGCAGAGTTATATCGACGTGTATCGGCTTCGGGCTTCGGGCGCCGGGCTTCGACCTTCGGCTTTTGACTGGCCGGAGTTGAATTTTTTTCTCGGCGGCCTGGATGAAAGAAGTTACCGTGAACTTCTGAGGGCGGCGATTGTGGGTGGGCATGATCCGGAGAACGTGGTCCTGATGGAGATTCATCCGCAGGAGCAGAAAACTTTGCCGGATTTTCTGCTGACCGAGAAGATGCTGGGGGTGAGGATAGTCGACATAGAGGCGATCAAAAAGGACGGATCGCGGCTTTACTATGAACAGAACGGGCGACGCGTGCCGATCCGGAGAATTTATAACCGGGCGATTGTGGACGAGCTGCAGCGCAAGCAGGTGAAGCTGGCTTTCGATTGGCGCGATGATCTTGACGTGGAGTGGGCGGGGCATCCGAACTGGTATTTCAGAATCAGCAAGTTTTCGATTCCCTATCTGCGGCATAAGTCGGTGCCGAAGACCTGGTTTCTGGATAAGTTGGAGCAGGTTCCCGACGACTTGCAGAACTATGCTTTGAAACCTTTGTATTCGTTCGCAGGATTGGGAGTGGTGATCGCGCCTAAGAAGGAAGACATTGCGTCAATTCCGGCGGAGAAACGCGGGGAATACATTCTGCAGGAGCGGCTGCACTTTGAGCCGGTGATTGACACCCCCTTTGGCGGGACGAAGGCGGAAGTGCGCGTGATGTATGTGTGGCTCGATCAGTTGCAGGCGGTGTTGACGATCATCCGCATGGGGCGGGGGTTGATGATGGGTGTGGACCACAATCGGAATATGGAGTGGGTGGGGGCTTCGGCCGGGTTCTGGGTGGAGGGGTAGGAGCACCTTAGCCGGAAAACCGTGGCAGAAATTCCCTGCGAAGCTGGCGGCAGCGCTGCAGTGAAGGGGGTCCCTTCGGCTTCGCTCAGGGCAGGCTCTTCGACCCCGCAAGCCGCCCACTTCGTGGGCATCTTGCTCCGCTCAGGATGACATAACAAGTAAGGGTTCGTCAGCCGATTCTTTTTACAATGGTGGTTTGGAGTTCCTGGCCGTTTGGGCGGCGGAGGTAGAGTTTGTCGCCGGCGAGGCGAACTGGGACGGGATCGCCTGGCTTCCACTCACCGGGGATGTAGCCCTCGGCTGCCGTGGAATCGTATTCGCCCGTGTATACCACGCCTTCTACGTTGACGACAACGGCGCGGCGAACGAGGTGAGGGGCCGACTCGCGAAGGATCTCGGCTTCGGCCTGGTACCAGTTTTCGTAATCGTGGCCTTCGACGGCTCCGTTCCGATGGTAGAGTTCGGTGGCACGGCGGCGGATGGCCTCTTGCATTTCAGGAGAGTAGTTCCCAGAACCCCGCGCCATATCAGAATCGCCTCACGCAATCAGGATTGCTAGCATCATATTAGTCGTGTTAGAGCAAACCAGAACCGGCGCGACGACACAAAAGGACAGTGTATTTGTCAGTTTGGGAACGATTGCGATCAAAACGGGCCAGTTGACCGGAGCCGCTGGGGGGCCTACCATTACCGCGTTCGGGAGTTGGGTCTTCTCATGATTGGCCAGACCGTATCCCACTATCGCATCCTGGGCAAGCTCGGGGGCGGTGGTATGGGCGTGGTTTATGAGGCCGAGGACCTGAAGCTGGGGCGCCATGTCGCCCTGAAGTTCATCCCCGAGAACCTTGTGGGCGACCCCAAATCGCTGGAACGCTTCACGCGGGAGGCGAGGGCGGCGTCGCTGCTGAATCATCAGAACATCTGCACGATTCATGGCATCGAGGATAACGGCGGCCATCCCTTCATTGTGATGGAGAAGCTGGAGGGTGAAAGCCTGAAGCAAGCCATCTCCGGGCAGCCGATGCAGACCGAGCGGGTGCTCGACATCAGCATCCAGGTGGCGGACGCGCTGGCGGCTTCGCACGCCAAGGGGATTGTGCACCGCGATATTAAGCCGGCGAATATTTTCCTGACGCCGAGTGGACAGGTGAAGGTGCTGGATTTCGGGCTGGCCAAGCTCGTCCACAACGTTGGTACCGACAGCGATGGAGGTGTGGCGGCGGACAATTCCTTGACCGCCGTGGGGGTGATTCCAGGGACCGCGGTGTACATGTCGCCGGAGCAGGCGCGCAGCGACGAAATCGACTTCCGCAGCGACCTGTTTTCCTTTGGCGTGGTGATGTATGAAATGTCGACCGGGAAGAAACCCTTTACCGGCAAGAATTCGCTGATGACGCTGGATGCGGTGCTGCATGAAAAGCCGGTTCCGCCCGGAGAATTGAATCCGGCAGTGCCGGTGGAACTGGAAGGCATCATCGGCAAGGCGATGGAGAAGGACCGCAAGGAGCGCTATCAGAGCGCCACGCAGATGAAGGCAGATCTGCTGCAACTGAAGCGCGAGACTGAATCCGGGCAGGTAAAGAGCGGGCTGCACCCAGCCAAGCTGCGGGTTGCAAGCAACACGTTTGGCCGAAGCAACTCCAGCCGATGGCAGTTGTGGGTGCTGCTGGGTACGGCGGCGGTGCTGGTGACGGTGTTATCGGCGGTGGGAGCCTACTGGTTTAAGCATCGATCGGTGGTGAGCCTGCAGGAGGCGAACGCGATCGCCGTATTGCCGCTCCAGAACATGAACGGCGATTTCGCGGTGGATTACCTCCGCTTCGCACTGGCGGACGAACTGACCAGCGTGCTGACCTATTCGCGGTCGCTTGAAGTGCGGCCTTCGTCGGTCACGCGGAAGTACGTGGAAGTGGACCTTGATCCGCGCAAGGTTGGGCAGGAATTGCATGTGGGCAAGCTGCTGACCGGGCACTTCATGCGGCAGGGTGAACAGTTGACTGTGACACTCGAAGCGATTGACGTTACCAACGACCGGCTGCTGTGGCAGGCCAACGTCGCAGCTGGAGTGAATGACTTGATTTCCCTGCAGAATAAATTGACAACGCAGGTGCAGCAGGGGCTGTTGCCGGTGCTCGGCGCAGGTGGAGGAGAGTTGGATACGGCGTCGCGCCCGAAGAATCCGGAGGCGTATGACCTCTACCTGCATAGCCTCGCGCTATCCCACGATGTCGCCCAGAACAAGGATGCGATCGCAGTGCTGGAACACGTAGTTGGAGAGGATCCGGGCTACGCGCCGGCGTGGGATGCGCTGGGACACAGGTACTATTTCGATTCCTATTATGGTGGGGGGGGCGAGGAAGTTTTTCAGCGCTCCAACGCCGCGTTCGAGCGGGCGCTAGCCCTGGATCCGAACCGGATGGCGGCGGCCAGCCATTTGATCACCAACCGCGTCGAGCGAGGTGAACTGATCCGGGCTTATAACGCGGCCACAGACTTAGTACGACGTCGACCGCAGAGCGCCGATGCGCATTTCGCGCTTAGCTATGTGCTGCGTTACGCGGGCATGCAGGACAAGGCGACACAGGAATGCAACACCGCGCGAGCACTGGATCCGGGGAACTCCAACTTCCGCTCGTGTGCGTGGGCGTTTCTGGAGCTGGGCAAGACCGACCGGGCAGTGGATTTCATACATCTGGACGCGGGCTCGGAGTGGGCAGCATGGGCAACGACGTATCTTTACCTGGCCTCGGGAAGTCTGGCGCAGGCGCGGGACAGTGTGAAGAACGTGGCCAAGGCTCCGATCTACCATCGGGAGTTGCTGGCAGCGTGCACCCAAACGCAGCGGCCGGCAGACATGGACCGGATTGTGCGTGAGGCAGAATCGTCGGTCATGATGGAACCTGATCCGGCGGCGTGGTATCACATGGGGGCGCTGATGGCGTATTGCGGGCAGACGGGACCGGCTTTGCGTTTACTGAAGGCCGCGGTGCAACAGAATTATTGCGCATATTCGGCGCTGTTGGGGGATCCACTCCTGAAGGATTTGCGCAAGGATACAGCCTTTAATGACGTTCTAACCGCGGGCAGCGCTTGCCAGGAGGCGCTGAAGGAAGCGCGGCCGTAGAGCAGTTCTCAGTTCTCAGTTCTCAGTTCTCAGTTCTCAGTTCTCAGTTATTGGATCTTGTCCCCGGTCGAGAGGGTTACTCTATATTCTTGCCGGCGTCTAATTTGATCGAGGGGAAAGAATTTGCGTCGGACCGGGGGTAGGCCCCATCCTGTTAGGGTGAAATCTGCCAGAACTCACTACCTTGCCGGGCGTGTGGGACGGTTCGTTCAGCCTATCGTCCACAACCTGATCGCTCGGTCCTTATTCATTCTTGTTTTCGCCGTGCTGCCGGTTCTGCTGTTGGCCTCGCCGCCGCAGACTGCGGAAAACTCGACGCGGCCGGTTGCAGCGGCTCCGCATGCGAATCAGCAGGCGTTGGCCACGCAGTTTCCGCAGCTTCCCTACCAGGGTACTCCGCCTGAACTCCCTCAAGATCGAGGAATCGTCGGCCTGCGGCTGATGTTGCGGCGGCTGGCGACAACCGCGCGGCTGATGCAGACCGTGGCGCATCCCGATGATGAAGATGGCGGAATGCTCACGCTCGAGTCGCGGGGGCGCGGAGCGAGCGTGCTGCTGATGACCCTGAATCGCGGCGAGGGTGGGCAGAATAAGATCGGCAGCAATTTGTCGGATGTGCTCGGTGTGCTGCGGACTCTGGAACTGCTGGCGGCGGATCAATATTACGGAGTGCAGGAGCGCTTTTCGCGCGTGGCCGATTTTGGATTCTCGAAAAGCGCGGATGAGACGTTTGCGAAGTGGGGCGGTCACGACATAGCGCTCGCCGATATGGTGCGGGTGATTCGAACCTTTCGTCCGGATGTGCTGGTCGCACGGTTTTCCGGGACTGACCGGGATGGGCACGGGCACCATCAGGCTTCGAGCATCCTGACGCAGGAGGCATTCCGGGCGGCGGCCGATCCGAAACGGTTCCCTGAGCAAATCGCGCAGGGCCTCCTGCCGTGGCAGGCGAAGAAGCTTTACATCGGGAATGTTTGTGGGTTCGGGGCAGCCACCTGTCCGGACGCGAAGTGGACAGTGAAGCTGAATACCGGGGTGCCGAACGCTGACCTGGGCGGGTCGTATGTGCAGTTCGCTATGCAAGGCCTGCGGCATCAGCTCTCGCAGGGCTCGGGGAACTGGACTGTGGAGCCGGGAGACCGGTTTACGTTTTACAAGCTGGTGGATTCGGTAGCGACGGCGAAGCTGGATAAAGATGGGCACGAGAAGGATTTCTTTGATGGTCTCGATACGACGCTGCCCGGGCTGGCGGCCAGCCTGGGGAACGAGGAATCGAAGGTTCCGCAGTTGCGGCGGGAACTGACTGACATCGCGAAGAAGATTGCCGTTGCCAGCGAGGATGCCAAGGGGAACGACTCGTCTGCAGCTGCGGCGCCCTTGATGGGAGTTGTGGGCGGGCTAGAGAGGATCCGCGCAGAGGTTGGCAAGAGCGCGTTAAACGTTGCGGCGAAGTCCGATCTACTGGCGCGACTCGAAGAGAAGAGCGAGCAGGCAGAGACTGCGCTCAACGAAGCGCTGCATGTCACACTTGAGGCGACAACCGTTTCTCGGGTGGACTCAAATGGCGAGCCGGTAAAAGAAGTTTTGAAAAAAGAGGAGGACGCACTGACCACGGTTTCGCCGGGTCAGGAGTTTCTCGCCGCTGTGGATTTTCACAACGGATCAAAACAGTCGCTGGTGATGGATGGCCTGAAGCTCGAGGTGCCTGAGGGGTGGGCGACGATCTCCAGCAAGACGAAGCGGTTTTCCGTTCAACCCGGGCAGGACGCGCGGGTGGTCTTTCGTCTGAAAGTGCCTAAGAACGCGGAATATACACGGCCGTACTGGCACCGTGATAATCCCGATACCGACAGTCTGAATCACGTTGACGACGAGAAATATGCGACTTTGCCGTTTCCGCCCCCGGTGCTGCGCGCACGCGCAGACTATTCGGTTGCTGGCGCAAGCGGAGCAGCCATAAAGAACAGCATCGGGGCAACCGTGGTCACAGAGTTCGCGGACGATGCCGGCAAGGCGAGCGCACGCCCTCTGGCTGTCGTGCCGGCGTTTTCGGTTGCGCTGGAGCCGGGGACGCAGGTAATCTCCACCCACAACGGCGCGAGCACGGCGGTGACGGTGGGCGTGACCAGCAATGTTGCGCATGAGGCGCGAGGCATGCTGCAGCTGGAATTGCCCGCGGGATGGCGGTCGGAGCCGGGCCAGCTTGCGGTGCACTTCGCGCGGCGCGGAGACAAACAGGATTTCCAGTTCAAGGTCTTCCCTGCCGGCTTACAGGAAGGTCGAGCGAAGATTCGGGCAGTGCTGGAGGCGGACGGCGAGAAGTTCAGCGAAGGTTACACGCTGGTGACCCGCGAAGACCTGGGCAGCTTCTATTATTACCAGCCGGCCGTGCAGCGCGTGAGCATGGTAGATGTCCAGGTGCCGCATGATTTGAAGATTGGCTACATCATGGGCGCCGGCGATGACATTCCCACAGTGTTGAAGCAAGTGGGGATGGATGTGACCTTGATTCCGGCGGAGAAACTTGCCAGCCAAGCGCTAGACAGCTACGGAACGATTGTCCTGGGGATTCGCGCTTATGACACTCAGCCGGATGTAGTTGCCAACAACAAAAAGCTGCTCGATTATGTCGCCGCCGGCGGAACGCTGGTCGTGCAGTACAACACTGCGGTGGGGGATTTCAACAATGGGCACTTCACGCCATATTCCGCGGAGCTGAGCCGGGCGCGGGTTTCCGTGGAAGAAGCTCCAGTGGAGATCCTTGCCCCGGAAGACGAAGTGTTTCATTATCCGAACACGATTACGGCTCGTGATTTCGACGGCTGGATCCAGGAACGTGGACTCTACTTCATGGATAAATGGGATGAGCATTTCAAACCGCTGCTGAGCTGCCATGATCCGGGCGAGGACGCGCAGAAAGGCGGACTGCTGCAGGCGCAATATGGCAAGGGAACTTATATCTATACGGGATACGCTTTCTTCCGGCAGTTGCCAGCGGGAGTGCCGGGAGCAGTGCGGCTTTATGTGAATTTGTTGAGCGCAGGGCATAAGAAGTAGCGATCAGTGAGCACCGTCCAGTGGCCAGTGAACCGAAGGGCTGAGTGGCAATGGGGAGGACGAAACAAACGTAATGCACGCCATTCGCATTCACGCCTACGGCGGTCCAGAGGTCATGCAGTGGGAAGAACTGCCAATGCCCGTTCCTGGGCCGGGACAGGCGCGGGTGCGCGTCGAAGCTGCCAGCGTTAACTTTCTGGATGTGCAAAAGCGGCGAGGCGAACTTGTGGGGCAGGCCTTCTACCGCCGTGCAGGTGGCAATGAACCGGACCTTCCGGCAACCATGGGCAGCCAGGGAGTCGGGATCGTAGAAGAGCTCGGTCCCGAGGTCAATAAAGTTCACGTGGGAGACCGCGTCGCCTTCGTTGGGGATTCTTACGCGACGCATGCTCTTGCTCCTGCCGCGTGGTTGATGCCGGTGCCGGAAGGCATCAGCCCCGAGCAAGCGGCGGCGGGAATGAACCAGGGATTCCTGGCTTATGTGTTCACGCATTTCGCCTACCCGGTGAAGCCGGGCGACTGGTGCCTGATCCAGGCAGCAGCTGGAGGCATTGGTCTTTTGCTTTGCCAAATGGCGAAGATCCGCGAGGGGCGGGTGATTGGCATTACGTCGACGGCGGAGAAGGCAAAGTTCGCTCGAGAGGCGGGCGCTGACGAGGTCATCGTTTCCACGCAGTCTGACATTGCGAAGGAAGCGAGACGGATCACCGGGGGGCGTGGCGTAAGCGTGGTTTACGACGGAGTCGGTAAAGATACATTTGAGGCGAGTCTCGACAGTCTCGCCCCGGGTGGATACCTCGTGATCTACGGTCAATCGAGTGGGTATGTGCCGCCGTTTGACCTCATGAGGCTGCAGGAAAAAGGATCGGTGTTTCTGACCCGCACGAACGGAAGTCCCTACTTCAAGGAATATCCGCACTACATACAGCATTTCGTTGACTGGATCAAGCAGGGGAAACTTTCCATCAGAATCGACCGCACGTGTCCGCTGGCGGATGCGGCCAAGGCACATGCGGCGTTTGAGCAGCGGCGGGTCAGCGGCCGGGTATTGCTTCTTCCATAGTGGCAGGATGCACATTCAGCTCAACGGGAAATGCACGATCCATCTCAAAGCGATTCCAGTTCGCCCGGCCTGATCCGCGGGATGGGCCTGGGGAGCGCTACGGCGCTCAACATGATCGACATGATCGGCGTGGGACCGTTCATCACCATGCCGCTGGTGTTGGGCGCGATGGGCGGGCCGCAGGCCATGCTGGGTTGGATCGCAGGCGCGCTGCTCGCGGTTTGCGACGGTCTGGTGTCCGCGGAACTGGGCTCGATGTTTCCAGGGTCCGGTGGATCGTATCGCTATTTGAGCGAAATTTATGGGCCGCAAAAGTGGGGGCGGCTGATTTCGTTTCTGTTTATCTGGCAACTTTCCTTCAGCGCTCCACTATCGATTGCCAGCGGATGCATCGGGTTGGCCGGCTACGCTGCCTACTACTGGCCAAGCCTGGAGACGGTTTACGCCGCGCATACGGCGGCTTTGCCGATCCCCGGAGCGGGGTCGATAGAGGTCAGCTGGATTGTGACTCCGGGAACGGCACTCGCGATATTCATCTGCCTGTTCACAGTTTTTCTCCTTTACCGGCGCATCACCGTGATTGGGCGCCTTTCGAAAATATTATGGCTGGGCGTGATGGGGACGATCGGATGGATCATCTTCGCCGGGCTCACCCACTTCAACGCGGCTCGCGCGTTTGATTTTCCTCCTGGCGCGTTTAGCCTGTCGCCCGCGTTCTTCAGCGGCTTGGGCGGAGCGCTTCTGGTGGCCACCTACGATTATTGGGGCTACTACAACGTTTGCTACCTGGGCGATGAAATAAAAGATCCTACGCGTAATATTCCGCGGGCTCTTCTGCTTTCCATTCTGCTGGTCGCCTGTCTATATCTAATGATGAACGTTTGCATTCTGGCTGTGGTCCCGTGGCGCGAGATGCTCCAGGCGGGGCATAACAACAGCGGACTGTACGTTGTGTCGTTGTTTATGCAGAGAATTTATGGGCCGTGGGCAGCGCGGCTGGTCACGGGACTCATCATCGTGGCCGCGTTTGCCTCGGTCTTTTCCCTGACGCTGGGGTATTCGCGGGTTCCTTACGCGGCGGCGCTCGACGGGAACTATTTCCGGGCATTTGCCAAGGTGCATCCTGTGTACCGTTTCCCCTACGTTTCGCTGGTTGCTTTGGGAGTAGTCGCGGCGATGTTCTGCTTTTTGAGGCTGCGGGATGCGATTGCGGCTCTGGTGGTGATTCGTCTGATTTTGCAGTTTCTGGTGCAGGCGGTGGGACTGATTGTGTTTCGGGTGACCCATCCGGAGGTGGTGCGTCCGTTCCGGATGTGGCTGTATCCGCTGCCTGCGCTGGTGGCGATTGCAGGATTTCTTTTTATTCTGTTCGGCCGCGAGAACTGGCAGAAGGAGATGCGGTACGCGGTGGTCATTTTGCTGGCCGGGCTGGCGATTTACATGATTCGTGCTTGGAGAAGTCGGCAGTGGCCCTTTGGGGTGGTGGTGGATTCTTCAGCGTAGCCCGCAGGATTCAAGATCAAAACCTCCAACACAGGGGACACGGGGGAACACAGGGTAGAACTCCAGTGGCTGACCATATTTCAGTTCCGGCAGTGGAGGGCATTGCGGTTCGACATGCCGATGCAGCGTGGGCACCGTTGCGGGAGCCGCTATTTCGGTCGTTGTGGATTGCGGCGGTAATCTCCTACACCGGAACCTGGATGCAGAATGTGGGCGCGGGCTGGCTCATGACCCAGCTCTCGACCTCGCCCTTGATGGTGAGCCTGGTGCAGGCAGCGGCGGCCGTCCCTGTTTTCTTCGTGGTGCTTCCCGCCGGTGCGCTGGCTGACATGGTTGACCGGCGGCGGTTGTTGTTGTTCACCCAGAGTTGGATGGTGGCAGCGGCGGCAGGGCTCGGTGTGCTGACTTTGCTGCATGCGGTGACCCCATGGAGCCTGCTGCTCTTTACTTTGGTCCTGGGGGTGGGCGCAGTTTTGAATGATCCGGCGTGGCAGGCAATTACGCCGGAAGTCATCTCGCCGGCGCGGCACGCCTCGGCCGTAGCGCTGAATTCGGCAGGATTCAACGTGGCGCGCGCGGTGGGCCCGGCTTTGGGCGGCATCGTGGTAGCGGCCGCGGGATCGGGTTGGTCATTTCTGCTGAATGCTGCGTCATTCTTCGGCGTAATCCTGTTTTTGTGCCGCTGGCGTTGTGCCCCCCACGAAGCGCTGCCCAGCCGTCGGGTCCGCGATGCGATCATGGAGGGTTTCCGGTACGTGCGCGGAGCACCGCAGGTGAGATCAGTTCTGATTCGCACGGGAGCGTTCAGCGTGGGCGCAACTTCCCTGCTGGCTCTGCTCCCGCTAATTTGCCAGCCGCATGGCGCACAAGGCTATGGATTCCTGCTGACCTGTTTTGGCGTTGGAGCCCTGGCTGGCGCCGCGCTGCTGCCACGTCTGCGGTTGCGGTATTCGGTGGATGGCCTGGTCGCGGCGGCAACCGTCGTATTTGCAGCAATGACCTTTGCCGCGGGGCAGGTACATGCTTTCGAGTGGCTCTGTGGAGTATTATTCACCGCGGGCGCGGCATGGATCGGAATTCTGGCCTGCTTCAATGTTGTCGCCCAGACCATGTGCCCGTCGTGGATGCGCGCACGCGCTCTCTCAATGTACCTGCTGGTACTGCAGGGAGGAATGGCGCTCGGCAGCGCGGTGTGGGGCGAGTTGGCCGCGCGCAAGGGAGTGCCCGTGGCGCTGGCCTGGTCGGCTTTGGTAATGGTGGTAGGGTTGAGCAGCATCTTGCGGCACCGCCTAACCGGGCGTGAGTTGAAGATGGCTCCGGCGGTGGTCAGGGATTAGGGAGGAATCATCATGAAGAAACGGTTCAGCTGTCTTGCTGTCTGCATGCTGGTGCTGGCGACGTTTGGCGCAGCTCAGAATCCCAAGGAGAAGGAGGAACGTCGCACGGTCACGCAGGTGCTCGACCATTCGGTTTCGAATGCTGAGCGAGAGTTTGTTCCCGCCGCGGACGCAATGCCAGCAGACAAGTTCGCGTTCGCTCCCACCACCGGCGAGTTCAAGGGAGTGCGAACCTACGGCGAACAGATAAAGCACGTGGCGGCAGTGAATTATATGTTCGGGGCGGCTATTCTCGGCGAAAAGGTTCCGGTGGATGTCGGCGATGAATCCGGCCCGGCATCGCTCAAGACCAAGGCAGAGATCATGTCGTACCTGAAAGACTCGTTTGCCTATGTGCACAAGGCGATCCTGACCATCAACGACAAGAATCTGGTGGAACCGATGAAGAGCCCGTTTGGAGAAGGAACAGTGACACGCTTGAGCCTCGCCACCAGCGTCTCGGCGCATGCTTCCGACCACTACGGGCAGATGGTGGAATACCTGCGCATGAACGGGATCGTGCCGCCGTCCAGCCGCTAAATTGGAGCCGGGCCTGATTACGATTGGTCGGCGCGCAGGTCGCGGCGATGGTCGCGAGCCGCTGCGAATACGCTGGACAGATGCTCGTGAAAGCTGAGGCGGGGTTCCCGGGCAACGCGGGCGGGGTAGGAATCCAGAGCCTGAAGAAAATTCTCGATCTCCCGTTGAACCTGCGCACTGCGCGACGGCGGCATCGATGGCTGGATTTGACCGTGCATTTTATACTTCCTACTCACCCTTAGCGGCATGCTTCCAACAAAGCGCATACGTGACGGCGCAAACACGCGTGCTGCGCGTTTCAGCTTTGCCTTTGGGGGGAACGCCAAAATTATCCGGCATGGCTCTTCCAAGTAAATGGCACTTTAGTGGTATATGGGAGAAATCACAGATCCGCAATTAATGAATCATCGATGAAGCGATCAGCGGTGCCCGCCACGCCGCGTGATGGAAGTCAGAAGCAACTCAGCGTGCAGTCCTCGGCCAGCAAGGTGAGCGGCGACTAAGGTTCGCGTTCTCTTGCCCGGGGAAGCCGGATCAAGGAAAACGATGACCGAGGGACCTGCGCCGCTCAGAGCAGCGCCTAGAATGCCCGGCCTCCCGGTTAATTCCAGCAGGCATGGCAGCAATGGACACAACGAAGCGCGGTAAGGCTGGTGGACACGGTCTTCAAGCGCCACAGAAAGCAGTTTGTGGTTGCCTTGCGTGAAGGCCGCGAGCAGAAACATCGAGTTCTGAATGTTCGCGACTACCTCGGCACGAGAGTACTGCGCCGGGAGCACCCGGCGCGCTTCTTCGGTCGACAGGGCCTGGTCGGGAATGGCAAGAAGAAGCGGCCACTTCCCTTTCGGGCGGATGCAGACCACCTGGGCTTCGGCCTTCCCATACATTCGTGCGATGGTGAGACCGCCCATCCAGCAGGCGGAGGCATTATCCGCGTGGTGCTCGCGGCGCGAGGCTTCGCCGATGATCTGGGAGTTGGTCCACTGCAAACGGCCGAAGTGGTTGGCCAGGGCGATGCCGGCGAGGCGGGCGGCGGCGGACGATCCGCAGCCCTTGCCGATCGGGATGTCGTTGTTAATGCGAAGCGACAGAGGAACGATTTTCTGGCCTTCCCCTTGAAGAATCTCGCTGTAGGTCTTGAGGATGAGGTGATCCTCGAGGTTGCGGCAGATTTCCTGGTCGCGTCCGGTGACGGTGATGGAAAAGGCTGAAGCTGGGCGAGCATCGATGGTGATGTAGAGATCCATCGCCAGGGCTGCGGCGTCGAAGGCCGGACCCAGATTCGCCGACGTCGCTGGCAGCGCCAGATGCAGCGCGGCCGGACGGCGAATCTTCCTCTTGCTCTTCTTCTTAGCCATTCGTCTTTTGTTCTTGCTCATTCGGGTGCGTAGAATCGGATTTTTCTGCTCGCTCCAGCGTTTTGATCACAGCGTCGAGCGTGGCGTCGAGGACGACGGGAGGGTGGCGAAAGAAATTCAGCTCCGCGCTCTCCTGCTCGTGCGCCGTGCCCTTAAATAAATCGCCGCGGTGGAACTCCATGGTGTAGTCGGGATCTTTGAGCAGATTTCCAGTGAGCACCAGCACCACGGTCTCGTCCGGCTTCACAAAACGCAGCTGCAGCAATTTCTTCAAGCCGGCCAGAGTTACGGCAGAGGCGGGCTCGCAGCCAATGCCTTCGGCGCCGATTTCAGCTTTAGCCTGTGCGATCTCGATTTCGCTCACCTGCTCACAGGCGCCGCCCGTGGCCTGAAGAACCTTTACCGCCTTTTCCCATGAAGCGGGGTTGCCGATGCGAATCGCGGTCGCACGAGTTTCTGGCTGCATGTTCACAAGACGCTTACCCTCCCTTTCGCGCAAGGTGCGAACCAGAGCATTGGCGCCCTCCGCTTGAATCACCGACAACTTTGGCAGGCGCGTAATCAGGCCGAGGTCGCGCATTTCGAGCAAAGCTTTGCCGATCGCAGAACTGTTTCCAAGATTGCCTCCGGGCACGATGATGTGGTCGGGTGGCTCCCAGTCGAGTTGCTCCAGCAATTCGAAAGCAAGAGTTTTCTGCCCTTCGAGGCGAAACGGATTGATGGAATTTAACTGGTAGACCGGAGCTTGCCGAACGAGTTCCTGAAGCAACCGGAGACAGCCATCGAAATCAGTGCGGAGCTGGCAGGTAAGCGCTCCGTAATCGAGCGCCTGGGAGAGCTTGCTCCAGGATATTTTGCCTTCGGGCACGAGAACCAGGCTGCGCATGCCGCCGCGCGCGGCGTATGCCGCCATGGATGCCGAGGTGTTGCCGGTGGAGGCGCAGGCCACCCAGCGGTATCCCGACTGCCGGGCGAAGGTGGCGGCGACCGTCATGCCGGTGTCTTTGAACGAGCCGGTCGGGTTCAGGCCCTGATGTTTGGCGTAAAGGCGGGGCACGCCGGTGACGCGCGAGGATTGCGGAAGTTCGTAGAGCGGAGTGTTGCCTTCACGCAAGCTGACGATTTCCTGCTCGGATTGCGGCGCGGGAAGAAACTCGCGGAATCGCCACACCCCGCTGAGGTCGATGGATTCGTTTAATGTGCGGCGTTCCCGCCACAGCGTCTTCAGAGCGGTGGGATTGCGCGAGGTCCAGGACGAATCGGTGATCTCCAGCAGGTTGCCGCAGTCCGGGCAGCGGAAATCCTGCGCCGCTGAGGCGTTGACCGCACCGCACCCGATGCAGCGGAAACGAAACGTGGCCTGGCCGGGCGCAGGGCCTTTTTCAGAAGTGGTCGAGGGAGGCATGGAATGAAAATTATTTGTGCCCTCGCAGATATTGGTCGGTCTTATTGATCCAGTCGGCGCGCGGAGGATTGAATACGTCGAGGTCGACTGTGTCTTCGAGCGCCTCGGCTCGGTGCGGCATGTTCGCCGGAATGCAGAGCACTTCGCCGGCGTGAACCACGATTTCCTGCCCGTCGATCGAAAACTTCAACGCGCCTTCGAGGATGTAGGTGAGTTGTTCGTTATGGTGACTGTGCTCGGGAACGATGCAACCCTTCTTCAGGAGCACCCGCGCCAGCATGATTTCCTGACCGACCACGAACTGGCGCTGCAGAAGAGGCTTCAGGTCCTCAAGCGGGATCGTGTGCCAGGGGATGTGTTGCAATTCGATCTTGCTGCCCGCATGCTTGGTGACGGCCCGCTGAGCACGGGAGTGAGAGCGCGCATTTTTTGCTTTCCTGCCGGCGGCAGTCGTCCGGTTCTTCAGTTTCTTCGCCATAGCGTAATGCCCGTTTCACTGATTGTACGGGAAACAATCCGCAGCAAGCAGCCCTCCGGAATCTATAAGCCTTTGTACATGCCACCATCGACCAGCACGGTCTGGCCAGTGATGTATGAGGCTCGCTCCGATGCGAGCCACACGATGGCGTCGGCAACTTCGCGGGGCTCACCCAGGCGCTGCAGTGGAGCGTCGGCCGCCCAGCCTTCGAGAATCTGCTGCTCGCTCTTGCCCGAGGCCGAAGCGCGGGCTTTGGCGAGTTCCTTCAGCCGGTCGGTTGCCGTGAAGCCGGGACCAACATTGTTGACCAGGATTCCATCTTTGCCAAACTCGTTGGCCAGGCTCTTGACCAAACCAACTGCCGCCGCCCGCACCGCATTCGAGAGCACAAGATCAGCGACCGGCTGTTTCGTGGTAATCGAAGTGATCGTAATGATGCGGCCCCAGCGTTTCCGCTGCATGTGGGGAATAACTTCCCGCGCGAAATAAACCGTGCTGAGGAAGTTCAGTTCAAGGGCACGTTGCCACTCTTCAAGCGTGGCAGCAAGAAAGCCCTTGGCCGGCGGACCACCCGCATTGGTCACGCAAACGTCGACGCTGCCGAACTTGGCAGCCACGGCGGCGACGAACCTGGTGACGGCGGCTGGGTCAGTAACGTCGAACGCCTCGGCAAGAACTTCGGTCCCGTACTGCTTTCTGATCTTCTCTGCGGCCGCCTGCAAGGTCTGCGGGTTGCGGGCGCACATGGCGACGCGGCAGCCCTCGGCAGCAAAGGCTTCCGCCGTAGCGCAGCCAATCCCCTGACTGGAAGCGGCAACCAGCGCCACACGATTTCTCAGACCCAGATCCATGGAACCGGAATTATAAATGGAACCGGAATTATAAACGGTGCCCCGGAATAGACGCGGCTTGCGGGACTGCTCCCGGGCAATTAGTCTTGGAGGGAACGAGGTATCCATGAAACGGCACTCGCAACACTCCGAAACCAAGGCGGTTCGCGGCGCGGCGGACCTGGAGAAAAAAAACGGTCCGCTGGGTACGCCCATCTATCAGACTTCCACGT
This sequence comes from Candidatus Sulfotelmatobacter sp., assembly GCA_049512915.1. Lineage (GTDB taxonomy): Bacteria > Acidobacteriota > Terriglobia > Terriglobales > Acidobacteriaceae > Sulfotelmatobacter. Next base: position 34,419 of record JBEKWP010000009.1, read on the forward strand.
TTCAGGTGACCGACAACGAAGAGCAGGTTCGACTCACGGGTAGCGACCATTACTACACTCGCTATGGCAATCCAACGAATACAGTTGCCGAAACAACGATTGCCGAGTTGGAAGGCGTGGATGCCGCGCTAACCTTCGCCTCCGGCATGGGTGCAGCCACGACCACGATCATGGCGCTGCTCAAAAGCGGCGACCACGTGGTGGCACAGCGCGATATTTATGGCGGCGTGAACAAGTTTCTTACGCAGTGGCTACCGAAGCTGGGGATTGAAACCACTTTCGTCGACACGACAGATTATGACCAGTACGCTCAAGCGATTCGTCCCAACACGAAGCTGCTTTACCTGGAGTCGCCGACCAATCCCACCCTGCGCGTGGTCGATTTCAAGAAAGTCGCCGCCGTGGCCCGGAAACACAGGTTGTTGAGCATGATCGATGCCACCTTCGGCACGCCGATCAACCAGCATCCCGCGGAATTCGGCATCGATCTGATCATGCACTCCGGGACGAAGTATCTGGCCGGACATTCCGATCTGATCTGCGGTGCGGTGGCCGGGCGCCACGAGCTGATCGAAAGAATCTGGGATACGCGAACGACGCTGGGCAACTGCATGGACCCCCACGCCTCGTGGGTGCTGCTGCGGGGATTAAAGACCCTCGCGGTGCGCGTAGCGCGGCAGAATGAGAATGCCTTGCGCGTCGCCGAGTTCCTCTCGGATCACGCCAAGGTGCGAAGCGTGCATTATCCGTTCCTGGAGAGCCATCCGCAGTACGCCACAGCGCGTCAGCAGATGAGCGGCGGCGGCGGCATGGTCACGTTTGAGGTCGAGGGCACGGGCGAAGATGCGCGCCGCGCGAGCGAAGCCATGCGCCTGTTCACGCTGGCGACGAGCCTGGGCGGCGTGGAGTCGCTGGTGTCAATTCCAGTATTAACCTCCCACGCCATGATTCCGGCTGAAGCCCGCGCCAAGATGGGCGTCACGGAACAAATGATCCGCCTCTCAGTAGGCATCGAGAACGCCGACGACTTGATCGCCGACCTGAAGCACGCCCTGGAAGCCGTGGCAGCGCCGCAGCACGCGCAGGTGGGATGAGCGGTTCCACGTTTGCATGAAACGAAAAATCCCGGCCATTCTGGCCGGGATTCTTCTTGCCGCCAAAACCTGCAGCTCGAATCAGAACGTAAATCTCGCGCCAAACTGGAACTGGCGCGGGGTATTGACGTTCCCTGTAATCAATCCAAAGTTCTGCCCCGGCTGCTGGTTGGTGACAACGCTGATCACATTAGGGTATCCATACTGCGCAAAGTTGGTCATGTTGTATCCGGAGATGTCGAAGCGCAGGGCTTTCGTTTCAGTTAACTTGAAGGTTTTGTAAATGGAGAGGTCCAGGTCGCGCGCTCCCCTCGTGCGAACGTTGGCGAGATAGGCGGGCGCGGTTCCCGGAATATAGGGATTGGGCGCGCCACCGTTCTCGGTTCCGGGCTGAACAAAACAATTAATGTTGAACCAGTTATTCGCAGTATGCGGAGCGCCGGCTGCGGGATTGCAGACCTCGTCAGAGCGCTGGGTGAAGGGCGACAAGGCTGTTCCCGAAAGCGGTGAGGCGATGGGAACACCGTCGCTGAGATAAAGAATCCCGTTCACCGTCCAGCCGCCCAGAATCGCGTTCCCTACACCATTCAGATTGACCGCCCGTCCTTGGCCAACCGGCAAATCGTAGGACGCCTGGCCAGTGAACGAGAATTTCAGGTCCTGCGGGCTGACCGAATGCTCATATGACAGATTTCTCCAATCCTGGGCCGCGCCGTTGTGAGTCCCTACGAAACCAAGAGGAGGATTTCCGTCGTCGGTCATCAGCTTGCTCCAGGTAAACGTAGCCAGCGTGGTGAAGTGGCCAGTCAGCCTCTTCTGCACTTTGGTCTGCAAAGAGTTGTACGAGGAGTCGCCTGCGTCGTAACCACTGATGATCACACCACCGCCGCCATAGTTACCGTTCCCGAACTGTGGGAATTGCTGGAGAACAAACCACAACGGTACTGTTGCCTGACCGTTGAAGAAACCAGGAAGGGCAGCATAAGGGTTGGGCGAGGTGCTGCAGCTCGGATCATTCGTGATGCACAGCGCCGCACCGTTTTGTGCAATCGTACCCAAATCGGGCTGATTCAGGTCAACATTGCCCAGTGGCATAAAGAGCCCACGGCTGCCTACGTAGGCGGCGCTCAACACCACCTGATGCGGCATCTCATACTCCCAGCCGAGGTTGAAATTGTAGGTAGCCGGTGTGCGCTGCGAACGCAACACCGAATGCAGGGTCGTTCCCAAATTATTAGCCAGCCCTGTCGGCGGTGCGGTGAAAATCGGGATGATACCTCCGGGGGTGCCAGGCGGTACGGGGAACGGGTTGCTCAAGGAATAAGGGCCATCGAAAACGTCCGTTGCACTTCCTGCATTTGTTCCGCAGTTCGCACCGGTGAAGATGGTGTTTTGGTCCAGGCCGTTATAGCAGGTACCCAACCACGTCGACTGCGAAGAATATCCATCTGTGTTCATACCTGGGGCACCAACGTTGTGGGTGCTTGGCCCATAGTAGATGCCCGCGCCGGCGCGTATCACGAAGTGCGTCATCGGCTGGTAAGCGAAAGCCAGACGAGGCCCAAAATCGTGCAGATTCGTGGTATACGGGGAACGGTTGCCACTGCCGACATAGAGTTCAGCGCCGGTGTAGGAGTCGCCGTTCACACTGTTGGTGGCGTTGGGATCGAAATACTCCTGGCGGTTATAACGCTCGTTGCGCCCCCCAAAGATGTCCCAGCGCAGGCCGGCCGTAATGGTCAACTTCTCCGTAGCGTGATACGTATCCTCGATGAACGCCGCGTAATAAGGGTTGGATTCCGCAGCGAAGACATCTTTAGTGAAATTGGGATAATCGCTCGACTCGTTGCCGGGGGTTGTTCCCATGCCAATGAGCGTCGAGGCATAATCGCTGCCACTACCGTTGGGATTCGCGACGGACTGTTCTGTTGCAGTGACGTCGAAGAGGTAAGACCCGGCCGGCGCGGGCGGCTGGCCGACATTGAGGTAGCGCTTCATCCATTCGAAGCCGAACGAGACTTCGTGCTTGCCATGGATCTTTGTGATGGTTGCATTGGCATCGCTGTTCTCGCTGGCGTAGACGAAGTTGTTGTAGTCGGCGGTGCCGCCGACGCCCCCGCCTACGTCGCCAAAAATGATAAAGGGAAGCTGTTTGAAGACCTGTTCCGCTGCCAGTGACGCGGGAAAACCAACGGGGGCACCGTTCACAGTACCGAGGTTGGTAATATCGGTGCTCAACAACGAAGGTGGACCGCCCTGTTCCTCGTAATGGCGGGTGAACGAGTAGCGCAAGTTAAGGACGGTAGAGGAGTTCAGCGTTATGTCGTCGGCCACGAGGGCATTTCGTCCATTCGTGGTGTTCAGAGCATAATCAGGATCCCACCCGGGACTTGGAAAGACGTTGGCGGTAGAGAACTTCAACTTGTCATAGGAAAACCTGGTGAAGATCCTCTGCTTTTCGCTCGCAACCCAATCCACACGAACATCGAATCGGTGTGCATTGAACGGATCCAATCCCGGCATGGCGAAGTTGGGATTGACGTCGCTAGTTGCCTGATCGCAGGTCGCAGGATCGGGATAGTTGCATTTCGGCATATTCCCCAGAAACAGCAAACCGATGGGATTAGGGTTGGGGATTATATTTCCGGGAAATGGCTGCCGCGTCCCGCCTATGTCGGGCTTGGTCGGGTCGTAAATGACGATGGGCGAGGGCCCGTTCACGGGATCTACATAATTTAAAAGGGCCGAGAAGTCGCCGGTCCTCTCGGCGCTGGTGGGAACCGAGTAGGTCTTGAGACCTTCGAGTTCTATCTGCTGTGTGTCCTCGTAATCGGCGAAGAAGAACAGTTTGTCCTTTTTGATCGGTCCACCAATCGCGGCACCCTCCTGATAACGATGGAATGCGGGTGGAGTATTGGACTGCCCGTTCTGGATCTCACTCTGCTTGTCGAAATAGTCGTTAGCCGCCAGGATATCGGGCCGGAATACGCCGAAACCGTCGCCATGGAACTTGTTCGTACCCGATTTCGTGACCAGGCTGATGACGCCCGCTCCTCCGCTCTGGTAAGAGGCCGGCGTATTCTGCGTCTCAACGCGAACCTCATCGACGCCATCCTCGGGTACATTCATCGCGGGAATAATCGCGGCGGAGTTGTTCTCGGCAATGCCAATCGGGGCTCCATCGATCATGTAGTAAACCGAGCCGACGAGCGAACCGTTGATGGTGTCGGCGGAGACATCGACTCCGGGGCGGCCGACGGAAATATTCTGAACGGTCTGCATCGAGTCGCTCGAGTTGGGTGAGCCATTGACCGCGTTCACGCCCGCACTCAACTGGATGAGGTCGTAAACGTTGCGCGACACCAGAGGCACCCGGTCGATGGTAGCGGACTCAATTAACTGGCCGACCGTAGAATTGCTGGGCTCGACCAGCTGGATTCCTTGGGTGACCTCGATCGTCTCCGAGATAGCGCCAATCTGCAGCGTGATGTTGACTTGGGTGACCTGATCGACGGTGACCGTGACTTTGTCCTGGGCGACGCTCTTAAAACCCTTCTGGCTGGCGGTGACTTGATAGACACCGGGGTTGAGAGAAATGAAGGTGTAGAGTCCCCCGGAGCTGGTGACGGTGTGCTGCGCCACTCCGGTGGCTTGGTTCAGCAGCACTACTTTAGCTCCGGCAACGACGGCGCCGGCTGGATCGGTGATCAAGCCGCTGACGCTGCCGCGCCCGGCCTGAGCGAGCGCCAGGGAAGCCGCGCAGAGGCAAAGAATAGAAACAGAAAGAAAATTCCGCGTTGTCTTGACCAATGCATTTCTGCGATTCATGAACCGCCTCCCAAGCCTGAGTCACAACCCTCGAAATGGTTTATTAAATCGTATGAATAGTGCGTTTATTGCACATCCTATGTCAAGCAAAAAAGCACCTGGCTGCGTTCTTGCGATCCGCCCTACTGCAGGCTCCGAGTGGACTCCCGCGCCACCAACTCGGGCGCCACCTTGCGATGGTGAGCGGCGACCTCCCGCTTTTCAAGTACCAAGTTGATGCCCTCGAGCACAATGCCTACGGCGCCCGCTCCCATTGCTTCCATGGGCTGCCGGATGGTGGTGAGCGGCGGAGTGCAGAGCGCTGAGGCCGCGACATCATCGAAGCCAATCACCGAACAGTGCTCGGGCACCCGCAACCCGCCGTTGCCCAGAGCGCGTATGGCGCCGAAGGCAGTCATATCGTCGAAGGCAAGAATTGCCGTGAACGGCCGCTTCCGCTTGAGCAGGTCCTCAGTAAGTTTTTTCCCGGCCTCAAAGCTGGAAAGCGGATCGCGCGACTCGGGCAGATCGACGATGAGGCGCGTATCGAGTTCGAGGCCGCGTTCCTTGGCGCTGTTGCGAATGCCGCGCCAGCGCGGTGAACTGTCTCCCAAAGTCTTTGGCCCACGGATAAAAGCGATCTTGCGATGGCCGAGGGAGTGCAGATGCTCGAGCGCAAGATAGCCGCCAACCTCGTTGTCGACGATGACCGAACTCATCGCGTCGCCTTTCAGTTCGCAACCGATAATCGCCGTCGGGATGCTGCTCTTTTCCAGATCAGCAAGCAGGTTGATATCGAGAAAGAGCCAGTTGGCGAGCACGACCAGCCCTTCCACGCGGCGATCGAGCAGCATCTCGAGATAGCGCTCGAAGCGGCTGCGCTCGTTATGCACGTCGGTGAGGATGGGCAGGTAGGAAGCCTGGTAGAGCGTGTTCTCGATCCCCCGCAATACCAGCGTGCAGTAGGGATCGGTCATGTCGAAGACCATGACTCCGACGGTATGGCTGCGCTTGCTGCGCAGCGCGCGGGCAAACTGGTTGGGACGATAGCCAAGTTTCTCCGCGGCGCGCTCAATGCGCTTCTTGGTTACTGCCGGAATGTAGCGCGCCAGCGGAGCATCGTTGAGAACGATCGACACTGTGGTGGAGGAAAACCCGCTCTCCTTCGCGACATCGCGGATCGTGACCATTGAATTCTTGAGCCTGCTTTGCGAACTCCGGAGCACCACACCTCCAGATTCCGGACCGCCCATCCCTCGCGCTTGAATTCAATGCGCAGGTTGGCCGACACTACAGCAGAGAGCGGGACGGGTGTCAAGAGCGCGCGTGCGGTAAGGGACTTGCGGGAAGGACTGGTGCCGGCCCGCCGATTGGCCCGACGGTTGGCAGGATTGACAACTCTAGTCTAAGATTCTGTCTGGCGATTCTGTCTGGCGAACTCTGCTGGAGATCCCTGGTAATTTAAATCACTTTTGCAGCTGATTGGCCGGGAGCATTGTTTTGGGCCGGCTCAGGCAGCTTTTGTGCCGTTGGAGGAATCGAAGGTAGTGAGTTCTTATCCGCTCATGGTGAATCTCAGGCAGGCCGTACGCCCAATCATTCTCGCATCGTTGCTGTTCGCGCTCTCCGCCGCATCTGTGTCGCTGGCTTACGGGCAGCAGTTCACCTTGTCAGTCTCGGCTCTCCACCCGGCAATCGGCGTGGATCCTGGCGGATCCGCGACAGCCACCATCGACATTGAGCCCATCGGAACCTTCGATGAACCCGTTTCGTTGAGCTGTGCCGTGACCTCGAACCAGTTCACCACGAATCTGCCGCAGTGCCTGGTCAGTCCCGGCTCTGCGATTCCGCCTGCCGACGGTCCTGCGCTCACGATTACCACCACGGGCGGCACGGGCGATGCGGCCACGGCGGCAGGTACTTACCAGGTCACGGTGACGGGCACGGGCGGCACCACCACGCAAACCGTCATTCTGTACTTGAGCGTAGCGGATTTGACGGAGGACTACACATTGTCAGTGTCGCCCACGACCGCGATTCCGAGCCCTCTGCCTGCGGGAAGTTCCGCCACCACCACCGTAACTGTGCTGCCGATCGGCAGCTACTCGGGCCAGGTTACGCTTGCTTGCCTTTCGGTTTCGCCGATCGTCACCGCGGCGCCCTATTGCACGTTCGACCCCGCGACGGTCAGCATCAGCAGCAGCACTGGAGCAACTTCCACGCTCACGATCACGACCTTTGGACAAGCAACCAGCTCGAGATTGTGGAACCCCCGCATGTTCTATGCCTTCTGGCTGGCCGTTCCCGCGCTGGCGCTGATAGGAGCGCGCCAACCCCGCCGCTCCAGGAAAAAGCTGCTGGCCGTATTTGTCTTAATGTTAGTCGCCGGAAGTTTACTGTTGCTGCCTGCCTGCGGGGGCCGAGTCGGTACTCAAGCTCTGAATGGCCAAATCACTCCGAAGAATACCTACACCTTCACGCTGACCGGCTCGGATGCAAACGGTGCGGCGCCCAGCAACGTTACCGTCGATCCCGCGATCGTTACGCTCGCGGTGACGACGGCCCACACGGCGAACTGAGTTACCCCGTAAGCTTTCCCCGGCCGTTGTCTTTAGTCTCTCAGTCTCTGTCCAGTAGTGAGGTCCGGCGCAGTTCGGCGAAAGCCCAGCCGAATGTTAAGACCGGAAGCCCGCTCTCAGGAAGCGCGGCGCTGGCGTTCAAGTTCGGCCGCCTGCCGCAGGACAATGTCACGCAGCGAAACCAGCCCTTTCAATTCCTTGCCCTCCACAATGGGCAGGTGCCGGAAGCCAAACTCGTGCATGATGAAGAGACATTCCTCGATGGTTTCATCCACACTAACCGCGCGCGGGTTGGCGGTCATCACTTCGGAGACCGCAGTGTGACCGGGTGTGCGGCCCGCGGCGACCACGCGGTTCATGATGTCGCGCTCGGAAAAGATGCCGGCAAGTTCTCCGTTGCGGAGCACAGGCAGCGCGCCGATGTTGTGTTCCATCATGAAGCGCGCCGCTTCCAACACGGTCCGTGCGGCGTCGATGGAGTAAACTTTGCGGTCTTTCACAATGTCGCGGAGGGTGGGCATAACAGGCTCCTTTGCGAAGGTGGCGAGGACCCAATTTCTGGGTGCACCACTTTACCACACCTGCGCCCAGTGCGCCCTTGCGGGGGATCGACGGCGATCTCTATCGCCGCGGAAGCGGATTCGCCAACGCAAGCGAGAGAGCGCTCAGCGCTCGACCAGGCTTTCCAGCGTGGAAAAGAATGCCGGATACGAGATGGCTGCGCATTCACTGCCGCGAATCAAAGTCTCGCCCTGGGCTCGCAGAGCTGCGATGCTGAAGGCCATCGCGATGCGGTGATCGCCGAAGGATTCGATCTCCGCGCCGTGCAGCGATTGTCCACCGGGAATCTTCAGGCCGTCTTCGCGTTCTTCTACAGCCGCTCCCATCGCGCGGAGGTTGGTGGCAATGGATGCGATGCGGTCTGACTCCTTCACTCGCAACTCCTTCGCATCGCGAACCTCGATTCCCTGCTCAGTATAGGGAGCGATCGCGGCCAGCACCGGAATCTCGTCAATCAGTGCAGCAGTAGCCGCGCCTGCGACGGTCGTACCTTTCAACCGCGCACCCTCGACCTGCAGCGTGCCTACCAGTTCGCCGTATACGCTTCGCAGTTCGGTAACATAAACGCGGAGTCCCATGTGCATAAGGATATCGAGCAGGAGCGCTCGCGTCGGGTTCATCAGCAGACTGGTGACAGTCAATTGCGAACCAGGGAAAAGAGCAGCGGCGCAGAGAAAGAACGCAGCGCTCGAAATATCTCCCGCAATTCGCGCATCGATGCCGCGCAAACGCTGGCCGCCGCGAATTCTCACTTCGTTCCCCTTGCTCTCAAGATCCGCGCCGAATGCGCGGAGCGCCACTTCTCCGTGATCACGCGTCCGCAGCGGCTCCTCAATGCGCGTTTCGCCTTCGGCCAGTAACCCGGCGAACAGAAGGCACGTCTTTACCTGCGCGCTGGCCACCGGCATCTGGTAGTGGATCCCTTTCAGCTTGGCGCCGTTGACGCGCAAAGGCGGGCGTCCGTTCCGCGATACGATCTGCGCGCCCATCGCGGTGAGCGGCGTGATCACCCGCTCCATTGGTCGGCGCGAGAGCGATTCATCCCCCGCCATCTCGCTTGAAAACTTCTGCGCAGCAACGATGCCGCTCAGCATGCGGATGGTTGAACCGGAATTTCCGCAATCTAACGGTTCATTCGGAGCCGTCAGCGACAGCCCGCTTCCCTGCACTTCGATGACGTTGTCTGCACCATTTTTGCGTTCCCACTTCACCCCCAGCGAACGCAGGCAACCGAGCGTGCTGGCACAGTCGGCCCCGGTCGAGTAGTTTTCCAGGCGCGAGGGCCCATCGGCGATCGCCGACAGCATGGCGTAGCGGTGCGAAATCGATTTGTCGCCCGGGAGACTTACGCCGCCGCGCACGTTGCGCGCCGGACGCACCACCACCTGAGACTCGCTGTTCATCCTGAGATCAATATAAAGGAAGGAGAAGCAGTAACGCTGTCGTGAATTCCTTAGGCCAACGCCTTGGCCTCATTACGAGCCTCACGCAGTATGTCCGCGGGAATTTCTTTCAGTCGCACTCCAAACTCGAACATCGGGGTTTCGACGCCGCGTCCCCACCGCGCCACGTCCCAGTGCGCGCGCACGAACTTCACATCGGGATGTGCCGTCAGATCGAGCAGCAGCGGCCACTCGCCACGATAAAACTTCTGCGGAAACCCGGCCACCGGCTTCGCTCCCCAGGTGGCGCCATCCGCCGAGCCATAGACGCTCACGTCGAGCGATTCCTGTTCGATGATCTGCGTAATATCGAGGGTCAGCAAGAAAACGCGTCCCTCCGCCCCACTTACATCCGCAGTGGGTCCGTCGCCCTTGGCATTCACGACAGTCTTCGCAGCAACCAGCTCCGTATCAATCATGCCGGGAGGATTGTAGCAAATCGCGGGAGTGCCGTCTCGTCCCTCACTCCGTCGGATGCGGTCCGGTGAAATCGTTGCAGCACGGTTTCTGCGTGGGTTTAAACTCCATCAACTCCACCCGCGACAGATCGGGATCAAACACGTCAAGCTGCCACTTGCCGTCTTTGCCGATCTCCGCTTCTTCGTCACCGTGCGGCTTCCAGCCATGCGATTCCATGATCGACTGTGCCTTCTTCATGTCGGCGACTCCGAGCGAGATGTGATTCATCACGCCGGTGAGTTGCAGGTCCATGTGTTCGGGCTGGTTCAACATATATTCCAGCCAATCGGTGCCATCCGGAACCTGCATCGCCACCCAGTCATCTGTCGTGCCCGGCTTATCGTGGCCATGCCAGTAAAGCCGAAACCCGAGAATGTCGCGATAGAACTTGTCTTCGGCATCGCGGTGATAGACCACGAAACCGGTGTGAATCATGTGGCGCGAAACCGCGGAATCGGCCGCTGGAGCGGGTGCTGCCGACGCGCTGCGCTCAACAAACTCGATGCGATGACCTTCCGGGTCAGCCATGGTGAAGCTCAAGCTGTGGTCCGCATGTCCTTCAACCGCGGGCACCTTCATACCCTTGGCGATCAAATATCTGCGCAGCGCCCCGACGTTGTCTGTGGTGAACGCAACGTGATCCATACGGTCGGTCGCCTTGGGGTCGGGCGCGGCGCTGTAGCCGATCCACTGCCCGCCCACCGTGTATCTCACGAGCCCGCCAGACTCCACAGGTGCGGCCGAAGTAAGTCCGAGCGTGCCGCTGTACAGCGCCTTCACGCCGTCTGGAGCCGTGGTGTAGAACGAAACGTGATCGATTCCGAGTATGCGAGGACGTGGGACGGCGGGGCCTTGCGCGCAGGCAGAGATAGAGATAGAGATGAAGACCGCCAACATCCCGAGAACCAGCACTGCAAATGATTTCTTCATGGCGCCCCTGATTCTAGCCCAGGCTGGACTTGGAAAGCACTGGTTCTAAACCCGCTCCAGAAATTGACGCAACAGCTTGGCGGCTTCCTCAGGCTGCTCCCACGGCGAGTAATGCCCAGCCTTCGGAATAACCCGCAACTGGCTCCCGGAGATGTGTTGCCGCATCAGTTCGGCCTCGTTCACGCCGGTCAGGATATCTTCTTCTCCGGTTACGAGCAGCGTGGGCACATTGATGGTCTTCAATGTATCCACGGAATCCGGACGCTCGGCCATGCCGCGCTGCACTTGCGCCACGTCTTGGGGCGACATCTTCCGCATCATGCGCAGCGCGCCGTCGACCAGATCAGGCCGCGCCTCGCGCGTGGTCTTACCCAGCAAGCGTGGAATCATGCTCTCGAAAAAGGGCTCGGTGCCGCGCTCGAGCACGTCGTTTGCAGCCTGCAGGCGTCCAGCGCGGGCTTCGGCGGAATCGGCGGGCGCCTTGGTATTGCAAAGGCCGAGCCCGGCCACGCGGCCGCGATGCCGCCGCCAGAACTCGAACAACGCATATCCGCCAATGGAAACCCCAATCAGCGGAGCGCGGCCGATATCGGCATCATCCATCACGCGGGCAATGTCGCCCGCATGTTTCTCCATGGTGGCCGGACCCTCGCCGACGCCAGAATCTCCGTGCCCGCGCAGATCCGGCAAAATGACGCGGTACCGCGTGGCCAGCTCCTGAGCCACTGGCAACCAGAACTCATGATTCACAGGAAAGGGATGCAGCAGAATTACGGGAGAGCCTTCACCCTGCACGTAATATACGATCTCGGCGTCGCCGCTGCGGATTTGCCGGGAGGCAATACTCTGCATCAGGCGATTTAATCACAGCGCAGCGTATCGCGTCCCATGTCGGGGTTACGAATTCGCTTACGGATTCGCCGCGCGCTGCGCGCCCGCTGGCGCCGTCAACTGCACAGGCTCTTCCGGCATCACAATCCAGGCGATGGGATAAGCGAGCAGCCCAATGCCGGTCAGGCACGAAGCGACCAGCCACACCAGTCGTACCACGGTGACATCGACGTCGAAATACTCGGCGAACCCGATGCATACCCCCGCGATCTTCCGCCCCTGCCGCGGCCGCACCAGGCGCTTGCGCGCAATCGATGCTCCCACTCGAGTACCGCAATAAGCGCAAACCGCCGCGTCGTCCTGAATCACTTTGCCGCAATAGTTGCAATACATAACCCTGCCCTCCGGCGAGCCCTCTACAAAACAATACGCAATTGTAGAACGGAAAGTTCCAGGACCAGGCAGCGGGACGAAAACGGTTCGTCGCCGCCGCTTGTTCCAATACACACAAATATGCGATACTTACACATCGGAGATTCAACATGCGCACGAACATTGAGATCGACGACCGCTTGATGCGACAGGCAATGCGGCTCAGTGGGGCTCCCACGAAGAGAGCCGCCGTGGAAGCCGGGCTCCGCTTGTTGACAGACACGCTCGCCCAGGGCTCGATTCGCCGGCTCCGCGGGAAAATCGATTGGGATGGTGACCTCAACCAGTCGCGCTCGGCGCGGGTCGGGGAATAACCCGATCGTGGTCATTGTCGACACTACCGTGTGGATCGACTACCTGCGCGGCAGCCCAAACCCGGAAACGCGTTGGCTCGACCGCGAACTGCAACGGCAGCGGCTCGGGCTGACCGACCTCATCCTTTGCGAGGTACTGCAAGGCATTCGGGACCAAAGCGCGTTTTCGCGAGCCCAAGCCGACCTCCTGAGGTTCCAGGTTTTTCAGACCGGAGGCAGTGGCTTGGCTGTTGCCGCAGCCCATAACTACCGAGACCTGCGTGCACGCGGCTATACGGTCCGAAAGACTATCGATTGCCTGATCGCCACTTTCTGTTTGCAGGCCAAGCACGAACTCTTGCACCGCGACCACGACTTCGATCCTTTTGAGGCTCTGCTGGGGCTTCAGGTCGTCCATGCTGTCTGACCGCACTTGCGCTCGGCTCACTCCCGGTACGCTTCCCTGATGTGCTCTCTCGCCCTTTCCGCGGGAGGAGTGGCGCCGTTTTCGGCCAGCACAGTCTCATACTTCTTCATCGCCAGATCACGCTTCTGGAGCAGGTCATACATTTCCCCGGCAGCCAGGTTGGCCTTCTGCAGGGTCTCAGGATCAGGCTCCGGAGCCTGCCCCACCAATTCATACGCGGACGCAGCTCCTGCGTAATCTTTCTGGCTGCGCAGCAGCTCCCCCAGACCCCACGCCGCCAGCTCGTAGTGCAGGTTGCCGTACTTCCCTTCCCGCCCATTCTGCCAAACCTGGCGATACCCTGCCGCGGCCTCTGGCGCGTGCCCGCTGGCGCGCAACAGATTCGCTTCCTCCAGCGGAAACAAATAATTCCTGGGATACCGCGCTGCCAGCTCGTGCATCAGCACACGCGCCTCATCGTAGCGATGCTCGCGCCGCAGAAACAGGCTCAGCACCACTTTCGCATCTACGCTGTTCTCTCCGTTGCTGTCGGCCACTTCGCGCAGGTATTCGAGTCCCTTTTCTTTCGTCCCGGTCAGCCCCACCAGCGCCACGGCGACCTTCACACTCCAGGGCAGGCTGCCCATCACATAGTTGTGCGTGCCCACGACCAGCTTGGCATCCACATACTGGGGATCGAGTTCCAGAACCCGTTCGTGATCACGGCGCGCGCCCACCGCATTGCGCAGCGCGGAAAACCAGGCACGCTCCACCAGCGCGGTATAAAGCGCGAACTGCGCCCGGGTGACGCCGCGGGCGTAAAGGGCGTCCACGTTGTTGCGATTCACCTTGAGTTGCTGCTCTTCCAACCCCTCGGCGCGGCTTACTAACTCTCGGATCCGCTCCGTAACCTTGGGATCAGCCGTTCGATGCGCGTCGCCGATAAAGCTGTCGTTCGCATATTCGCCGCTGTTCATCGCGCCCATGCGGTAAAGCTCGCGCATCAGAACCGTGGTCAGCAGGTGGTTTATGGCCGAAGGGTCGCTCGGATGCCGATCCAGCACCTTCTCGAACTCCTGGACCGCCCGGTCGTATTCGAGATTATAAAAATGGCCAAAAGCAACCTCAACCTGCGGATCGTGTTCCGCCGAATTCGCCGCGGCCGATGAGAGAGTCCCTTGCCCCGCAGCTTGACCCCTAGCCTGAGGGCACAACAGGCAAAAGACAAAAAGGATGACCAGGCAGAACACCGCCTTCCCATCCCACCGTTTCACTATCAGACTCCACTGCATCCCGACCGTTAGCCTTTGAACTTTAGTCTAACCGAGTTTTCCCGTGCACGGCACGAACCAAAAATGTCATGGGGCGAACCTAATAATTTCTCGAAACTTGTATGGCATGAACCCTATAATCTCCCCATCCAGACCTGAAAAAAACCAAGGTACTGGGGCATCTTTACGGGTTTGCGGGTAATAATTGCGCGAGACTCACTTGCAACATGATGGGGGAAAAGTTGCAAGTATTTGACTTGAAAACACCTTAGTCGACGATGCGCTTTGGTGGTCGGCTTGCCTTTCAGAAGTCAGACGTTCCAACCTATGGCTGAAGTTGTTCAAGATGCTCCGCAGGAGTTTTGGCGGTCCCCGCTTGTGCTGGAACCACCGGCGGTCGCAGCTCCCCCGGCTGCGACCCCGGCTTTGGCCGATGCCTGTGCCGATTGCGGCACCGAGTTCATGATCGGCGCCAGGTTCTGCCATGCCTGTGGGCTTAGCCGTCCCACCATCCACGCCAGCGCGGAGGCGGCTCTCATCAGTGGCCAGTTCGCGCAGACCGTGGCGCGGGTGGGCACTGGCTTCCGGTCGTCTATGCGCTTAATCGCTGCCGCCTGGCAGGAGATTTCCTTTCCTGACTGGCTCCACTATCTCCATTTCCATGAAATCAAGCGCTGGATCGGTCTGCCGACTGCCTCCCTCATCGCCTTCATGATCGGCCTCGGCTGTGTGGCAGGAGCGATCGGCGTCAGCCTCTTCTATCGTGTATCGAATCTGGCGGAGTTCCAGGCCATCCAGATGTGGCGGATCGAATGGCTGCTGGCCGCAACCGCATCTTTCGTTGCCGGGATTTTGCTCAAACCGTCGGATTCGGATTCGGATAAAGACGCCGACCAGGATTAATCCCCACACCCCGGTATTCGGTCGAAACCCTTCCGTTACGACTCGCTTCCCGTACCCGCCGCCCTGCGCTGCTGATTCATGCGATAGAGATGATGGACAGGTCCAGTTCCACGCCCCAGCGGATGTCCCGCCGCAATCGCCGCCGTCACGAACGTTTTGGCCAGCAACGCGGCCTCGGCTAATCCGCGATCAAGCGCCAGATGACACGACATCGCGGTAGCAAAGGCGCAACCCGTGCCATGAGTGGAATTCGAGCGCTGCCGCTCCGCCTTGAATACTTCTTCTTCGACCCCATTTTTCGTGGTGAAACTCAACAGATCGGTTGCCTTCTCCAGATGCCCGCCGGTGATCACCACAGCAGCCGAGCCCATCTGATGGAGCTTCCCCGCCGCTGCCCTCATTTCCTCGAGATCGGTCACCTTCAAGCCAGTGAGGACTGCGGCCTCCTCCACATTCGGCGTGATCACATCGGCCAGCGGGATAAGCTTCTCGATCAGCAGCCGCGTTCCCGCCTCGTCCAGCAGGTCCGCACCCGAAGAAGACTTCAGGATCGGATCAAGCACAACATTGGGCAGCCCATCAGGACGCCCACCCTTTCCCGACCGCCGGCTGAGGAACTCAACCACAGCTTTGACCACCTTCCCGCTACCCAGCATCCCGATGTGGACAGCTGCGATGGGAATATCGGCGGCAAGCTCCTCCAGGGTCTCATAAACCAGACCAGGATCCAGCGCTTCTACCCGCCGAACCCCCGCCGTCGACTGCACCGTCAGGGCGGTGATGCAAGCCACTCCGTAGCAGCCGTGGGCGGCGATCGTCTTAATGTCCGCCGTTACCCCGGCTCCGGACGAGGGGTCGAAACCGGCGATGGTCAGCACAACTGGTGGTTTTTCCGCCATGATTCTCGAAAAAATACGCTCAACTCTATCCAACCTTGTACCTAAAATGCTCTCCGCAAACAACTTAGAAGGAACTTTCCGTAAGTCACTGAATCGATTGAGGATGAAAATACTACCCGGACTACACCCTTCTGAGTATTTACCATATCATAAACACTTAACATCATTGTTTTGAGTTACATGTTGCCGATTACTCATGATTAACAACAAGTTACGTGAGATATCCATAACTATCACGTCACCATAGGCCATGCACTTTCGGGTTGACAAGCCCCCATCACCCCCCTACCATTAAAAGAACCTTAAACCAACACAGCCTAGCTAGGACGACTTTTGAGTATGCGAGGAGAACTGAATGCGTGGACGTATAGCTCATGGACTGATGATCGCTTTTTTGGTCGTCGGACTGGGAGCGGCTCAGGGACCGAACAACTCGGAGGCCAGTTCAGCCCAAACTAGGGCAGTTCCAGCCCAACCCGAAACCCGCAACCATAACCTTAAAAACCAACCGTATCAAGTTGGGACAGCCTCCTGGTACGGCGAGTATTTCGTCGGCAGACCGACCGCCAGCGGCGAAGACTTCGACATGTATGACATGACCGCCGCCCACCCCACCCTTCCCCTGGGAAGCTATGTGCGGGTGACCAACCTGCGCAACGGACGGGTGGTCGTGGTCAAGATCAACGACCGCGGTCCGGTCGTACCCGGCCGTATTATCGACCTTTCCTTCGGCGCCGCCCAGGTGCTCCAGTTCGAGCAACGCGGGCTGCAGAGGGTTCGCCTGGATCTGGTCAAGCCCCGGACCGAGCGCCAGCAGGTCTACCAGACCGTAGCTTACAACCATCCTATGGCGGAACTCCAGTAAACCAACTACACTGTCTGGGATGCAGGCCACTCTGACCAACCGCATCCCCAACGTTCCAGGTGCCAATCCTGCGCGCGAGAAGCTGATCGTCGCTCTCGACGTTTCCACGGCGGCGGCCGCACAAAAGATCGTTGCGGCCGTCGGCGACTCCGCCCTCACCTATAAAGTCGGCATGCAGCTCTATACCGCCGAAGGCCCGCAGGTGGTGCGCGATCTCGTCGCCTCAGGCCGCCGCGTGTTTCTTGACCTCAAGTATCACGACATTCCCACCACGGTCGCTGCGGCCGTGCATGAAGCCGCCCGGCTCGGAGCGAGCATGCTGACCGTGCACGCCGCAGGCGGCGCCAAAATGCTCCATGCCGCGGTCGATGCGGCGCGCGCCAACAACCCCGCTCTTCTGGTGCTCGGAGTCACCGTGCTGACCAGCCTCGACGAAAACGAAATGGAGAAAGTCGGTTTTCGCGGAACCGTGCGCGAGGAAGTATTGCGGCTGGCCACGCTGGCCTTAGACAACGGATGCAAAGGCATCGTCACCTCCGCCCGCGAAACGGCGGCTGTCCGCGCCGAACTCGGCCACAACTTCGCCATCGTAACCCCAGGCGTCCGTCCGGCAGGATCGCGCCACGCCGATCAAGCCCGAGTCGCCACCCCCGCAGAAGCCATCGCCGCCGGAGCCAGCCACATCGTCGTAGGCCGCCCCATCACCGAAGCCGCCGACCCCGCAGCAGAAGCCCGCGCGATCCTGAATCAGATCAGCTAACCGCATGGGTGTTCATAAAGGTTTATGTGGGGACAGCCGCCCTCGGCTGTCCGTCGAGCGCAGCTCGACGATTGCTACCACGAGCGTTGCTAAATCGTGGCGCTCCCGTGCAAGCTATACCTCATGCCAGAATTGCCCGACATCGCCGCCTACATCACCGCCCTAGAACCGCGAATAGTCGGTCAGCCACTAGAGCGTGTACGCCTGCAAAGCGCCTTCCTGCTGCGAACCGCCCAACCGCCACTTTCAGACGTAGAAGGCCGCGCAGTCAGAGAACTGAGAAGAATCGGCAAACGAATTGCGATTGGTCTAGAGAACGATCTCTGGCTGGTCCTTCACCTGATGATCGCCGGCCGGCTGCACTGGCGCCCGCTGGAGGCAAAGCTCGCCGGCCGCCAGTCGCTGGCAGCGTTCGATTTCCCCCATGGTTCCCTGGTTCTCACCGAAGCAGGCTCCAAGCGCCGCGCGTCGCTGCATGTCGTGCAAGGCGAGGAAGCATTACGCTCCTTCGACGCCGGAGGCATCGACGTCTTCTCGAGCGATCTAGCTTCGTTTCGCGCCGCACTCACCGCCGAAAACCACACACTCAAGCGCGCACTCACCGATCCGCGCCTGTTGAGCGGCATCGGCAACGCCTATTCCGACGAAATCCTGCACGCCGCAAAACTCTCGCCGCTCACCCTCACGCAAAAACTAAAACCAGAGGAATGGGAGAGACTCTTCGCTGCCACGCACCACACGCTCGAGTTCTGGATCAACCGGCTCCGCGCCGAAGCCACCGCCGCCTTCCCCGAAAAAGTCACCGCATTCCGCAAAGGCATGGCAGTTCACGGCCGCTACGGCGAACCATGCCCCCGCTGCGGCGACAAAGTTTTGCGAATCCGCTACGCCGACAAAGAAACCAACTACTGCGCCCGCTGCCAGACCGCCGGCAAAGTTCTAGCCGACCGCAGCCTATCCCGGCTCCTGGGTTCAGATTGGCCCAGAACCCTCGAGGAACTTGAAGCGCTAAAGCGCCGTTAATTGCGGGCCGATGGGAGGAGTGTGCGGTCTGAACAATCCAGCCGGTTCTATACCTGAACCGGCGTCATCCCGAAGGCCCGCGTTTTCTCCAGCGGGCCGAGAGCCTGCCCTGAGCGAAGCCGAAGGGGATCTCCCGCAAGCACGCCGCCGTTCGGGCGATCCTTAGCACTACTTCAGCAAACTCCGCAACACCGCCACCTCCGCCGTAATCCCGGTCCGCAGCGCCGGATCCACATCCGGCGCAAACAGCGGAGAGTGATTCGAAGGCAGCATCGTCCCCGCAGCCTTAGCCTGCGCCAGCTTCTCCGGATCCGCGCCTCCCAGACCAAAGTAGAACCCCGGAATCCCCTGCTCCACAAAATAAGAAAAATCCTCCGAAGCAGTCGCCGGCGGTTCCGTGATCACGTTATCTTTGCCAAGCGTAGATTCCAGCACCCCGCGCAGCCTCTCCGCCAACGCCGGATCGTTGTACACCGAGTCCGTAGCCTCGTAATGCTCAATCAACGGCGGACGCAGCGCCCCTCCCGCCTCCGCTTCCGCGTTCGTGATGCGCGTGATCGCCGCGAGCACCTGCTTGCGGACGTCCGCCTTAAACGTCCGCACCGTCAGCCCCAATTCAGCCTGATCCGGAATGATGTTGTTCTTCGTGCCCGCCCGAATATATCCGACAGTCACCACTGCCATTTCTCCCGGCTTCACCTCGCGGGAAACAATGGTCTGCAGCGCCAGAATCGTCCGCGCCGCGATCACAATAGGATCAATCGCCGTATGCGGCGCCGAGCCATGCCCGCCCTTGCCATAAATCGTAATCCGCAGAGAATCCGCGTTCGTAGACATAACTCCAGAGGTCACGCCAACCTGTCCCGCCGCCAACCCATTGCCCACGTGCAACGCCACAAGCACGTCAGGCTTCGGAAAGCGCGTGAACAACCCGTCGTCGATCATCCCCTTCGCGCCAAGAATTGTTTCTTCCGCCGGCTGCCCGATCAGCATCAGCGTCCCATGCCAGGTGTCTTTGCTATGCGCCATGATCGCCGCGGTCCCAATCATCGACGCCATATGCAAATCGTGCCCGCAGGCATGCATCACCGGAACCTCGTGCCCGGCGTCATCCTTGGCGTGAACTTTGCTCGCGTAAGAAAGCCCGGTCTTCTCCTCCACCGGCAGCGCATCCAGTTCCGTGCGCAGCATCACGGTCGGGCCCGCGCCATTTTTCAGCACGGCCACAATTCCCGTCCCTCCGACACGTTCCGTCACCTCAAAGCCGAAACCTCGCAACCGCCCAGCCAGTTTCGCCGCAGTTTGAGTTTCATGCGAAGAGAGTTCCGGATTCTGATGAATATCCAGATACAGCGCGTGCGCGTCAGGATAGACGGCATCGACTTCTTTGGATGAAGGAGCTTGGGATAAAGCAGCCTGAGCCCACAAAGAACCAACCAGAGCAGCAAGAAGCAGGAGATTTCTTAATTTCATAGCTCACGGATCATATCCGTCACAGCGCCACTCTGTAAATTATTTGGTAGTACCTCAATTTGAAAATCCACGACGCTCCGCCTCACGGCGTCATCCCGAAGTCCCGCGTTTTCTCCAGCGGGACGAGAGCCTGCCCTGAGCGAAGCCGAAGGGGATCTCCCGTGGCACGCTGCCTGCCGGGTAAACTGCGAGCCCCAATTATTTCGCTCCAAAGTCTCCAGGCCCGCTCACCAATTCCCAAAACCGTCGAACCATCCAATCACTTTTTTCTATTACAGTTTCCCAGTCTTGCCCGGGTGTACAATCGCGATAGAAAGCACTGGTTTGCGCGTCGCCGTCTGGCAAGCTTGAGGTGCTCATGAACGTTCACGTCAGTTACCGCCTTCATAAAACTCCCGCCGTAGAAAAAGATATCCAACATCAAGTCGAAAAACTGCGAAAACGCCTGCAGGTCTTCCGTCCCGAGCTGATTCATTTGAAGGGCATGGTCGAGGAGATTTCTGCCCGCGAAGGCACCAGCGTTTCCCTCAACCTGCGCCTGCCTTCAGGGCAGATGGCAGTGCAGGCCAAAGCTCAAACCGCGGCCGCCGCCGTGAAGAGCGCTTTCGAAGATCTGCTGCAGCAGGTCAACAAGCACAAAGACCTGCTGCGCTCCTCCCACAAATGGCCGCGCCGGCAGCATGAGACCTCAGCCCGGCGCAGCATTTCCGTGCCCTTTGAGCAGACTCTGGCCGCGGTGTTTCCCGCGATGGTTTCCGCCGAAGACGTTCGCTCCTACGTCAATGTGAATCTTTCCCGCCTCGAGCGTTTTGTGGAGCGCGAAATTTATTTCCGCGAAGCCTCTGACCTGGTCGCTCCAGATTCCATCAGCAAAGACGAAGTCATTGACGAAACCATCGCCGCCGCTCTCGGCGAGGGTGACGGCAATAACAAAGACAAACCGGAGCGCCTCGCCCTCGAGCCCTGGCTCTACCGCCTGGCCATGAAGGCTCTCGATGAACTCTCACGCCCCGAGGCCAGCAACCCCGGCACCGCCGTGCATCTTGAAGATTCCGCCCGCAAACCAAACGTAAAGGCCAGCGACGAACCCGAACTCCAGTTCCATCAGCCCGATGAAGCCATCACCGAAGAAACCATCATCGCCGACGACCGCGTGGCCACGCCCGAACAGATCGTCGGCTCCGATGAAATGATGCGCCTCATCGCCTCCGCTCTGCACGACGTGAACCCGGACCATCGCGAGGCTTTCATCCTGCACGCCCTCGAAGGCTTCGGCATCGACGAAATCTCCGCCATCACCGGCGCCTCGCCCGATCGCGTGTTGAACTCGATTGCGGCGGCGCGCGAGCACCTGCGCAAATCGCCCCGGCTCGTCCGCCAATTCAAGGGGAGGTTCGCCAACACCGGCACCGCATAAACTACCTTTCCACTTCTTGGAAAGCACTGGGTTGAATGCACTGGTTTGAATGCACTGGTTTAAAAGGATGGAGTTTACGGCATGATCACACGGGAACAGATCCGCGAACTGGCAGAATTTGAAGATCCGTCAGGCTGCGCTCTCAGCTTCTACTTTCAACCCGCCACACCCCGCAACAAAGCCCACAAAGAAGAAGCAATCCTGACCAAGGATCTGGCGCGCGAAGCCATGCGCCAGTTGGAGACCAGAACCAGGAGCACCACCGCGGGTAACAGCAATCCTAAGAGTAAAGATAAAGACAAGTTCGAATCAGCCCGCGCCGATCTCGATCGCATTGTGCGCCTCTCACAAGATCTTCGCGGTAGTGGCCTGCGTGGCAACGGCGCTCGCGCCAAAGCCGTGTTCGCCTGCAGCGCGCAGGGCTTCTGGCGGGAATATGACCTGCCGGCACAGTTAAGCATTACGCAGCTTCTGGTGAACCGCCATTTTCACCTGAAACCACTGGCCCAATTACTCGGTGCATTTCCCAGCCTCGGCATCGTGTTGATCGATCGTCATCGTGCCCGCCTGTTTGATCTGCGCTTGGGCGAATTAACCGAACGTATGGATTTCTTTCATGCTCAAACCCGCCGCGGCCGTGGCGATGACTTCGGCGGCTACGATGCGGGCCACGCCCAGCACCGCGTAGCCGATGAAGCCCGTCAGCATTTCAAATTCATCGCCGAATTTCTTAAGGATGCGCTGGGTAAAACCAATAAAGACACCGCTGAGAAAGACAAAGGCCTGTTCGCAAACTGGATTCTTGGCTGCCAGGACGTTCACTGGTCGCAGTTCGAACCCCAACTGCATCCCTACGCCAAGCAGAAATTGCTGGGCCGGTTTACCGCCGAGGTTGCTCACGTGAGCGACGAAGAGATCCGTTCGCACGCGGAAAGCATTTTTGCCGGCGCGCAGGCGCGCCGCTGTGAAGAACTGGTTCGCGAAACCCTCAATCAGGCTCGCCACCAGGCGCGTGGCGTCACCGGATTGCGCCGCGTGCTCAACTCCCTCGAGCGGGGCGAAGTGCAAACCCTGCTGGTCGGGCAAAGCTATCACTCCCAGGCAGTCCAGTGCTCCGGCTGCGGCCACCTCGACGCCCACCTCGTCAACTTCTGTCCGGTTTGTGGCCGGCAGACTCGAGAGGTGGTCGACGTAGGCGAAGCCATCCTGCCCCGGGTCATCCGCCACGACATCGAACTTTTTTACGTCAAGGACGATCCCGAGTTCGACAAGATCGGAAACATCGCCGCACTGCTGCGCTTCCGCTCTGATCAGAACAGCAAGAACAACCTGCGCTCCATCGCCGACGTCCCGCCAAAGTCCTCCGTCAACCGCCGCGCCGGTTAGCGGAACGCTCTCGCAGATTCGCCGGCCGCTGATTCTGACGGTACTGAGAAGATCGCGAGAAGACGGCTACAAACGCGTGAAGCGCCGTGGAAGAGCGGCGCTTCAGCCCGCAGCGGCATGTGCCTTGCATGGAGGGTGTTTATAGCAGCATCTTGCTCTGCTGCCGCCGGGCAGGATGGTTGGGGTCGGTGAATTCGAGCAGTTCGATGGGCGCGCCATTTTCCACGATGAACGCGACGCGCACCCCGTCGGATGGGCTGTTGGGAGCAATCAGAATTTCGCGGCCCGCAAGCTCCGAGGCGAGATCAGCAACTTCAAACGCGACGTGCGGAACTTGCCGGACCAGATCAGGAACCGCCGCGTCCGCTTCGAAACGCATCCACTCCACGCCAAATTCA
The DNA here is from genome assembly GCA_049512915.1 of Candidatus Sulfotelmatobacter sp. Lineage (GTDB taxonomy): Bacteria > Acidobacteriota > Terriglobia > Terriglobales > Acidobacteriaceae > Sulfotelmatobacter. The sequence goes on from JBEKWP010000009.1 coordinate 57,648, forward strand.
CTTTTCTCGTGGCTCACGAGAAAGACCTTCAGGTGTTTCAGGTGGGTCTCGCCAGGCTTCGCTTCAGTAGTGGGAATTCCGATGTGATGGTACCGGCGCATGGTTCTTCGCTCTCCGTGGAACTCCCACAGATTCTATGCTGTCGTCACCGCGGTTGGCCCATCTTTCGCATTTCTCTGCGAAAGAGCCTGCCTTGAGCGGAGCCGAAGGGTGGAGTTCACTGCCCTAAACCCACTCGGGATTTTGACCTTCGTTTGTCGCCACGTCGGCGTGCAGGGCTGTTGACCTCTCGAAGTTTTCCACAACCGACCCGGGTGACATCTGACCTTGCCCAGTTTCTCAAATTCGTTCATGATTGCCACTGCAGAAGCAGTAAAGAACAGTTCATTGAAAACTGAAAAGAACATTGTCTAAGCCCTTTCCCCACAAGATTTTGCCGCCCAACTCCCCATGTTTTCAGTCTCGACAGAAATCCTGCTACTGATTCCAAACAACTTACGCGATGCGGATACACCTAACTCCTTTACCTGCAAGATTTTGCGGATAAGCTGCCTGGAATCAAGATTTTAGCCGGATTCGAACCGAATCGATTCCTCGTAAACGATTGATTCCAGATAATTAATCGAATCCGATCCCTAATTTTTTTCGCTGCCAGATCTGGGCCAGAGGCAAAGCTCAGAACCTCAACCAGCGGCGTGATATCCTTCCCCGTTTCCTACAAGCAGGAGGAACGCATGACTTACTCGCGCCGTGATTTCGTGAAGACTTCAGTTCTAGGAGCAGTCGCCGCCGGAGTAGGAGCGCAAGTCCAAGGAGAAGAACCCAAACAAGGTGCCGCAACCCAGGAACGCAGTGCGCAATCCGGACCGTACAAGCGCCCCATCATCGTCTGCGCCAATAACGGGTTCAACTATCTCGACGACGCCTATGCCTTCCTGAAAAGCGGCGGCGACACCCTCGACGCTGCGCTCAAAGTGGTCAAGGGACCGGA
>JBEKWP010000010.1:0-57411 GCA_049512915.1 Candidatus Sulfotelmatobacter sp.
GATCCCGACCATTTGATATAGCAACGCCGATTCGTTTTCGATCAACATCAGCGCCATGAAATGTCCCTTTTGCGGATTTGCGAATGACAAGGTAGTTGACTCGCGGGAAAGCAAAGAGGCGGAATCGATCCGCCGCCGGCGCGAGTGCCTGAAATGCAGCAAGCGCTTCACTACCTACGAGCGTATCGACGAAATCCCTTACATGGTCGTCAAGAAAGACGGCCGCCGGGAAAAGTTCGATCGCCAGAAAGTTCTGAACGGCCTGCTGCGGGCCTGTGAGAAGCGACCCGTTCCCATCAGCAAGCTGGAACAGATTGTGAACGAGGCCGAATCGTTCGTCATCGAGTCGCAGGAACGAGAGCGCAAGACCAGCGAACTGGGCGAACTCATCATGAACCGCCTGCGCCGCTACGACAAGGTGGCTTATGTGCGCTTCGCTTCCGTCTATCTGGATTTCAAGGACGTGAAAGAATTCATGAATGAGCTGACGGATTTGGTGAAATCGAAAGAAACGGGCGAAGTTAAGGGAAGGAAAAGTGGCCAGTGACCGAAAGGCAGTGGTCAGTGGCCAGACAACTCAGATTCGAGGACGGTTTTCACTGGCCACTAGTCACTGACCACTGGCCACTGGTTTAATCATGAGTCATAAAGTAACTCTCATACCCGGCGATGGCATCGGTCCTGAGGTGACGCGGGCCACGGTGCGCATTCTGGAAGCGACTGGCGTGAAGTTCGAGTGGGAGTCGTTCGCCGTGGGCGCCGATGCCTTTGAAAAGCATGGCGAGTACATTCCGAAAGAGGTAATTGAATCGATCGAGCGCACGCGCGTGGGGTTGAAGGGGCCGGTCACAACCCCCGTCGGCGGCGGCTTTTCCAGCATCAACGTTGCGCTGCGCCAGAAGTTTGAGCTGTACGCAAACTTCCGTCCGATTCGCAATCTGCCGCACATCCCCACGCGTTATCCGGATGTCGACCTCATCATCGTGCGCGAGAACACTGAGAGTCTGTATTCCGGGCTGGAGCACGAAGTCGTGCCCGGAGTTGTCGAAAGCCTGAAGATCATTACCGAGAAGGCTTCGACCCGCATCGCGAAGTTTGCTTTCGAGTATGCCCGCAAGAATCAGCGCAAGAAGATTCATGCCATCCACAAAGCCAACATCATGAAGCTGTCAGACGGCTTATTCCTGCGCTGCTGCCGTACCGTGGCCAAGCAGTATCCCGAGATCACCTACGGCGAGCACATTGTCGACAACACCTGCATGCAGCTGGTGATGAATCCGTATCAGTACGACATGCTGGTCATGGAAAACCTTTACGGCGACATCATTTCAGACTTGTGCGCGGCATTTGTGGGAGGCCTGGGATTTGTGCCCAGCGCTAACCTGGGCGATCACTGTGCGATTTTCGAAGCGGTACATGGTTCCGCGCCTGACATTGCAGGAAAGAATCTGGCGAATCCCACCGCCCTGCTGCGCTCCGGACTGCTGATGCTGCGTCATCTCGGCGAGTTCGACGCGTCCCTGCAAATTCGCAATGCGTTGGAAAAGGTATACCGCCATCCCGAGAAGCTGACGAAAGATATCGGTGGTCAGGCGGGAACGTCGCAATTCGCCGATTCGGTGATCGAAGAAATGGAGAAAGCGAAGACCGCGCCGGCCGCCATTCACTAGATATGGTTATCAGTTCTCATTCTCTTCGATTTCCGCCATTGACTCTCGCCGCAGATGAGAGTAAATTCGCCCGTTCTGGGGAATCTGGGGAATGGCGCGCACAACACGGCGTGTGGGGGTGATTCTGTTTCAGCTCGGCGGTCCTGACACGCTGGCTGCGATAGAGCCTTTCCTTTATAACCTCTTCTGCGACCCCGACATTATTGATTTTCCGTTTGCTCGCATCGGGCGCAAACCTCTGGCCAAATTGATTTCGACCACGCGCGCCCGCAAAGTGCAGCACCACTATGCAATCATTGGCGGAGGCTCGCCCATCCGCCGCTTCACCGAGCGCCAGGCGCGGGCGCTCGAAGCCGAACTCACGAATCAAGATCTGGACGCTCGCTGTTTCATAGCGATGCGCTACTGGCATCCCTTTACCAGCAAGGCTATCGAGCAACTCGAAGCAGCGCAGTGCGACGAAGTCGTCCTGCTGCCGCTGTATCCGCAATATTCTTCGACCACCACGGGCAGCAGCCTGAACGAATGGGAGCGCCTGTTCCGCGGCGACGTTCCGGTACGCAACGTGGGCGCCTTCTACCAGCATCCCATGTATTTAGACGCAGTAATCGAAAGGATCGAAGAGGCGCTCGAACGATTTCCAAGGCCGGAACGCGCCGAGATTGTTTTCAGCGCACATAGCGTGCCCATGTCGATCATCGCGAAGGGCGACCCATACCAGCAGCACATTGAGGAAACGGTGCGCCTCCTGATGGAGCGCGGCGGATGGCGTAATCGTCACCGGCTCTGCTACCAGAGCAAGGTCGGAGCCAGCAAATGGCTGCAGCCTTCCCTGCACCGCACGCTGCACGACCTCGCGGCTGAGAAAGTGCGGGACGTTTGCATCGTGCCGGTAGCGTTCGTTTCCGATCACGTGGAGACTCTAGGCGAGATTGATCACGAAGCTCGCGACGAAGCACGGCGGCTGGGCATCACGCAATTTGAGATGAGCGCAGGACTGAACGATTCTCCGAAGTTTATTTCAGCGCTTGCGCAGCTTGTCGGGGACGCTCTGGGCGCAGAGGTCGATGCCTGCGTTGCGCCGGTGCTGGTAGCGGCCGACTAGCAGAGAGCCAAGATTTGCTCGACAACGTTATTGTTCGAGAATGTTTTGTTCGATGAGTAGAAAAGAATAAGGAGGAAGACACATGCCGGAACCGGAGGGCGCGAAGCCCACCCCGAATGCCGAGCCAGCCAAGCCCACAGCCCCGGGTGCGGTGGATGCCACGAAGTACGTAGGCACGCCGGCGGTCGGAACCTCGAAAGCGGCAGCGGCAGGCGGGTTGTCCTCGCCCGGGCCGTCGAATACCGAGATCGACCGGCGCCGGCGCCGTCTGGTGTGGGTCGCGGTGACTGCGTTCCTGACCGCATGGTTCCTGGCTTTCTTTCGATTCTTTCTTCCTCGCACTCTTTTCGAACCCAACACGGTTTTCAAGATTGGCTATCCCTCGGAATTTGCGCTGGGCGTCGACACCAAGTTTCAGCAGAAATTCCGCATTTGGGTCGATCGCACTCCCGACCGCGTGTTCGTGATCTACGCGCGGTGTACCCACCTGGGCTGCACTCCAGACTGGAAACCGAGCGAGAACAAGTTCAAGTGTCCGTGCCACGGCAGCGGCTACGACAGCGAGGGCATCAACTTCGAAGGCCCGGCTCCGCGGCCCATGGACCGCGCCCACGTTGAACTCGCGCCCGACGGGCAGATCATCGTCGATACTTCCCGGCTCTACCAGTGGCCGAAAGGGCAACCGACGCACTTCAACGATCCGGGAGCGTATTTGCCTGGATAAGGGAGCAGGAGTGTAGCGCCGGCGTCCCGCCGGCTTGTTCGCGAATCATCATGAGGCAATAATGGCTGACGAAAATAACGGCAAGAATGGCAAGGTGGGCCTGGTCGACCGCGTCAAAGATGACATTCAGGCGATGAAGGTCGACATCCCCGCCAAGGCGAAGGAGCAGATCGAAGGCCTGAAAGACCCGACCAAGACTCAGGTCTACACCTCGATCTTCCGCCACAAGCATGACGACACGCCGCGCAACCGGGCTCTGGGCGTGCTTTCCAACGTGTTCCTGCATTTGCATCCCGCCAAGATTAATCGCGACGCGGTGCGTTACAGCTACACCTGGGGCATGGGCGGGATCACATTTTTTCTGTTCATCATCCTCACCTACACCGGCGTTCTGCTGATGTTTTATTACCACCCCAGCAAGGTGCAGGCGTTCCGCGATGTGCTCTACCTTGAGCACGATGTGCCCTTCGGCAAAATTCTGCGCAACATGCACCGCTGGGCCGCCCACTTGATGGTGATCGGCGTGTGGCTGCACATGTTCCGCGTATTTCTGACGGGCTCATATAAAAAGCCGCGGGAATTCAACTGGAATATCGGGGTGCTCCTGCTGGTTTTTACTTTGCTACTTTCGTTCACGGGATATCTGCTGCCCGACGATCAGCTGGGATTCTGGGCTGTAACGGTAGGCACGAACATGGCGCGAGCGACGCCGCTGCTGGGACATGAAGGCCCGTTCGGCTCGATGCTCGGCATGACGCCTTACAACGATGTGCGCTTCGGGTTGCTCGGCGGCTCGATCGTAGATGCGAATGCGTTGCTGCGGTCCTACATCTGGCATTGCATCGGAATTCCGATTGTCGCGTCGGTCCTGATGATCGTCCACTTCTGGCGCGTCCGGAAGGATGGCGGAATCTCGGGCCCCGCGCAAGTCATGCTGGAAGCGGAAGCCGACAAGCCGCGCCGGGGACCGAAAGCAGCGGGAGAGTAACAAGTTTTCATGTGGGGACAGCCGCCCTCGGCTGTCCATCGAGCGAAGCTCGATCGGTTCTTGCGACCGCCACAATAACTGCCGGGCTCTGCCCGGCGGACGGCCGAGGGCGGCCGTCCCCACAAAGGTCTTGGAGAACTTATGGACTGGCGACAACTTTGGGAGATTTGCTCCGCTCCAGACAACGTCCCGATCGTGGGCTTGATTCCGCTGCTCTGCTTCTACATTTATCTGGCGTTTAAGCAGGCGCACGCTAACGACCAGTTAATCGCGCAGCTCGAAGCCGATCCCGCCCTGGCCAAGACCCATCACCGCAAGACCTGGCCCTTCAAGCCGGGCTGGCAAAAAGAAGTGCACGTCTGGCCGTTCTTGCTCCGCATTGAATTTCTCGCCGCCATCATCGTCACGATCATTCTGATGGTCTGGTCGATCACGCTGAACGCCCCGCTGGAAGAGCCGGCCAACCCAAATCTAACCATGAATCCGGCGAAGGCCCCGTGGTATTTCCTCGGATTGCAGGAGATGCTCGTCTATTTTGATCCGTGGATCGCCGGCGTGGTCATGCCCACGATGATCATCATCGGCCTCATGGTTATTCCCTACGTTGACACCAACCCGCTGGGCAGCGGCTACTACACCTGGAAGCAGCGCAAGTTTTCGATTTCCACTTTTCTTTTCGGCTTCATCATTCTGTGGGTTGCGATGATCATCATCGGAACCTTCATTCGCGGCCCCGGCTGGCAGTGGTTCTGGCCAGGCCAAACCTGGGATCACAACCGCCTCATCTATGAAGTGAACCGCGACCTGCCCGACATTTTCGGGATCACCTCGAACGTGGCGAAGGCGCTCTTCGGCGCAATCGTGGTCGGCGGCTACTACGTGCTCGGAGGTTTTCTCGTCTATTCGCTGTTCCGGCGATACATGGCGAAAGACTTTAAGCGCATGAGCCTGCTGCAATTTTCCATTACCCAGTTTCTATTGCTGACCATGGTGGCGCTGCCGCTGAAGATGGGGCTGCGCCTGCTGTGGCACATCAAGTATGTGTGGATTACGCCCTGGTTCAATGTTTAGGTCTTGGGTGTCAGGTCTTGGGTCTTAGGATTTCGACCCAAGGCAAATACGTTGCGGAGCGGACAATACAACGGCGCAAGCCTATGACCCGAGACCTGAGACCCGAGACCCGATTTTCCGGAGGAAGCGGTGCCTGAACAACCCAACCCCGAGCAGGATCCGATCACAAGCAAGTCGTACGCCGCCTATTACCTGATCGCGATGGTGATTCTGATGGCGACGTTGTTCTGGGCTTTGTGGGATGAGGCGTGGACCCAGCGTCCGTGGAAGGCCTTCCAGGAGCAGTGGGAAGGCCGCTACAGCGCTTTCTTGAATACGGCGCGGTCGAAATCGGCCACGTCGGAAAAAGACGTCGAACAGAATCCCGATTACATCGCTCTCAAGCAAGCTTACGAGAAGACTTATCAGGACTCGAAAGCCCAGGCCGAAGAAGCGCGCAAGAAACTCGACGCCGCCAGCGCCCGCCTGCTCGCGGTGCAGAGTGTATTCACCGACCGGCGCGCCTACGTGAACGCGCTGACCTACGAACTCGAAACCAGCAAGAGCGAATCGGACAAGGCCAGCAAGCGGAATGAAATCAAGGAATACAAAGAGAAGAAAGCAACCGTCGAGTTTCCCGACGGAACCAGGCAGGCCTACGATTTCGAGGAACTGGAAAAGACCTATAACTCGATCCGCGACGAGCGCACGAAACTAAGCCTGGACCTCGGCGAAGTGTTAAAGCCCGTCACCGCGGCCAAAGCGAAGATGGATGAGTACATTTCCGACCACATGGTCGACCTGACGCCGCAGCAAATCGACGGACTGAAAAGGCGGGCGAGTGAATGGGTTCCAGCGATTGTGCAGATCAATGTGGCCGACGCCAATATCGTTGACCGCTGCGAATCCTGCCACATGAACGCGCGCGAGCCGCTGAAAATCACCGCGGCCTCGATGACAGCGAAAGGCGAGAAGAAACCGGACGAATACGCGGATGCGTTCACCAGCCATCCCCAGCCCGAGTTGTTGCAGATTCATGATCCCGAGAAATTCGGCTGCTCGCCCTGCCACCAGGGCAACGGACGCGCCACCACCAGCGTCGAGAAAGCGCACGGAAACTACGAGCACTGGCTGTGGCCGCTGTTCCCCAAAGAAAACGCCCAGGCAGGCTGCCAGAATTGCCACGCCGCCGACATGGTGCTGGCCAGCGGCGACGTGCAGTGGCAAACCATCAACAACGGCAAAGACCTTTTTCGCCAGCGCGGCTGCATGGGCTGTCACCGTTTCGAGGGATATGACAAAGAACCCGACGATCTGAACGCGGTCAGCCAGCAGATCAAGCAGATCGAAACTCAGAAAATAGTCAACCTGAAGCAAACCGCCTATCTGATGAAGCAGGCCGACGCCGCCGAGTCGAACGAAGAAGCCAACAAGCTGAATACCCAGGCAGTTGACCTGAGAGTGGCAAACAGCAAGCTGGACGGCCGTTTGCAACAACTCGATTACCAGTCGCACAGCCTGATGCAGGACATGAAGAAGGTCGGTCCGAATCTCAAAGACGTCCGCCTCAAGCTGAACAAGAATTGGATTCCGGTCTGGCTGAAGAAGCCGACAGATTTCCGTCCGACGACGAAGATGCCGAACTTCCGCCTGACCGACCATCAGATCCAGGCGATCTCCGCCTACATCTGGCAGTCGGGATTCACCGACCCGCTTCCCAAACACAAGCCCGGCAATGCCGCGCACGGAAAGGAATTATTTGAAGAGCGCGGATGCCTGGCCTGCCACTCCATTGGCGAAGGCGAGCAGATGCAGGGCGGCACGTTTGCCGCGAATCTGAGCCGCGTCGGCGAAAAAGCGAATTACGATTACCTCGTCCGCTGGATTCACAACGCGCGCCAGCGCACCCGCCCCTATTGCCCGTACGAAAAGAAAGACATCGGCCCCGAAGATTACGCCAAGAAGGGCCTTCCCTATCAGTTCGATCTCGACCACAGCCGCTGTCCCAACGACGGCCACGAACTGCAAGTGCAGAACATGACCGTGATGCCCAGCCTGCGCCTGTCTCCGGAGGATGCCGAAGACATTGCCACCTATCTGATGACGCAGAAAACGAAGGATCCGTCATCGTACGCAGACGCGGCGTTCATGGATGATCCCGCGCTCAAGGCTGAAGGCAAGGTGTGGGTGCGACATTTCGGCTGCTCCGGTTGCCACGAAATCGCGGGCTTCGAAGACGAGGGCCGCATCGGCACCGAACTGACCTACGAAGGCAGCAAACCCATTGAGCGTCTCGACTTCGCTCTGTTCACTGAAACAGCCCAGCGCGGCGGCAAGGACGCCGAGCCCATCAAAGATAAAGAAGATCTGGCGCGCCTGCCCGACGGCCCAGCAACAGAACCCTGGTACGACCACAAAGGATTCTTCGAACACAAGCTCGCCGAACCCAACATTTACGACCAGGGCATGGTCAAGGGTGAAACCGAGGCCCTCCGCATGCCCAACCTGCACCTCACCAAAGAGCAGGTGCTCGACCTTACGACTTTCCTGATGGGAAGCGAAGAAACTTCGCTGCCCGCGAGTTATCTATACAAGCCGGGTGACGCGCGCCACGACATTCAGGACGGCTGGTGGATCATCAAGAAATACAACTGCATGGGCTGTCACCAGTTCATCCCCGGCCAGCAAACAATCTTGATGGGATTGAAACAGTATCAGGACGTGCAGGAGCAACTGCCTCCGAAGCTTCTAACCGAAGGTGCGCGAGTCGATCCCGAATGGCTGCGCAAGTTCCTGTCGAATCCGGCATTGAGCACAACCGACACCAACCGCAACGGCGTACGACCTTACTTGAAGGTCCGCATGCCCACGTTCTCGTTCTCCGACAACGAACTGCGCAAGCTGGTGCGCTTCTTCCAGGCTCTTTCGCAGCAGCCCATGCCCTACATCCCCGAAGATGTACCGGTTCTCACCACCAAGGAAACAGACATGGCGCGCAGTCTGTTCTCGAGCACAGCGGCTCCTTGCCTGAAGTGCCACGCGACCGGCGATCCCTCGCACGACAAGATCGCCACCGCGCCCAACTTCCTGCTGGCGAAGGAGCGTCTGAAACCGGACTGGGTCGAGCGCTGGATCACCGACCCGCAGGCCGTCAGCCCGGGAACCTCAATGCCCTCGGGCCTTTTCAAGCAGCAGGATAGTCAGTGGGTATTCGCGGGACCGACGCCGTCGTCGTTCCAGGGCTACACCGGAGATCATCGCAAGCTGCTCACGGATTACATTTTCCAGTTGACACCGGAAGAACAGCGGAGGGTCGCAGCGTCCATGCCGCATGCGAAAGCTGCGCTGCAACCGAAGAGTAACCGCAAACAGGCTGCCGTGGAGTCTCATCAAGCGGCGGGCGGCGCTTCGCAGTAGAATGGCCGAGGTAACGAAGATTGTTCACTTTTCAACTACTTGAGAAAGGGCGACATCATGAATAAGAAACCCTGTTGGATGGTATCGGTCAGCGTGCTGGCTCTGTTCGGCTTACTGCTGACGGCAGCTTGTACAAAGAAAGAGGAGCAGCCGGCCAACCCGGCGTCAGAGCAAATGGCAATGGCTCCAGCGGCGACGCCGATTGACCCCGCAACCGTCGCCACGGTAAATGGCACGGTCAAGTTCGACGGCGTGGCTCCCAAGCTACCGAAGATCGATATGAGCCAGGATCCAGCCTGCAAAGGCATGAACGAGGTGGAGAACATAGTTGTAAACAACGGCGATCTCGCCAACGTCTTCGTCTACGTCAAAGACGGACTGGGCAGCCGCACCTTCGATGTACCCAAGGACGCGGTCGTCCTCGACCAGAGCGGCTGCAAGTATCATCCGCACGTGCTGGGCGTCATGACCGGACAGACCGTGGAAATCAAGAATGACGATCAGACTACGCACAACATTCATCCCACGCCGAAAGATAACCGCGAGTGGAACGAATCGCAGCCTCCGTCCTCCGCTCCGCTGGAGAAGAATTTCGCCCGCGAAGAAATCATGCTCCCGGTGAAGTGCAACCAGCACCCATGGATGAAGATGTACATCAACGTGGTGAAGAGCCCGTTCTATGCGGTCACCGACAAGGACGGCAAGTATGAAATCAAGGGACTGCCCCCGGGCGACTACACCATCGCTTTCGTGCAGGAAAAACTCGGCGAGCAGGATCAGAAGGTAACCGTCGGTCCGAAAGAAACCAAGACCCTGGATCAGAGCTTCAAGGCGGCCAACTAGGCCGCGCCGCCGGGTCGCGAGTATCACGACCTGATCTGATAGACATGATCTGATAGACATGATCTGATAGACATGATCTGACAGAACTGGTCTTGATAAAATTAACCGTTCGGCGTAGCGGGCTGCACCACTCGGCGCGGCCCGCCGCGCATAGTGGCGGGATTCTCATCCCGCTGACCCAAGGGGAAGGACTCTGAAGGCGATCCCGGCAACTTACAATCGAGCCCATCACACCTTCGCCGTCTTCGTGGCCTGTGCCACGCTGGTCGTGATCACTGCTGGCGCCCTGGTCACCAGCAACGATGCCGGGCTGTCGGTTCCGGACTGGCCAACTTCCTTCGGCTATCTCGTGAAAGTTCCGCGTTTCGTGGGAGGCGTCCGTTACGAGTGGAGTCACCGCATGGTAGCCGGCACACTCGTGTCGCTCACCCTGGCCATTGCCATCTGGACTCTGCTGGTCGAAAAGCGCCGCTGGATGCGCTGGCTGGCCGTAGGCGCTTTCTGCACCGTGATCGCCCAGGCAACGCTCGGCGGCCTTACCGTCCTGTTCTTCCAGCCACCGTGGGTTTCCACCGCTCACGCCACAGTTGCGCAAACGTTTTTCTGCATCGCCGTTGCCATCGCGCTCTTCACCGGACGCAACTGGGTAGAGGATCGACCGGAAAAAGATCGACTGGAAAAAGGACAGCCCCGCGTGGAGTTCGACTCGCGCCATCCCAGCCTGTTCGCGCTGACCGTGCTCTCCATCTTCGTACTGTACGTCCAACTCATCCTGGGCGGCATGTTTCGCCATCACGGAATGAGCTGGTGGCCGCACGTGCTGAATGCTGTAGTCGTTTCGTTCGTGCTGGCCTGGACCGCAATCCGTGCGATCTCAATCTATTCGAACGTTGACGCGGTCCGCCGCCCGGCAATCGTGATGTTGTCGCTGCTGATCACCCAGCTCTGCCTCGGCTTCGCCGCATTTCTGACGCGCGTTGCCTGGGGACAAGGCGCAGCGCAACCGGAGCTGCCCATGGTCGCAGCCACGGTGGCGCATGTAGCCGTTGGTGCGCTGCTGCTTGCAACTACGGTGGTCCTTGCGATTCAAGTGTGGCGTAACGTTCCGGCAGAGCTTGCAGAACGCGTGCCCCAGGCGCATCGGGACGCGTTCGTCGCATGAGCGGTCGCCCTCCGGTCGGCGGCCACGGCCCGGCAACTATCGCCGCAACTGTCATCCTGAGCCAAGCGCCTTTTGCTTGGCGAAGGATCTCAGCGACCACTGCGCTTTCTCATGACCTCGAACGCCGTCTCGTCGTAAACTGTTAGTGGACTAACTCAGGACGCCTCTTGCCATTGAAAGTTTCCGCATTCGCTGACGCCGCTCCGGAAGTCACTCCGCCTTCCGTCGCACCCGTCATTTCCGTGGAGAACCTGGTGCATCGCTACGGCGACCGCACGGCTCTGAACGGCGTTTCGTTCGACGTGCGTCCGGCGGAATTGTTTGGCTTGCTCGGCCCCAACGGCAGCGGCAAGACCACGCTCTTCCGCATTCTTTCCACTCTAATGCTCCCAACCGCGGGGCGCGCCACCATCATGGGTTGCGATGCGGCGCGCGAGCCGGCGCATTTGCGTCGCCAGATTGGCGTGGTCTTCCAGGCCCAGAGCATCGACCTCAAGCTCACCGCCTACGAGAACCTCTGGCATCAGGGACATCTCTACGGCCTGCGCGGCTCAGCTCTGAAATACCGGATTCAAGAAATCCTCAGCCGCGTCGGCTTAGCCGATCGCGCCAAGGAGCTCGTGGAAACTTTTTCCGGCGGCATGCAGCGCCGCGTCGAACTGGCCAAGGGATTGTTGCATCATCCCGGAGTGTTGTTGCTCGATGAGCCCACGACCGGTCTCGATCCCGGCGCCCGGCGCGATCTCTGGCAATACCTGCGGACATTGCGCGACGAAGAACATGTCTCCGTGCTCGTCACCACGCATCTCATGGAAGAAGCCGAGCGCTGTGACCGTCTCGCCATCATGAATGAAGGCAACCTGGTGGCCCTGGGCACGCCCATTGAGCTGAAAAGCGAGATTGGCGGCGACGTGATCCTGCTCGATGCCGCCCATGATGCGCCATTGCTTGCCGAACGCATCCAGGACCGGTTTCACGTGGAAACCACGGTCCTCGAAAATCAGGTGCGCATGGAACGCGAGTCCGCTCACCGCTTCGTCACCGAGGTGGTCGAGGCTTTCCCCGGAGAAATCGAGGCCATCTCCGTCAGCAAGCCTGCGCTCGAAGACGTCTTCATTCGCCGCACCGGACACAAGTTCTGGAGCGAAACAAACGAAGCAGAAACCACTTCAAAAAATCACGATAGGAGGTAACGTGCTTTCCATGATGCTAGTGATTTCCCTCGTCCTCGTCGTCCTCCCCTTGCTGGGAATCGTGTGGACGTTGACCAACGGCCTGCTCTCCACCGTCGACGGCCTGTTCCTGACCCTTATCCTGCTGACCCTCTCCGGCATCTTCACGCTGAACGCATATTGGGAAATGCGTGACCTGGGCATGCTGCCCAAGAAAAAAGCCGCGGCTCCGGCAGCGAAAACTCCTCCGGCAAAGGCGACTTAACCTCTGTGGCCACTCGAACCGCCATCTTGACGAGACCCATCGCGCCCGCATCGGCGGGCGTGCTGCTGCCAGCATTCACTCTGTGGTGGCGGGAGATTGTGCGCTTCTACCGGCAGAAGTCGCGGGTGGTCGGCGTGCTTGCGTCGCCGTTGGTGTTCTGGATCGTCCTCGGTTCTGGATTCGGCAAGTCCTTCCGCTCTGGCCCCGGGCAAGCTCAAGAGCACTACATGAACTATTTCTATCCCGGCACGCTGATCCTGATCGTGCTGTTCACTTCGATCTTCGCCATGATGTCGCTCATTGAAGACCGCCAGGAAGGCTTCCTGCTCTCCGTGATGGTCGCCCCCGTGCCGCGCTCGGCAATCGTGCTGGGCAAGGTTCTCGGCGGCACCACGCTCGCGGCAATTCAGGGATTGATCTTCCTCGTCTTCGCGCCCTTCGCCGGAGTGCATCTCAACGTGCTCCAGGTCTTGTCGGTGGCGGCGGTCGTATTTCTGGTTTCGTTCGCGCTCACGGCGCTGGGCTTCGCCATCGCCTGGCCCATGGATTCCACCTCCGCCTTCCATGGCATCATCAACCTTTTCCTGATTCCGCTGTGGCTCCTGTCGGGCGCGCTGTTTCCCCTGTCCGGCGCCTCGGGATGGATTCGCGTCCTCATGTATTTGAATCCCCTGACCTACGGAGTCGAAGCCCTGCGTGACTTGCTCTATCCTGGGATGGATACCAAATTCCCTCTGCCATCCTCCATCGCAACCTTAATCCTGTTTTCCCTGGTAATGTTTGCGCTCGCGTTCCTGATGGCCAACCGCCGCACCACGAGGCCTGCCGCCTGATCTTCAAAGTATGATCGCCAAAGTATGACGGCCAAGAAATATGATCGCTGAACAGTACGCCTACTTCCCTGCTCTAATCGCAAGCCTCAACGGAGGCAGCGCAGTTCTTCTCGTTGCCGGACGCTACGCGATTGCCCGCGGCAGTATGGCCGTGCACCGTGCCTGCATGATTGCCGCCGTGGTCTCTTCGGCATTGTTTCTGGCCTGCTACTTGTATTTTCATTATCACGTCGGAGATATCCGTTTTCTCGGCGACCACTTTTGGCATGTTATCTATCTCATCGTCCTGATCCCCCATGTCACGTTGGCCATCGTCATCGTGCCTATGGTGATCATCACGCTCAGCCGCGGCCTCCGCGCCCAATACGTTCGCCATCGCGCCATCGCGCGCTGGACCTGGCCACTATGGATGTATGTAAGCGTAACCGGCGTACTCGTATATTTCATGCTCTACCAATGGTTTCCACACAGCTAATTCACCACAGAGGCACAGAGACACAGAGAAGAAAGCAAAATGCAACAGAAAGCGCTAAGATTTTCTCTGTGACTCTGTGTCTCTGTGGTGAGTAGACTTTCTCTTATGTCGATCCTAAGACTAAAGATCGATGTCTCCGGCACGACAGGCGACGAAGCCTGGCGCGAGATCAACCAGTTCGACCAGATCCAGAGCGCCAGCTTCGGCCCCCAGTTCGGCAGCGGCGGACTATCTGCAAGCCCTGCGGCCCCGGCCGCCTCAACCGTGGCGCCAAGCGAAGCGAGGCGGAACCCATACCCCAAAGGCGCCTGGATCGGAGCCGAAATCAAGCTCCAGACCCCGCTCCTGGCCCAGTACGCCGTCTCACATTATCTGGAGCAAGACCGCGTGCTCGACGCCGATGTCGTAGACTAGTTCCTCCTTTTGGATTTGTTTTCTCTGTGTCTCCGTGACTCTGTGGTGAAATGTCTTTCTTATGTCTGGCAATCCGACCCCTGTGACCGAGGCATCCGAAGCCAAGAAGCCCGGCATGTCCCGCACTCAAAAACTCCTCTTCTTCGTAATCGCATGGCTGATCTGCCTGATGCCGTTCCTGTTCTGGTGGAACACCTGGTTTGGCCGCAACCTCTCTGACCAGCAGTTAACCGAATACCTGCATGACACGAAAAAGCCGCGTCACATTCAGCAAGCGTTAGTGCAGCTAGGCGAGCGCATCACGCGCCAGGATTCAGCCGCGAAACTATGGTATCCAGAGCTGGTGCGTCTGGCGGCTGATCCAGTCGAAGAAGTACGCAACACCGACGCCTGGGTCATGGGCCAGGACACCTCCGGTGCAGGATTCCATGACACACTTCTGAAAATGCTAGCCGACCCCTCGCAAATGGTTCGCGGTAACGCCGCGCTGTCGCTGGTACGCTTCGGCGACGCATCGGGCCGTCCCCAGATTCTCGCCTTGCTGCAGCCCGCCCACATTACTTCCCCCGAGTCCGGCCGCATTATCGACTCAGATCGACCCGGCACGGCGGTCCACCAAGGCGGCCTGATCGCAAAGCTGGAATTCGGGAACAAACAGATTGCAGAAATCCGCTCTCCGATTCCCGGCCGGATTCGCACCGTAGCCGGGACCGGAGCCAATCTCTCCGCAGGAGCGGAAGTCGCGGTAGTCGATCCCGCGAACGACCCCGTCTGGGAAGCCCTGCGCGCCCTCTACCTGATCGGCCAGCCCGATGACCTCTCTGCAATTCGCCCCTACGAACGCGACCTGCCAGACATTTCCAAGGACGTCCGCCAGCAAGCCATCGAGACCGAGCGGGCAATCCGGGACAGAGCAAGTAAGTAAGCCCCCATTTTCTCCCGTCAAGAGCTGCGGACCTCCCGCCTGCATCCGAATCGAGCGCTCGTGCATCTAAAGCTATAGTCAAAAATACTAATCTTAGCTTATTGGAATTTATTGTTTGTCATGCCATTCGAAGTCGGAGATATAGTACATAACAAGACCACTGGCGAAGAAGGTCGAGTCGCGCGGATCGCGGAGCTTCCCGGTTACGGTTTGTGTTACATAGTGGCGGTCACGCCGAATCCGGTTTGGGGCACAGAGGCCAAAGAAGCCATCTGGAAGCGATCAGAAGTTAGCGATTGATTACAGCGTTCAAGGTCGATGGCGGAGCCGCCCTCAACCCACTGAATCCATCACAACTTTCTCCACAGCCTTCCACGCCCCGGACCGCGGATCGACCACCTCGAAGTGTCCCGCCGCGCCAATCTCGACCAGGCGCGCATCCTCTTTCATCTTCCGCTTCGCGCCAACATAATCGCGACTGAATGCCGGAGGCACCACGTCATCCTCCGCGCCGTGCACCAGCCATTGCCGGGTCCGAATCTCTAGCTTCATCGGATCCGCTTCCCGGTAGTGATCGGGAACCTCCGCCGGCGTCCCGCCCAGAAACTCCACCACGGCGTCGTTGCTCAAGTGCAGTGCATACGCCTGCTGCAAATCCACCACGCCCGCCAGCGACAGCACGGCCTTCATACCGCTCTCGTGCGCCGCCAGACAAAGCGCAAGCTGCCCTCCAGCCGAATGTCCCATCACCGCCACGCGCCGCGCGTCGAACGCATACGTTCGTGCATTCTGGAACAGAAATTGATAACCCGCCCGCACATCCGCAAATGTCCCCGGCCAGGCTCCGCCCGCGTTTCCCACCCGCCGGTACTCCAGATTCGCGGTCGCGATTCCCCGCGCCGTCAAGGCCGCGCACAAATGCCCCATATACTCCAGATCGTACTTAGCCCGCCAGTAGCCTCCATGAATGCAAATCGCGAGCCCACGCAGTCCCTTTCCCGAAGGCAACCGCAAATCCACAAACTGATTTCCATCCCCACCATAAGCCACCCGAGCATCAGCCCGAGGCGCAGCCAAACTCAAAATGTCCTCAGAAGAAGTCATCTTTCACTAGGTACTGGCTACTAGCTACTCGTATCTCAAAGCCTCAATCGGATCCAGCTTAGCCGCCCGCATCGCCGGAACCATCCCGCTCACCACTCCCACCAACGCCAATATCCCCGTCGCCACCACCAGAATCATCGGCGACAAAATCAGCCGGATGTCTCCCGCCTCCGCATGCTTCGCCATCGCGCTATAAAATGTCAGCCGCCCCACCGATACCGACACCACGTACGACAAAAGAATTCCCAGCAGCCCTCCCACCCCCGTAATCACCAGCGCCTCCGCCAGAAACTGAAACAAAATATCCCGCCGCCGCGCTCCCAGCGCCTTTTCCACCCCAATCTCCCGCGTGCGCTGCGTCACCGTCACCAGCATCATGTTCATCAGGCCCACGCCGCCGATCCCCAGCGTCAGCGTCCCAATAAACGCCAGCAGAACTTTCAGCGCCAGTGAAATAATTCCGAACTGCGAGAGCTGCTTCTGCGCATCGAATACAAAGAGCGCCCGCTTGTCGTCGCTTTTGAAGCCGTGCGCAGCCGCGAGCGTCTCACGAATCGTTTCGTCCAGCCGGTCGTGATTCAGCCCCTGAGAATCCATCCAGATTCCATCCAGATAGTGGTTGTCCTTCAGCACATTCATCGAGTTATATGGAATGTAGATCGTCCGGTTATCATCGTCGTCGCCCTCCTGCATGCGCGGCTTCACCACTCCCAACACCTGAAACTCCACTCCACCCACCCGGATCTCCTCACCCACGGCAGGCATCCCTGAAAACAACTTGTCCTTCGCCTCCGATCCAATCACCGCCAGCAACCGGTGACGCTCGTTGTCTTCCTCGTTGAGAAAGCGGCCCTGGTCCATGTCCAGATTCCAGATCTCCTCGATCGCCGGATCCATGCCCAACACCGGCAGCGTGAATGCACGGTTTGCGTTTTGCACCAGCGAATCCTTCTGCGACATCCGGACCACGTGTTTACAGAGCGGCACATTGTTGCGCAGCAACTCCACATCATCATTGGTGAAGCGCACCTGCACTCCCGCCTTGCCCCCTCCCGCCTGCTCCGAAGTCCGGCCCGGGAATATCCCCACCGCAGTCGCCCCAAAACTCTGAAAAATATTAGTAATCGCCGCCGCAAACCCATTCCCGTAAGCCAGCAGCAACACCACGGTAGCAATCCCCCAAGCCATCCCGGCCATGGTGAGCGTAGTCTTCCGCAAATCATGCCGCATAGCCGCAAACGCCTGTCCCAACAAATCCCGATGCATAAGTTTCAGCTTCTAGCTTCTAGCTCCTAGCCAACCCCACATGACGAGATCGACCTACCCCGTGATCCCCTGTGCCCTCTGTGTTAAGGACTTTGATTTTAAATCCGCGTAGATCCGCGCAAATCCGTGGGAAAAGGGTTTGAACTGATCACTGATCACTGACCACTGGCCACTGCCCCCTACTCCTTCCGCAGCGCCTCCACCGGCTGCAGCATGGCCGCACGCCGCGCCGGATACAATCCCGCCACCACCCCTGCAATCGCTAGCGACACTACCGCCAGCGCCGCCGTCGACGCCACCAGCTTCGGCGGATCGAATCCATCCCCCAGATTCACCCCAGACAGCAACTTCATCAACCCCGCGGCCAGGCCGATCCCAATCGTCCCGCTCAACAGCGTTAGAAACGCGCCCTCCACAAAAAACTGGAACATGATGCTCGCGTTCGTCGCTCCCAGCGCTTTGCGCAATCCAATCTCTCGCGTCCGGTCCGCAACCGCCACGAGCATGATGTTGATGATGCCGATCGCTCCCAACCCCAGCGTCACCAGGCCGACACTCCCCAAAAAAGCATTCATCGCGTCAAAAATCTTTCCCACCTGGTCGACCGTGTTTACCGTATCCCACTCGTCGAACGAATCCGGATTGCTGGCGTCAAACCCATGGTTCCGCGCCACGATCCGGTGCACTTCCTGTTTCGCCGCTTCATGCAACGCCCGCGTCTTCGGCTGGTACTCAATAAGGCTGATCACATCCGGCGCTTCCCCCACGTTCGTCAGCCGAAAATATTCTCGCATGGTGGTGAACGGCATGAAGCACTTCAGATTTTGCGTATTGTTATCGCCGTGTCCAATGCGCTGCAGCGTCCCGATCACCTCGAACTGCACACCGTTCAGCAGAATCGTGCTGCCCACCGCCGGCCGGCCCGGAAACAACGTCCGCTGCGTCTCATCTCCCAGCACAATCACGGCCCGCTTCTGCGCCACATCCATCGTATTCAGCCAGCGACCTTCTTTGATCGGCAGGTAACGGATCTTGTTAAACATCGCTGGCACACCCATAAGGTCGCCGCTCGACTGGAAGTAATCACTCACCGCCCGAATATCGTTGCGCCGGATCACAGGCGCTACCGCTCCCACGCTCGGGGCCTCCTGCAAAATATCCTGATAATCCCGGTCCGTCAGGTAGTACTGCCGCAGCGCCGTGAAACTCCCCTGCATCACCGGAGCCCGGCTCGACCAGATGAACATCACGTTTTCGCCCAGCGTGTCGAACTGCCTCTTATTTCCCGACCGGAATCCCTCTCCCAGTCCCACCAGCAGCAGCAACGAAAACACTCCCCAGGCAATTCCAAACATGGTCAGAAACGACCGCAGCTTATGCCCCCACAGCGTCCGCAACGTCTGCCCGAAAATGTCGAAAATCAGCCGCATTCAGACATTATACGGGCTGCGAATCGAATCCCCTTGTCGCTGGACGCTCTTCATGTATTAGGATTCACTGGTTACCGGTACGCTGTTGCCAGGACATCCGCAGAATGCAAGCCGACTCCGCACATTTTCCCGTGACCCCGATCGCCCTGAAAATGGGCGTCGCTATCGGTATCGGAATGCTCGCCGGCATGGAGCGCGAGTGGTCCAACAAGGACGTAGGCATCAGAACCTTTGCCATCGTTGCCTTGTTCGGCATGCTCACTTCCCTGATCGGACCGGGCGTCGCCATCGCCGGCTTGATTGGCGTATTCCTGCTGGTTGCCGCCATGAACACGCGCAGCATTCTCGATGACCGCTCCCTCGAAATCACCACCTCCGCCGCCCTGATGGTGAATTACGTCCTCGGCGTTCTGGTCGGCCTTGGTCATATCTTCACCCCCGTAGCGGGAGCGATCGTCATGACCATGCTTCTCGCCTGGAAAACGGAACTCAGCCGCTTCGCCGGTGGCTTGCAACCGTCGGAAATTCGCAGCGCCGTCCTGCTCGGCCTGATCGGTTTCGTTATTTACCCTGTCCTGCCCAACCGCTACATCGATCCCTGGCAACTCTTCAACCCCAGCGACGCCTGGATCAGCGTCATCGCCATTGCCGGAATCGGATTCGTGAATTACGTGCTCCTCCGCATCTACAGCACGCGCGGCCTGTATTTCGGTGCAGTCTTCGGCGGTTTGGTAAACAGCAGCGCCACCGTAGCCGAGTTAGGCACCAGGCTGAAGGAAACAGGAATGATCGGCCGCACCTCCTCTCTGTGCTTGCTGACCACCATCGCCATGTTCGCCAGAAATCTCATCCTCGCCACCATTTTCTCGCCCGCCTCCCTCAGCGCCACCCTCGTCCCGCTTGCGGCCATGACCCTCGTGGCCATCTTTTGGCTGTGGCGCGACCGCAGGATTGAAGAAGGTGTCCCCGGAACCCTCACCCTGACATCTCCCATTTCGATCACAAAAGTGATCTGGTTTGGACTCGTGTTCATCGGCATACAAATTGCTGGTACCCTCCTCACAAAATACTTCGGCAATGAGGGCATGCTGGCCACCGGCATTTTCGGCGGCCTGGTGAGCAGCGCCAGCACTACGGCCGCCGCCGCCACCATGGCCATGCACGGCAAAATAACCGCTTCCCTCGCCGGCAGCGCCACCGTGCTCACTTCTTTGGCCAGCGCCGCCGTGAACCTGCCCATTGTCTGGAGAACCACCAAGGACAAATCTGTGATGAAAGGATTGACCATCAAGATGGCCACGGTGATCGCCACGGGAATCGTCGCAGTCACCGTCGATCGGTTTTTCCAGATTTCCGAGTTGCTGATCCGAAGGTAAGCAACTGAAGCTAAACCACTGAAGAAAAGCGACCGAAGATGAGCAAATGAAGATGAGCAACCGAAGACGGCGACCTGGGAGCCCGCATCTGTGATGAAGAATGTATGGAGAGCGGTAATCGAAGTATCTTTTATCCTCTTCCTGTTCTATGCCAATCTCTTAATGGGAGAATTCGAGCGCTCCGGCATGGGACAGAAGAGAGGCATAGCATGGGCAATCAGAGATGTGTTTACGGCGGCTAATTTTGAAATCGCCGTGGTCGCCGCTCTCATCGGCTACATCCTCTTCGAATTCCTTCGAAAACGATTCTAGGCAAACCTGGAGTCTGATTCCCCGCGTCCGGTGGCGCGGCCAGCGTGGTGCATCTCGCAGAAACTCAATGCCGGGTTCGACAACCTGATTTTGCGGCGACGGTTATTGCGTAACAGGAAGGTCAATCTCTCGAATCACTGCCCCTGTTCCTTCAGTCACGCCGTTGATCTTCACGAAGGGGTTCCCATCAACAAAAACGATGTGTATGGGATACTGCTTGCTCAAATTCTGCGTAAGGTATTTCACCCTTTCGATCGTCGGATCAATCAGTTTGTTGTCTTCCGGCTTTCCATGCGTGTAAAAACGCAAATCAAGCGTATTGTCCGATTCCAATTGGTATCCCGACATTGAAAACGCATCGTCCGGCAGTTTCCGGCGCCGTAGATCTTCGTAATCGACATAGGGGTTGCCCCTGTCCACGGTAAACGTCGCTCCGCTTACTGTAGCCCCTTGGTGAAAGGTACGAATGCCGATGACCACACCGACCATCAAAACAAAAACTCCCAGTATTTTCTTCATACTCTTAATTCTCCCAGTACCCGTTTAGGACGCCGAAGAAATCATCAGATTGAATCCTCGAGGCGTCCCAAACCTGATTATTAAGTGCCGAAGAATTGGATTGAAGAGTACTAAAGTGTTTGGCTGAGCGGGGGGATCCCGACTGGCGGAACTACGCGCATGGACAAAGCCGCGGCCCTACTCCGATGTCTTGAACTCCAGGTTCTCATCCACCGAAAGCTGCGCCGGCGTACCCGAGCCGTCGTCGCCCGACCGCGTGGCGACCACGCGAAACCCACTCGAACTGATCTCGATGTCATAACTATAAGGTGGACGCTGCCGCATGGTAACGTCGTGATTTGAGATCAGCTCGTCAAGAGAAGCGTACTTGCCTTCGCGGGCGAAGTGCAGCCGCTCCGCCGAAGCGATCCCGATCAGGTCGGTCTTTACCCCGGTAATGTTAATGGCGGCCTTCGGGTTGCTCGCCCCCGCCGCGGCAGAGGAACTCTGCGTCTGCCGGGAATAAACGTACATCCCGATCCCCAAGACGATAACCACGCTGAGAAAACCGAACACGCGGCCCATGTGCCCTCCATCCAGAATCTCCAGCTGAAGCCAATTCCACCGCGAAACCCAGCCTCAGACAAGTAACCAGAGTCCACCGACCTGCTCCCAATCCTGTCAAAATGCAGGCGGAACACCGATTCCACGCGATTTTTAGCCCGCACTTGGAGTAAAGTTCCAAGGCATATGAGTCGATCCCGACCAGATTCGCCGGCGCTGAACCCGCTCGTCGTCCTGGCCGGCGTCATTCTGATTCTCTACTTTGCCCGCGCCGTCCTCATCCCTCTCGCGCTCGCCCTCACCCTCAACTTCCTGCTGACTCCAATGGTCCTCTGGTTCCAAAAGCTCGGTCTGCGGCGCGTTCCCGCCGTGGCCCTGGTCATGCTGATTTCCATCTCCGTCATCGCCGGCATGGGCTGGGTGGTTGCCGATCAACTGCTCGAAGTCGCGAGCGATCTCCCCAAGTATCGTTTGCATATCCATAATAAGATCGAAGCTTTTCACTTCCCGCCCGAGAGCGCGCTCGGCCGCGCGGCCGACAGCGTAACCGAAATCGGCAAGGACTTTGACTCCAGCCCCACTCCCTCAACTCCGCCCGCTAGCCTGGCTGCGCAGGCTTCCCCGGCCAGAACCCCGTCGCAGCCGCCGGCGCCCGCGCCCGTGCCCGTTCAGGTTGTCGCGCCCCCCGCCAGCGGTCTGCAATATCTCAGCCAGATGCTCGGCAAAGCTCTCCGCCCGCTCGGCACCGCCGGCATGGTTCTCATCTTCACCATATTCATCCTGATCAAGCAGGTCGACCTGCGCAACCGCGTTTTGCGCCTCGCCGGCGTGGCCCAGTTGAACACCATGACCCTGGCCCTGGACGACGCCTCCAACCGCGTCAGCCGCTACCTCGTGGTTCAGTTCCTGGTAAACGCCAGCTACGGCGTTTGCTTCGGAACCGGCCTCTTCCTCATCGGGATTCCCAATGCCATCCTCTGGGGAATCTTTGCCGGCATCTTCCGCATCGTGCCCTATGCCGGAGTCCTCACTGCAACCGCGTTCCCCTTGGCTTTATCTCTCGCATTATTCGACGGCTGGGGACCGCCAGTCCTGGTCATCCTCTTGTTCGCGCTGCTTGAGCTGGTCGCAACCAACCTCGTCGAGCCCCTGCTCTACGGCGCACGCACCGGAATCTCCGCTCTGGCTCTTCTGGTAACCACCGTCTTCTGGACCATGCTCTGGGGATGGGCCGGTCTCGTCTTAGCCGTCCCGCTCACCGTGGTCGCCGTCGTACTCGGCCGCCACGTCCCGCGGCTTTCTTTCCTCCATATTCTGCTCGGCGATGAAACCGCTCTCTCCGTCGAAGCCCAGTTCTATCAACGCCTGCTCGCGCTCGACCAGGAAGACGCGCGCACCATCGCCGTTACTTTCCTGCAAACCCATCCCCTCGTCAGCCTCTACGATCAAGTGCTGGTTCCCGCCCTCACCCTGGCCGAACAAGACCGCCACAAGGGTGCACTCGACGAAGCCCGCGAGTCCTTCCTGTTTCTCAGCGTAAGCGAAATCGTTTCCGAGCTCGCCGCTTACCGCCCGGAAGAAGTCGCGCCGAAACGCAGAGGCTTGCGATCGCGCTGGCGATCCACTGCCCGACCAGACTTGCCCGCAACCATCGCCGAACCCGCGCCCTCAACCGTCCGCATCTTCTGCCTCGCAGCCAACGATCAAGCGGATGAAATCACTTCCTCCATGCTCGCTCAACTACTCGAGCGCGCCGGCCACGGCGTCCTCTCGCTCCCCGTCGCTTCCCCGGTCGAAGAAATATTGACCAATCTCCTCCCCGAGCCCCAGGACGTAGTCTGCATCTCCGCCGTTCCACCCTTCGCCTTCACCCAGGCGCGCACCCTCTGCCAGCGCATCCGCATGCACCTGCCCCAGATCAGGATCCTCACCGGCATCTGGGGATTCACCGGCGACCTCGACAAAGCCAGGGAACGCTTCGGCAGTACTCGTCCCGACCGCGTCGTAGCCTCGCTTGCCCAGGCAGTCGAGCAAATCAGCGACTGGCACAACGCCACCTTGGCGTCCGAATCAGCAGCCAGCCCCGCCCTCGACCCTGCCCAGCCCCGCTAAGGCCAGACCCTGCCCTCCATTGCCGTGCTCTCGCGATTCCACAACAATCAGGTCAATGCGTGTAAACGCCCGCTTCCAACAACTATCAGGACGGTTATAATTCACGCCGATGGCCAGCGAACCCTTTCTCTCGTGGGCGAACCGGACCGTGCTTCGCCCGGGCCGCGAAGAACCCTACTTGTCAATCCAGGACATCGTCGTTTTCGTCCGCGATCTGGAAGTGAGCAAACGATTCTACCTGCAGCAATTGGGCTTCGAACTCATCACGGAACAACGCCTTCCCACCGGCGAACGCTGGATCGAAGTCGCGCCTCCCGACGGTAGCGCCAATCTCGCGCTGGTTGAACCCAAGCCTGACGCGCCGGAATACAAACTGATCGGCGGCTACCGTTGGGTCCTGTTCATGACCGAAGATGTCCAGGCCAAATACAAAGAATGGAGCGAACGCGGTGTTCGTTTCTCAACCGCTCCGGAGACGCCGGGCTGGGGCGGCACCTATGCGCGTTTCGAGGATCCGGATGGGAATGCGTTCGGCCTGGAAGGGTTCGACGAGGTGCGGCAGAGCCTGGAGCTGCGCCGCCAAGCGCACGCCGAGAAACTCGAATCCGAACGCCGCACCGCCCAGGAAATGGAAATAGCGCGGCAGGTGCAGGCTCGCCTGTTTCCGCAGATTCAACCGGAGTTGAAGACGATAGAGTACGCGGGGGTCTGCCTGCAGGCGCGCCAGGTGGGAGGCGATTATTTCGATTTCCTCAATCTCGGCCCGCAGCGGCTGGGGTTGATCATCGGCGATGTTTCCGGCAAGGGCATCGCCGCCGCCCTGCTGATGGCGAATTTGCAGGCCAGCCTGCGGAGCCAGTCGGCGCTGGCCTTCAATCAGCCCGAGGCACTGCTCCAGTCGGTGAACCGCCTCTTCTATGACAACACCGGCGACAGTGCCTATGCCTCGCTTTTGTTTATCGAGTACGACGAGGCAACCAGGCGGCTGCGCTACGTCAATTGCGGCCATTTGTCAGGTCTCTTGGTAAAACGCGACGGCAAGGTGGATCGGCTCGAGTCCACCAGCACGCTGCTCGGCCTGTTCAGAGATTGGAATTGCGCGATGCGGGAGCAGCAGCTCTCTCCCGGGGATGTACTCGCGCTTTACACGGATGGCATCACCGAAGCCTGCAACGAGCAGGGAGACGAATATGGCGAGCGCTGCCTGATCGAGTCGCTTCAGCAGAATCGCGACCTCCCGTGCCAGGCTTTGCTAACCGCAATCGTGGATGGTGTCCAGCGGTTTAGTTCTCAGGAACAGCACGACGACATCACCGCGATCGTCGCAAAGTTCAAGGCTGACTAGCGGACCTGTCAAACGAACCATCTTCCGTATCCGTCTCGTCGCCGCAAGCCCGCTGCCTAAGACTTAACGCACTAAATGAAGAAACCATCCTAACCACATGATTCCGGTAAATCGGCTTGACACCCCACAGCCCCGATGGTAATGTTACGCTAATGTTACATGATGACTATGTCGATCATGTTGGTTGACATTTAAAAGCCTGATTTTCGACTCCCTTGCTTCACGTCTCCCCGGTTGATAGTCAGCAAATAGTCTCTACAGGAGCCTCTCCACACATGGGAAAGCTGATCTTGGTGCGCCACGGCAAAACCGTGCTCAACTCCCTCGATAGCGCAGAACGGCTGCGCGGTTGGTTGGATGTCCCTCTCGACGAACAGGGTTTGCGCGAAGCCGAGGAGACGGCTCAAAGGCTGTCCCAACATCCAGTCGCGCATATCTATTCCTCCGACCTTTACCGGGCGCAGCAAACCGCCAACGCTGTAGTGAAAGCAACCCTCGCGCCCATCGTGCATACTTCCGATCTGCGTCCGTGGAATGTCGGAAGCTTGGCGGGGCAGCGCGTGCAGGACATTCTGCCCATCCTCCGGCAGCTCGAACTCGATCCCTCCCAGTCCGCGCCCGAAGGCGAGTCCTTCCTTCAATTCTGCGACCGTTATTTGCGCAAGCTCGAAGAACTACTCGATATTGCACACCACACTGAGGGATGCATCGTAGCCGTAACTCACGTGCGCAATCTTCTGGCCGCCCCAACTCTTCTTCACGGCGGAAATAAAAGCCTCATACCCGTCAAAGGTGGCCCTAAGACAGGTTCTCTGGTTTGGGTGGAAAAGAACGGCGAGGGATGGAATCTCCGCGTGGATGAAGCCCCGGAACCCGTCGAAGCGATCGCAGGAAACGGCGAAAATGCCCCTGCTTCCACCATGGATCTCGCCAGCTGAGCCGATCCAGGCTTCGTCAACTTGCCTGGCATCTACCTTCTCGGCTCATACCGCATCGCCACCGCCCCCGAGCCAAACTCCAGCCGGCTCACGAACCTCAAGTCGATGCGCTTCGACAGCCCCGCGAACAACGTCGGCCCGTGGCCCGCTAGCCTGGGGTGCACCACGAACTCATACTCATCGATCAATCCCAGCTCCGCCAACGCCAGCGGGAGCGTTACGCCTCCCACTAACAGTCCCTTACCCGAAGCCCGCTTCAGCTGCTGAACGGCCTTCCCTGGATCCTCGCGCACTAGCTCCGCGTTCCAATCGACCCGGTCCAGAGTGCTCGACACGACGTACTTCTTTGCCTCGTCGATCGTCCGGGCGAAGGGTTCCATCCAATCAGGCCTCGCTCCCGTCCGCGCCGGCGGCCGCCACGCTGCCTCCATCATTTCGTAAGTCACTCGGCCAAGCAACAGGGCATCAGCCCGCTCGATGTTCTCGACCGCGTGACGATGCAAGTCTTCGTCCGGCGGTATTGCGCGATGATCGCAGCACCCGTCCAATGTGACGTTGATGGAATACCGAAGGGGTCGCACCAGGCAAGAGTATCGCCGATCAGGCCGCTGTTGCAAAATCCTCATCACACTCATTGGCCCGGTCAGCCAGTTTTGATGAGCGTTCGCCCGATTTTTTTTCACTGGCCCCTACATTTCATTTCTCTCCCCCGCAAAATTCCGCTATCCTCTACCCCGGATGACCACGCTGCCTCTTTCCGAGCTTCTCGGCGCCACCGTGTATGACCCGTCCGGCGCGGCAACCGGACACGTCCGCGAAGTCACCCTCGCTCCTCAGGAAGATCGCAACCGCATCGCCTCTTTCATCGTCAAAACCAAATCCGGCAACCGCGTTCTTCCTCACTCCGCCGTCACCACCATCAACGGCGACATTCACACTTCCACCAATCCCGCCGACTGGCCCGCCGCCAACGGCGCCGAAGGCCTGTTCCTTCTCGAACGCGATCTCCTCGATCAGCAGGTCATCGACATCAACGGACGCAAAGTCGTCCGCGTCAACGATGTCGACCTCCAGATCGACGCCATCATCGAAGCCGGGCGCACTCACAACATCCTGCGCATCCAGTCCGTCGACATCGGCGTCCGCGGCGCTATCCGCCGCCTTCTCCGCGGCCTCGCGCCTCGCCCCGCTCTCCATGTCCTGCTCCAGAGAATTCCTCCCCGCAACATCCCCTGGAGTTTTGTCGATCTCATCGAAACCGATCCCGCCCGCCGCGTCAAACTCAAGATTTCCAACGAGGGTCTCGCCACTCTCCATCCCGCCGACATCGCCGACATCGTCGAAGACCTCGCTCCCGATGAGCGCGAAGCCGTCTTCCGCACTCTCGATGAAGACGTAGCCGCCGAAACTCTCGAAGAAGTCGAACCCAGCGTCCAGAAATCCATCGTCGAATCTCTCGACTCCGAACGCGCCGCCGACATCGTCGAGGAAATGGATCCCGACGCCGCCGCCGATCTCCTCGCCGATCTCCCCCAGGACCGCACCGAGCAAATCCTCGTCGAGATGAAGCCCGAGGCCAGTCAGGAGGTAGTCGAACTCCTCGAACACAAAGAAGAAACTGCCGCCGGCCGCATGACCACCGAGTTCCTCGCCCTTCCCGTAACCGCCACCGTCGAGAACGCCATCGGCGTCATGCGCGAGTTCGAAGGCGGCATCGAAACCGTCAGCACCATCTATCTCGTCGACTCCCACGGCACCCTCGTAGGAGCCGTTCCCCTGGTAAAACTAGTCCTGGCCCAATCCGACACCCCACTCCTTTCTCTAACCCAGGAGCCCCTGGTCCTGACCCACAAAGAAACCAGCGACAGCGAAGTCGCCGAGCTCTTCGACAAATACAATCTCGTAACCCTCCCCGTAATCGACGAACACAACAAACTAGCCGGCGTAATCACCTCCGACGACGTAATCACCATGCTCCGCAGCAAACTCTGATTTTGGGTGGCGCAGCGCTTCCAGCGCTGCGATAAATGCCATGTGATGATGAGGGCTTCAGCCCCTGAGATGCGTGAGCTGAGTGTTTGCGGGCTCGGTTTGTTTGATCCGTGCGAATCCGCGCAAATCCGTGGCCAAGCCGCTTCTCCCTCCAACTAGCTATAATCATCAGTTCCAAGGAGACCCCCTTTGCCCTTCGACGACCTCCGCCAATGGATCGCCGCACTCGACCGCGCTGGCGAACTAAAGCGCATAAAATCCGAAGCCGATCCCATTCTCGAAATCGCAGAAATCACCGACCGCGTAAGCAAGTCGAAAACCGGCAAACCCGGCGGCCCAGCCCTCCTGTTCCAAAACATCAAGGGCTATCCCAATTCCCAACTCCTCATAAACCAATTCGGCTCCGAGTCCCGCATGAAACTAGCCCTCGGCGTCGACTCCTTCGACGAATTCGCCGACCGCATCCGCGTCTTCATGGACCTGAAATCCCCCCAGGGCTTCCTCGACAAACTAAAAATGCTCCCGCTCCTCACCGAAGCCGGAAAGTTTTTCCCCAGGACCGTCCCCACCGGCCCCTGCAAAGAAGTAATCAAGCACAACAATTTCTCCCTCCTCGATTTCCCCATCCTCCAATGCTGGCCTAAAGACGCCGGCCGCTTCATCACCCTCCCCTGCGTGGTAACCCGCGACCCAACCTCCGGCAAACGCAACGTAGGCATGTACCGCCTCCAGGTCTACGACAAAAGCACGCTCGGCGCGCATTGGCAGAGGCAGAAGGTCGCGGCCGAGCATTACCGTCAAGCCCTGAGAAATGCCGGAAGCAAACCCGCCGACACCACCACAAAAGAGGGTGCCCCACCCTTCGCGGCTTTTGCGAAGGGTGGGAATTCCGCAGCCGTAGACTTAATGGCCCGTACCAACGGAGGCCAAGTAGTCTCCCAGAAAAATCATCCGAAAGGCAGAATGGAAGTCGCCGTAGCCATCGGCACCGACCCCGCCGTAACTTTCTCCGCCATAGTCCCCGCCCCGCCAGACGTCGAAGAATACTTAATCGCCGGTTTCCTCCGCGCCGCCCCGGTCGAACTGGTGAAGTGCGAAACCGTCGACCTCGAAGTTCCCGCCGCCAGCGAAATCGTCCTCGAAGGCTACGTCAATCTCGACGAACTCCGCACCGAAGGCCCTTTCGGAGACCACACCGGCTTCTACTCCCTCGCAGATCTCTACCCCGTCTTCCACGTGCAATGCATCACCCACCGCAAAGATCCCATCTACGCCACAACAATAGTCGGCAAGCCCCCCATGGAGGACGCCTACATGGGCAAAGCCGTCGAGCGCGTTTTCCTCCCGCTGATGCGCCTCACCATCCCTGAATTGATCGACATCAATCTACCCATCGAAGGCGTCTTCCACAACCTCATGATCGTTTCCATCCGCAAGTCCTATCCCGGCCAGGCCCGCAAAGTGATGAACGCCATCTGGTCGCTAGGACAAGCGATGTTCACGAAAGTAATAATCGTCGTCGATGAAGACGTAGACGTTCAGAATCTCGCCGACGTAACGCTAAAAGTCCTGAACCACATCGACCCCGAGCGCGACATCCAGTTCACCCTGGGCCCCATCGACTCCCTCGACCACGCCAGCCGCCTCGCCAACTACGGCTCCAAGATGGGCATCGACGCCACCCGCAAGTGGCCCACCGAAGGCTTCACCCGCCCCTGGCCCGACGAAATCATCATGGATGCAAAGACGAAAGCACTGGTGGATTGCAAGTGGAAAGCGCTAGCTAAAGAGTTGGGGATCGACTAACTGTAGCGCCGGCGTCCCGCCGGCCCTGCAAAGATGGTCCAGCCCGCGATTCCTACAGCATTTCCTGTAGCAAAAATTTTCTCAGTCCCTCGACAAAAACTCCCGCTACCTCCAACTAACCAGCCGTTTATCCGCAACAAATACAAGGACGCAAAGGAATGGCTCGCCGCGTGCAATCACAACCACCGGCTACGGTTGGAGAAAAAACATGCTGAGTATCCATACTGAAAACATCGGCGAGATGGCAGTGATTGAATGCGAAGGCCGGATTGTCCGCAGCGAAGCCGCTTTCGAATTACGCAAGGCGGTCAACTTGCAGAGCGATGCCCGAATCATCGTCCTCGATCTCTCCGAAGTCACCGCCATCGAAGGCGGAGGTTTGGGCATGCTCGTCTTTCTGCAGCGATGGGCTCACGACCACGACATTCGACTGAAGTTGTTCAATCCCCGTTCCTCGGTGCGGGAAAGACTCGAGCGCGCCAGCTCGATGCAGGAGTTCGATATAGCGACGCTGCACGAAATGATGGCTCTGCTGGCTTGCTCCGACGGCCGGTACGCACAAGCTGCCGCCTGACTCTGTTGCCGCACACCGCAAGAGCGATTCGAAAAGTGTGCACTTTTGAACAGACGGACCCAGAGCACTCCGGCACAATGTTAGTGTTATCGAATAAAACCATGGGCGCACGCGCCCGAGGAGGCCTTCCCCCAAATGGCTACCTTCTTGTTCTGCTCGACTTGCGCCGTACTGAGTTCCTTCTTCTTCCTGCTGGTCAGAATCAACGCCAGGCCATGCCCGTCGCCGCCGGCCCTGGTCTCCTCGCAAACGATCACTCTGCAGCGCTACGATCTCCTTCGATACAAAGCCGTCATTCGCTGAAAACCCTTAGGCTTTTGACCTCATTATTCAAGGCTGGGTGGGCGGGTGGTCCAGGCTTCGATTTTGCTGACGTCATCAATACAGTGGGTGCCCCGTCCTTCGCGTTTTTTGCGAAGGGCGGGTTCCACGAGCGTCTGCAGCTGCGAAGCTACGACACCCGATCCCGGAACCAAATCTTCGTCCATCCTTCATTCACCTGCACCGGCCCGGCTTCTTCCAGAAGATAGAAACGATAACTGCTCCATTCCCACTCTTCCGGTGCGCCGACCAGTCCCCGTTTCACCGGGTTCCGATGCATATACCTCAGCTTCTCGACGCGCTTCCTCGTCGTCCATACGTTGAAGTCGCAGGAGCGTGCGTGCCAAAACGCTCTGCGCTTCGGCGGGAAAAGTAAAAAAGCGAGACAGAAGGGCCGGCCACCCGCCCTGCCAAATGACTGACGCTCGTACCGATACCTCGCACCGAGGACAATGAAGGCTCTCACTCACTCTCCACCCACCGCATAGTCATCAACCCCCAAGCCTCCCAATATTTCCCCAACCTCCCGCTCCTCGGATTCCCGCGCAAACAAAGCTTCGCCGATTGCCGTCCATAAATCGCCTCCACCGGAATCACAAACCACGCATCGCAAGGCATCACATAAGCCACCACAAAATCAATCTCTGAAGCATCGTAAGGCACCACTTCCCCATTCGCATTCCTCTGCAAGTTCACCATGTAAGATCCATACTGCTTGGCGCTCGACGACTTCACCTGCACCCGCCACAACCTCGGCCCCACATCCAGAATAAAGTCATAGCGCCGGCTATCCCCGTAAGGCTTGGCGGTAGCAAATCCCTTCTGCGCCGCCTTCACCATAAACATCATCTCCGCCAGCTCCCCGCGTTGCTTGCTCGTGAGTTCTTGCATAGAGCGGACGCCCCCGCCCGCTGCCTTTGACTTTGGTCCTGACTTCGCCAACAATCTCACTGCACCGATGCTCGCACCCATACTCCTACCCCAGTTTTCTCATTGCTCGGATGATCCTGGTTATGGCACGTGTGGAACGGACACTCCTGTCCGTTGCCTTTGACCTTGATCTTGCGTTTGATTTTGATTTTTTAGCTCCGAAGCACCTCCTCAGGCCGCATGCGCGTTGCCCAGAAACACAAACGGCGCAGACCAAAAGGCCTGCGCCGCCGTTTTCTTGACTCTATATATTCAGAATATCAAATCGGAGAGGGTAATTGTGTCATCTCCCGCGAACTTATATTTCCCGCCGAATCAATCATTTAAGCAAAAATGCTCACGTTCAGGCTCTTGACAAGATTTTGGGAAGGGAGAAGGGAGAAGGGAGAAGGGGGAGGGTGGTCCATTCAAGCCGTCCTTTGGCTTGAGTGGGGACAGTTCCACGGGCCGCCGCCATTTTCGGCAGTCTATATTTCCTAGCGAATCAGTCAGTTGATCAAAAAAATTCGTGTTCGGGGTCCTGACAGGACTTCGGCTGTCCGGGCCGGGCACTCAGCGGTGCCTGGCCAGGTGAAAACACAGCACTGGCCACCGACCACCGGCCACCGGCCACTGCCTTTCGGTATACTGGAAAGGTATGTCAGTCCTGAAAAACATCGCCGCCATCGCCAAAGGCATGAGCATCACCTTCATGGAGATGTTCCAGCCCACGACGGTAGAAAATTATCCCGACGGCAAAGGACCGCTCAAGGGAGCGAAGTTCGAAGCCCGCTTCCGCGGCGCCCACGTCCTCCAGCGCGACGAGAACGGACTGGAAAAGTGCGTAGCCTGCTTCCTCTGCGCCGCCAACTGCCCCTCGAACTGCATCTACATCGAAGCCGCCGACAACACCGCCGAACGCCGCGTAAGCGGCGCCGAGCGCTACGCCAAAGTCTACAACATCGATTACAATCGATGTATCTTTTGCGGGTATTGTGTGGAGGCTTGCCCTACGGATGCGATTACGCATGGGCATGGGTTTGAGCTGGCTACGTTTAATGCCAGCAATCTGGTTTACCGCAAAGAGCAGATGCTGGCGCCCCGGCCAGCGCATATGGGAGACAACGTTATATTTAATCAGGCCGATGTGGATGGCGGGGCTCCGGCGCAGATGGTGGCGGGGAGTTAGAGTTTCCGAGTTTCGTTTTCGATGACACGCCGGTCCTCGGGGGCCGGCGTTTGTGCATGTCAGTACCTAATACCCAGTGCCCAGTATGCGGTACCCAGTATCTAGTTGAAGCTCATGGCTGATTTCTTACAAACCGTTAAGGAACGCGTTGTGGTTTATGACGGCGCTATGGGGACTAACATCCAGGCGCGGAATCCTACTCTGGATGATTACTGGGGCAAGGAGAACTGCAGCGAGATTCTGGTGCTGAGCCGTCCTGACATTATTCGCGATATTCATGCGGACTTCTTTCGCGTGGGTTGCGACATTGTTGAGACCAACACGTTTGGCGGGTCGCGGATTGTGCTGACGGAGTTTGAGCTTCCCGACCGGGTGCGCGAGATCAACCTGAAGGCGGCGCAACTGGCGCGGGAAGTGGCCGAGCAGTTTTCGACCAAGGAGCGGCCTCGTTTTGTTGCGGGGTCGATGGGGCCGACTACGAAGCTGCCTTCGCTGGGACACATTGGGTTTGAAGCGATGGCGGCGGCTTATGAGGAGCAGGCAGCGGCGCTGATTGAGGGCGGCGTGGACCTGCTGCTGATTGAGACCTGCCAGGATTTGTTGCAGGCGAAGATTGCGACCATCGGCGTGCTTGATGCGATGCGGAAAGCGAGCAAGCGGCTTCCCGTCGCCGTGCAAGTGACGTTGCAGGAAAGCGGGACGATGCTGCTGGGCACCGAGATCGGCGCGGCGCTGACGGCACTCGAACCGTTTGATGTGGACATCCTGGGCCTGAATTGCGCTACAGGTCCGAAGGAGATGAATGATGCGGTGCGCTATCTCGCACTGAATTCCACGAAAGAGATATCGATTCTGCCGAACGCCGGCTTGCCCCACAACGAAGGCGGGCACGCAGTTTACAAGCTGACTCCTGCCGAACTGGCGGAGTATCACAAGCATTTTGTGGTGGATTACGGCGTGCGGATTGTGGGCGGGTGCTGCGGAACCACGCCGGCGCATCTGAAAGCCGTGGTGGATGCGGTTTCTGGAGTGGAACCGGCGAAGCGCGAGGCGAAGCGGGTGGGCGCAGCCTCGAGCGCTTACACTTCCGTTCCGCTCGATCTCGAGCCAAAGCCCTTGATCGTCGCCGAGGAAATGAATACGACAACGCGGGTTGAGCATTTCCGGAACCTGGTGCGGGGGAAGAAATACGACGAGATTCTGGCGCTGGCCAAGAAACTGGTGAACGACGGATCGCACATGCTGGATTTGTGCTGCGCGATAGTGGGCGAGGATGAGAAGGGGTACGTATCTTCGATTCTGGAGCGGATTGCGACGCGGGTTCCGGCGCCGATTCTTGTGGATTCTACCGAGGCGGATGTGGTGGAGGAGGCGCTGAAGCGGATTCCGGGGCGGGCGATTATCAATTCGATCAATCTGGAGGATGGGGAGAAACGGACTTCGCTGGTGCTGCCGATGGCGAAGCGGTATGGGGCGGCGGTGATTGCGCTGACTATTGATGAAGACGGGATGGCGCTGACGGCGGAGAAGAAAGCTGCGATTGCGCACCGGATTTTCGATCTGGCCACGAAGAAATATGGGCTGGACGGGACGGATCTGATTTTCGATGCGCTGACTTTGCCGATTTCTACCGGACAGGATGAGTACCGGAGCGCTGGCATTGAGACTTTGAAGGCGGTCGAGAAAATCAAGAAGGAATTGCCCAACGTTAAGACGATTCTGGGCGTGAGCAACATTTCGTTTGGGCTGGATGCTTATCCGCGGCGGGTTTTGAACTCGGTGTTTATGCATGAGGCGGTCGATCACGGGCTCGACATGGCCATCGTGAATTACACGAAGATTTATCCGTTGTACAAGATTCCGCAGGAAGAAGTGGATCTGGCGCGGAAGCTGATTTTCCGGGACGAGTCTGCGGGCGATCCGCTGCAGGCTTACATGAATCACTTTGCCGGGCTGAAGGGCAAGCCGGCGGCTTCGACTACGGCCCATGTGGATACGCTGTCGGTGGAGGACAAGCTGAAGTTCGCCATTATCAATGGCGAGAAATCGGTGGGCGAGGGCGCGCGCAAGAAATCTTTGGAGGAATTGCTGGAAGAAGCGCTTGGGTCTTACTCCGCTTTGGAACTGATTAATACTGTCTTGCTCGACGGAATGAAAACCGTGGGCGATCTGTTTGGCGCGCGGAAGATGCAACTGCCTTCCGTGCTCGATTCGGCTGGGGTGATGAAGCAGGCTGTGGCTTATCTGGAGCCGAAGATGGAGAAGAAGGAAGGCGGGTCGCAGAAGGGCACGATTGTGCTGGCGACGGTGAAGGGCGATGTTCACGACATTGGGAAGAACCTTGTCGACATCATTTTGTCGAATAATGGATTCAAAGTGGTGAACCTGGGAATCAAGCAGCCGGGAGACAAAATTATCAGCGC
Organism: Candidatus Sulfotelmatobacter sp.; assembly: GCA_049512915.1. GTDB lineage: Bacteria > Acidobacteriota > Terriglobia > Terriglobales > Acidobacteriaceae > Sulfotelmatobacter. Next base: position 35,203 of record JBEKWP010000010.1, read on the forward strand.
GGCGCAGGAGCATGGGGCGGACGCGATTGGGCTGAGCGGGCTGCTGGTGAAATCGACTTTGGAGATGAAGTATGTGATCCAGGATCTGCAGCGGCAGAAGCTGGAGTTTCCGGTGATTTGCGGGGGGGCGGCTTTGACGCGCAAATATGTGGAAGATGATTTGCGGCGGGAGTACGCGAATGCGGTGTTTTATGCGGAAGATGCGTTTGCCGGGCTGCACGTGATGGAAGACTTGATCACTGTGGACGGGGCGCGAGAGGCGCGGCTGCTGGATGGGCGGACGGTGAAGGAGTACGCCAAGGCGGCGGCGGTGGATGAGGAAACTGGTCCGGTGTTCTCCGAGCGGAGCGTGGTGGTTACAGATGCGCCTAATATTCCCGAGCCTCCGTTTTGGGGAGTGCGGGTTAAGCAGTATGACGTGCGGGATGTGTTTCCTTATATCAACGAGACGGCGCTATTTAAGAATCAGTGGCAGTTGAAGACGGCTTCGCAGGCGGATTATGTGCGGCTGGTGGAGGAGAAGTTTCGGCCTATCAAGAAGAAACTTGAGGAGGAAGTGGCTGCGACCGGGTTGTTTGAGCCTAAGGTGGTTTACGGGTATTTTCCTTGTCAGAGTGAGGGGAATGATGTGGTGGTGTATGACGTGCCTACGGATGACAGCGGTCTGAAAGGGTGGACGCAGACAGCAGATTCCTCGCTTTCGCTCGGAATGACAAAGTCTAGTAAAGATTTGCGGGAGTTGTTGCGGTTTACTTTTCCTCGGCAGCGGGAGGGTAGGCGGCTTTGTATTTCGGATTTTTTTGCCGGCAAGGCTTCCGGGAAGATGGATGTGATTGGGTTTTCTTTGGTTACTATTGGGGCTGGGGCTTCGGTTGAGACTCAGAAGTTGTTTGAGGGTGGGGAGTATACGAAATATTTGTACCTGCATGGGTTGAGCGTGGAGACCGCCGAGGGTTTGGCGGAGCTGCATCATAAGACTATGCGGGAGGAGTTGGGGATTGCGGGCGAAGATGCTCCTGCGATTCGCGATTTGTTTCATCAGAAGTATCGTGGGTCGAGGTATTCGTTTGGGTATCCGGCTTGTCCGAATCTGGAGGATCAGACGAAGTTATTTGTGCTGCTTAAGCCGGAAGAGAATGTTGGGGTGCGGTTGACTTCGGGATTTCTTCTGGAGCCGGAGCAGAGTACTTCGGCTTTGGTGGTGCATCATCCGGGGGCTAAGTATTTTGTGGTGTGAATACAGAGCTAACACCCACCACGGAGGCACGGAGCCACGGAGGAAAACGGTAGCTCAGTAATTGCATGGGGACGCCTCGCGGTCGTCCCTTATCTTTTGTTCAAGAGGCACGGGCGCGTGGTGGAGACTCCTTGCGAGGCCTTATCGCAGCACCGGAGTGAAAGGGATCCTTCGACTGCGCGTGATCGTCTTTCAGACGATCATGCTTCGCTCAGGATGACAGGGCTTGAGGAGGCAGTCCGGCTTTTAGAATGTGGTTACCAGGCGGAACGTGTATTGGCGGGAGGGGCCTAGGGCGTTGCCGGAGAACAGGCCTCCGAAGTCGATTACTTCCAGTTCGTTGCTCAGGTTCTGGGCGTCGGCCTGGAAGCGCAGCGAGCGTTTTTCGTGCTGGTAGAGATCGGCTCCGACGGAGGCATTCTCCGTGAAGTACGGACTGATGCGGTCGCGATTGAAATTGAGGTGATTGACCAGGACTTGACCGTATTCCGTGGCGTATTGCTGCGGGGTCAAATCCGGTTGAAAGGGTAGTCCGGTGTTGTAATCGGCGCCGACGGCGATCCACAGGCGCGGGGCGACTTGATAACGGACGCGGGCGCGCACCGTGTTGCGCTGGTCTTGCGAATCGGGAAAATGCCCAGTGGTCGGGTTGATCGCATCATCTCCCAAGAATAATCCGCCGGTCACCGGGAACCAGGCATTCCCTACGATGTAGGAGTAGCTGGCGAAGCCGGAGAATCCCTTGCATGGCAGGAGTTGCAGCTTGGCTTCAGCCCCGTAGAGAATGGCGTGGTCAAACGCGATGGGAAAACTGATTCCGGTACTTAGAATCTGGGAGTCGTCGGCGTAATTGTTCACTTGACGGCGGAACATGTTCGCATCCAGCCGCAGTTTTCCGAAGAATGCTTTCGTGGCTCCGAATTCATAATAATTGCCGTGAGAAGGCTGGACGGGCAACTGCAGCGCGGGGACGCTGGTGTCGATGGCCTCCGCGGTTGGAGAGCTGGCTAAAAGAATGTTCTCGAACGATGGCGTCTGGAAGATGCGGTCGTAGGAAGCGTGAATATTCAAGCCGATCGAAGGGAAATAGCGCGAGACGGCGAGGCGCGGGCTGACTGCGTTCTGATTCAGCAAGAGCTGGTAATGATCCCAGCGGAGACCGGCGTTGACGGTCCAATTGCCGAGGCGGATTAAATCCTGAACATAGACTGCTTGTTCGAGATCCGGACGCTGGCCTTGAAAGGCAAAGGTGATCGCGCCGGAATCGAGGATCCCAAGATTAATGGGGCATTGCTGGTCGGCAGGATTGGCGCAGTCGGGTATCACGTAGCTGGTGTTTTCGTGCAGGAAGATGGAATCGGATTCAACGCCCGCCTTAAATTCCTGCCTGCCGTGATGAACGGAGAAGCTGCCATTGAAATAGATTTCTTTGAAATCGTTGTGATTGGTGGCAATGAGAGGCCAGGAGGCAGGGTTGGAAGAAAAGTCAGTGGAGGTATCGCGGGACATCGCGCGCAGCACGCCGATCGAGTCGGAGGAAAAAATGCGCTGGTAGGCGATGCTGCCCATGGTTTCAAAGTTGTCGCCGGTCTGGAGCTGGCCTCCGGGAACGAAGACGCAGTCGCTGGGCTCGTCTTCGGGGGGGACGGGTGGACAGCCGAGAACGTTGCTCGCGTTCGGGAGATAGGCTCCGTTCTGCTGTAGTAGTTCGTTGGGGATTTGATAGCGCGCGAGTTCGTGGCGGACGATTAGAGTGAGGCGGTCTTTCGGCGTGAGTTCGCGCTCATAGCTCAGCGAAAAACCGCTGGTGGTGCCGGTGTTGGTGTAATTTTCCGGGACTACGGGGTTGAGATAGTGGCCGGTCATGTTTCCGGAAGCGCTCAGGCCGAAGGTGTTTTTGTTCCGTGTGTATTGATCCTGGGTGTTGATGCCGGCGGTGTCATAGGTGCCGCCGAAGAGGGTGAGTTGCCCGTGAAGGCCGGGGTCGGCGCTTTTCAGGGTATCGACTTCGACGACGCCGCCCATCTTTCTGCCGTATTCGGCGGGGATGCCGGCGGTATAGGTCTTTAAGGATTCGACATCGTCGGCTTCGACTGCGGGGCCGAAGCTGGGGGAACGGTTGTCGGTGAGGGGGATGCCGTCGACGACGAATTGAGTTTGATATTCGGAGCCGCGGGGGTGGAGAACGGCATTGCCTTCGTAGAGCCAGCCGGGTTGGGAGTTCACCAAGTCCTGCATGGAGCGGCCGGGGAGCGCGGTCAGCCGATTCTCGATGGTCTGCAAGCCCACCTCGTTGACCGAGCCGGCGCGGTAGGGATCGACCAACGTGCCGGACGCGTTGACCGTCACGGATTCGGAAGCGGAAGCCACTTTCAGGCGAATGGTGCGATCCAGGGGAAGCGCGGAACGTATTTCAACGGGCTCGGAGACCGGAGCGAAGCCCTGCGCCTGGATCTGGAGTTGGTAGATTCCGTAGGGCAGGCGCCTGGCGTCGAGGTTGCCCTGATCGTCGGTAGTGAAGGTGTGGCGATACTCGTTGCCTTGGCTGAGGAGTTCGACCGCGGCTTTGAGGGCCAGGCCGTCGGGATCGGTGATTTTGAGGCGGAGTTCTCCAGCGTTGCTCTGGGCGCCGGCAGGCGGAGCGAGGAGCAGCAGAGCGAGCGAGAAAATGCGGACCTGGACTAATGTGCGCACGGTTTTGATGAGGAGGAGTCTTTATGCTACCAGTTTCGCGGTGCGGAATTGAGTTGCGAAAGGGATACAAATAAAGGAAGCGAGCCAGACGCGCGAAGCACGATTGCTTGCTCGGGAGGACAAGGCTGGGTTTTTACAAATTGTTTACATCGGTCTGACAAATGCGGTGCGGGCGGTGGGGCACGATGGGGGTGCGGTCAGGATCGGGGGTTTTGATCGTTGATCCGCAGGGTCGTGATCCGCAGGGTCGTGATCTGCAGGGTCGTTGATCTTCACGCCCTCCGTCATCGTGAGGGAATGGGGAACCGGCGTTTCCACCGCAGGGGGTGGGGGCGCCGGTTTTTTTGGGGGCGGGCGCTCCGGCATTTAAAACCGATGTTCGTGCTTGAGGGCTTTGCGGCGCGGCTTGAAGCCGCGCCCTTTCAAAACTGAGTCGCCGACGTTTTATTTTCGCAGGAGTATGTCTGCGGCCACGAATGCGGCGAAGACTACGGAGATTACGCCGTTCATGGTGAAGAAGGCGGCGTTGAGTTTGCTGAGGTCGCGGGGCGAGACGAGGGAGTGCTCGTAGGCGAGGAGAAGAGCGACGGCTGCGACTCCGGCGAGGGCGAATTTTCCCAATGCGAAGGCGGGGATCAAGGCGATCAGGAGCAGAAGCATGATGAGGTGGAAGGCACGCGCGACGGAGAGGGCGCGGGGGATTCCCAGGTGGCGGGGGATGGAGTGGAGTCCGGCGTGGCGGTCGAAGTCGAAATCCTGACAGGCGTAGAGGATGTCGAAGCCGGCGACCCAGAAGGTGACGGCGGCGGTGAGAATAAGGATGCGAGGGTCGAGGGAGCCGCGGACGGCGATCCAGGCGGCGGCGGGCGCGATGCCGAGAGCGAAGCCGAGGACGAGGTGCGACCAGCGGGTGAAGCGCTTGGTGTACGAGTAGAGAAGAAGAACCGCGAGGGCGATCGGAGAAAGCCACAGTGTGAGGCGATTCAGTTGCGCAGCGGCGAGGATGAAGATGGCGCAGGAGACAATGACGAAGGTGGTAACGAAGGCGGGCGAGAGATGGCCGGCGGGCAGAGCGCGGGTGCTGGTGCGGGGATTGGCGGCGTCGATGGCGGCGTCGGCGAGGCGGTTGAAGGCCATGGCGGCAGAACGGGCGGCTAGCATGGCGATTACGATCCAGAGAAGTTGATGGGCTGTGGGAAGTCCGGAAGCGGCTAACATGGCTCCGCATAAAGCGAATGGGAGAGCGAAGATGGAATGCTCCCACTTGATCATTTCGAGGGTGACGCGGAGATTGTGGAGGACGGGCACGGGAGTAGGGTATCAGTTCTCAGCTGGTAGCTCTCAGCTTTCAGCTGTCAGTTCTCGGTTCTCAGTGGTCAGTGGTCAGAAAAGCAAGAACTTCGCCGGGCGTGGTTGTCGAACATGTTGAATCTGGCCTTACGCCGTCTGGCGGGTCTTGCTGGGAACTGACTCCTGATTTCCCCAATTGACAAGGGATGCACGGTGGGGCATTATGGGTGCGTCAAATTGCAGTACTTTTTGTTGCAGGGAGTAGATTACTGACTGGAGGGAGCGCATGTCCGAATTCATCCGCAGGATTTGGTCGGAAGACGAGGGGCAAGACATTGCTGAATATGCGGTGATGCTGGCGGTGATCCTGGTTCTGGTCGTGGGCACGATACGACTGATCGGGTCCAATGCCAACAACGCCTTTTCCAATGTAGCCAGTTCCATGCAATAGCCGGACGGGCGGGCGCACGCCGATTCAGAAACGTAGAGGGAATTGTCAGGGGCATGACGCGATTTTTCTCATTTACCGGGCAGTTTCGCTACTACTGGTTTACCAGGGTAGCGGCTGCGGCAGGGCTTGCGGGGAGATCGGGTCAGCCATGATCGACTAGATTCAAGCAAGTTTGCCAGAGGCCGCGATTAAGATCGCGGCCTTTGCTTTTGGCCGGGCCTTTGCTGGCCAGGAAAGCAATGAGGAAGCGAGCCAGACGCACGATTATTGCGTCGCAAAGGACGCGACGCTTCGCGCGGATCGCCCGGATCCTTGGCCAAGCAAAAGGCGCTTGGCTCCAGGATGACAATCCGTACTTGGAGGAAACCTAATGATCGTCAACATGTCGGACAAGGCAACTGAGAAGGAAATTGCACACATCATCGAGCGGATTCGCGAGGCGGGATACGCGCCTCATGTGACGCGGGGAGTGGAGCGCTGCATTGTGGCGGCGGTGGGAAACGGGCGGCGCCACGAAATTGAGGCGCTGCAGGTGGCTCCGGGCGTGGACAACGTGGTGGCCATCGCGCAGCCGTTCAAGCTGGTGAGCCGGCAGGTCAAGCCGGAGGGAACGGTGGTGAACGTGGGCGGGGTCGCAATTGGGGGTCCGGGCGTGGTGGTGATTGCCGGTCCTTGCTCCGTGGAATCCCGCGAGCAGTTGCTGAACACGGCTCACGCGGTGAAGCGGGCCGGGGCTACCATGCTGCGCGGCGGGGCGTATAAGCCGCGGACTTCTCCTTATGACTTTCAGGGACTCGGCCTGGAGGCGTTGAAGATTCTGCGCGAGGCGCGGGAACAAACCGGGCTGCCGGTGGTGACGGAGGTCATGAGCACCGAGGATGTGGACATCATTTGCGAACATGTGGACATGCTGCAGGTGGGAGCGCGGAACATGCAGAACTTTGCGCTGCTGCGGCGGCTGGCGACGGTCAAAAAGCCGGTGCTTTTGAAGCGCGGTCCTTCGGCGACGGTGAAGGAATGGTTGCTGGCGGCAGAGTACTTGCTTTCGGGTGGGAACAGCGAGGTTGTGCTTTGCGAACGTGGGATTAAGACGTTTGAAACGGAGATGCGGAATACGTTCGATCTGGCGGCGGTGGCGCTGGCCCGCGATCTTTCGCATCTGCCGGTGATTGCTGATCCTTCGCACGGGACGGGCAAGCAGAGCCTGATTGCGGCGGTGTCGCGGGCGGCGGTTGCGGTTGGAGCGGATGGACTGATCATTGAAGTGCATCCTTGCCCCGAGCGGGCGTTGTCGGATGGGGCGCAGTCACTAGATTTTGCGGGGTTTGAGAGGGTGATGAAGGCTATTGCGGAGCCGCTGCGGAGAGCGGCGGTTCGGGTGGGAGTGGAGGCAGAGGTGGCGTAAGCCGAAAAAGCCTCGCTGCGCTCGGCTGGACCCCTCGGCTTCGCTCGGGGCAGGCTCTCGAGGCGGCCGTCCCCACGTGATCTATTTGGAGGAAAATGCCGAACTTGAAGATGCCACGTTTTGACATCACGATTGCGGGTGAACTGAATCTTGACCTGATTATGTACGGGCTTCCCGACGAGCTTCCGCCTGAACGCGAGTTGCTGGCGGATCGGATGATGCTGACGCTGGGGGGATCGTCGGCGATCCTGGCGCACAATCTGGCGGCGCTGGGCAGCCGCGTGGGATTTCAAACGCGCATTGGAGACGACGACCTGGGTGAGACTGCTCTGCAGCGGCTGCAGGAGAGCGGGGTGGATGTTTCGCAGGTGCGCCGCGTGGCGGGCGCGGTCAAGACCGGGCTTACCGTTATTTTGCAGCGGGCAGCGTGGCGCAATATGGTGACCTATTCGGGAACCATTGCGGAGACCACGTGGGATGATCTTGACCTGACATATCTCGCTGATTCGCGGCATTTCCATGTCTCTTCTTATTACCTGCAGGGCGCGCTGCGGCCGCGGGTGGCGGAGCTGTTTCGCAAGATGAAAGAGGCGGGACTCACCACTTCTCTCGACACCAATGATGATCCCGACGACCGGTGGGAGGGCGGGCTGCATGAGGCGTTGAAATATGTCGACATCTTTCTGCCGAATGAGCGGGAAGCGCCGAAAGCGGCGGGAGTCAGCGACCTGGAAACGGCGGTGAAGAAATTGGCCGGCATGGTGCCGCTGGTGGTGGTGAAGTTGGGGCGCGAGGGAGCGATGGCGCAACGCGGAAGCGAACGGATCATCAGCCCGGCACTTCGAGTGGAAGCCGTGGACGCCGTGGGCGCGGGAGACAGCTTTGATGCGGGTTTTCTGCATGAGTACGTGCGGGGAGCGGATCTGGCGGCGTGCCTGGCGGCCGGGAATCTTGCGGGGGCGTTTTCTACTACGCGGCCGGGAGGGACCGAGGCTTTCCGCGATGCGAAGTACCGTGCGCAATTCTTTCGAGAGCGTGGGGTCAAGCTTGGCGGGTGATGCGGCTTGGCGGTGCGAATGAAGAAGCGAACGGCGCATTTCCCAAGAGCGCACCTCAGGCGCTGAAGCGCACCTCAACTTCAAGACTTAGTGGCACGAATAAATTCGTGCCCTTCCCGAACCGTGCTCGACTTGGGTTTGCGGCGCCCTCCGACCTCTTTACTCCTTGAAGCCGTGGATGAGATCTCCCAGGTTACTCTAGTTACCTCAGACATTTTCGAAGTTGAATTATGATCGAGACCGGAACGAACTATGAAGAAACTGAGTTTTCTGGTCTCCCTCACGAACAACGAGAACGATTATCAGCAGGAGCAGCAAGCGGCGGCGGAGAAGGCTGCGCGGCGTCTGGGCGTGGACTTGAAGATCGTCCATGCGAACAACGACGCGGTTACGCAAAGCCAGCAACTGCTGCACTACATTCAGGGAACGGCGGGTTCGCGGCCCGATGCCATTGTGTTCGAGCCGGCCGGGGGAACGGGATTTCCGCAGGTGGCTCGAGCGGCGGTGGCCGCGGATATTGGCTGGGTCGTGCTGAACCACGAGGCCGACTATCTGCAGCAACTGCGGGAGGGCTGCCACGTGCCGGTGTTTTCCCTCAGCTCCGATCACGAGGAAGTGGGCAAGATTCAGGGAAAACAGTTTGCGGCACTGTTGCCGGAGGGTGGATCCATTCTGTACATCGAGGGCCCGGCGAATAGTTCGGCCACGCATGAGCGGACGGCGGGAATGAAGCTGACGAAGCCTGCGAACATTCAAGTGAAGACGATGCGGGCGAATTGGACCGAGGAGAGCGCGTACCGCACAGTGAGTTCATGGCTGCGACTGCGTACTTCGCAAGAGACGTTTGTCGATCTGGTGGGAGCGCAGGACGACAGCATGGCGGCGGGCGCGAGGAAGGCATTCGCAGAAATTGCGGTGGGTGAGCGCGAACGGTGGCTGAAGATACCCTTCACCGGTTGCGACGGGTTGCCGAAGACGGGGCAGTCGTGGGTGCGCAGCGGCCTGCTGGCAGCGACGATTTATATTCGTCCGAATACGGACCTTGCCCTGGAAATGCTGACCGAAGCGATCCGAACTGGATCGCAGCCGGCAGAGAGAAAACTGATTGCCGCGGAATCTGTGCCAACGATTGCGGAACTCATGGCGCGCGGGGGCAAGGCCCGTGCCAACTCGCGGCAACGCTCGGCTGGCGCCTGAAGCCGATCTGGGGGTTCCGACCTTCGATAGTTCTGTCGCAGCAGAACCCGCTCTCCGTCTTCCGGAGAACCGGAGCAGCTTCCCGAATATCACTCGGCTGCTGCTGCCGTGAACCCGTATTCCTAAAGCAAATAACGAAGCCTCTATTCCCAAAGCAAATAACGTCTTGACATCGTTTACGAAGGTGTCGTACCGTTCCGCTCCATGTTCTGTGCCAAGGTCTGAGCCAGAACGAGGAGAGACCGTCTATGTCGACGAAGGTGAAGCAATTGTTGTGGTGCGTGCTGGTGCTGGCTATCACTGCAGTGCCGCTGATGGCGGGAGGCAACGACCCCAAAACCGCAAAAGAAAATGGAGTGGACGCGGCCGAAGCGGCTGCTGTGCCGGGGAGTCCGAGCCCGGCTCCGAGCCTGACTGCGACCCCGGGAAATGCGAATGTAGCCGCTCTGTTGGGCGTGCTGGTGAAAAAGGGAGTGCTTGGGGCAGCGGAGGCCGACGCCATCCGGAACGCGGCTCCGGAGGCTGAATTTCAGCTTCTGGTGGAAGCGCTCAGCCGCAAGGGAGTATTGAGCGCAGCGGATTTGTCGGCGGCAGGCACTCCGGCAGGGCAACCTGCGACTCCGGCGGCGCCGGTTGTGGCTCCGGAATCTGCGTCATCGTCGTCGTCATCGTCATCGTCGTCGCGGGAGGCTGCGGATGCCGCGCCGCAAGGTCAACCTCAAGTCAAGCCGCAGACGCCTATTCCGTCGCGGGTAGCGGGCGAACTGCCGCCTCCGCCGGCTTCGGTGGTAGGAGGGGTGATTCCGGTCCGGGTGTTCCCGATCGACGCCCCCAAGACTGGTGGCCTGGCTGGGATAAAAGCGGGCCCGATCACGCTGGCGCCTTACGGCTTCATAAAGGCGACAGTTGTCCATGACAGCAGCGACCCCAATGGCGATGACTTTCCGTTTCCGGGCATATGGCTGACTGCTGGACCTAACTCGACCTTCAATACCGGCCCAACCGAGGACCCCGAGGTCCACGTCAAGGCGCGGTCGACGCGCTTTGGGCTCAACGTGGAATGGCCGGACATGTCGAAGAACCTCACCCTGACCGGGAAGATCGAGGGAGACTTCGAAGGTAATTTCAGCGAAGTCGACAACCGAGACGTTTCGTCGATCCGCAGCAACGAACCACAGTTGCGACTGGCATTCGTCCGTCTCGATTACCACGCCAGCGAGAACTTCGACGTTTTCTTTCTCGGTGGGCAGGACTGGACGCTTTTCGGGTCGGGCGCTTTGGAAAATATAGTGGAAACCACATTTAACGGAGCGTTCTGGGGCAACATCTGGGAGCGCTCGCCGCAAATGCGGGGGGGCTTTATCTGGACGCTGGATAAGGAACACCACGTCAATCTGGAGCCGCAATTTGGGATCATGATGCCGAGTACGGGTCAGATCCTGAAGCTCGGGTCATCCGGTCTGGCGGGCCAACTCGGGCAAGGCGAGCGCGAAGGCGCCGACTCCGACCGTCCCGAGTGGGAAGGCAGAGTGGCCTTGAGTTATCAGATTGATCCGGCAAAAGGTGTCGCGCCGGCACAAATATCGCTGGCTGGATTCCATTCCCGGCGCACGTCGATCGTTCCCAACAGCTCCTACGTTTGCGACGGCGGCACGAATGTGCTGGCTTGCTCGTTGGAGTCTGCGTTTCCGAACGGCTTTCAAGCGTCCAGCACGCAGTGGGGAGGCCAAATCGTGGCACAACTGCCCACGCGATGGTTTACTGTGGTGGCGACCGCTTATCGCGGAGGCGATTTGCGCTTCTACTTCGGCGGCCAAATCAACACTTTCGCCACCGATGTGGCGGGGCTGACTGCGGTATCCGGGCCGTACGTGTCTGCGGATGGCGGCCCGCTGGTTGCCGCCGGTGGCGCCGTTCTTGGTTGCACGGCGGCATTGGTGGGCGGTGCATGCCCGAGCGGGGACGCCGTGGTTGCCCCGCAGCGGCCGATCCGGTCGTTTGGGGGGTTCGTCCAGCTTGGGTTGCCGCTTTCGCGGTGGTTCAATGCCGATCCGAAAGGCCACAACGCGGGCTGGCAGCTTCTGTTCACCATGGGCAAAGACCAGGTGAATGACCACGACCTCAACAATCCCGGCTATGTTGGCGCCTACAATGGCGGTGGCACTGCCCCATTGCCGATGCTGATGGGCAAGACGGCGATCGGCACCGTGTACTACAAATTCAACAACTGGTGCCAGTTTGCCTTTGAGCAGTCGGTCTACGCCACGCGGATGAAGGACGGCCTCACGATATACACAATTGCCGGAACTCCATCCAACGAATGGCAGGATCATCGCACAGAATTCGGACCGATCTTTACGTTCTAGGCTGACCGTCGAACCCGAGCGGGCCGGAACCGGCCCGCTCGGGTTTCGAGGCCGGACGATTGTCATAGCCGGGGCAGTTTGAGCGCTCGGCGAGCAACGAACGGGGACAGGGTGCATGCTGGCGATGATCTGCACGTGTCCGTGTCCTCGCAAACTTCCTTTTTAAGGCTCTTGTACGGGCCACGCCAGGGGGAGCAGAATGTAGCGGGCCCGCGTGACTGGCTTGCGGAATGGCGCGGGGAGCCGGGTGTGCGGATGATGCGCCGCCATGGTTTGAAGGAGTTGGGTCTGATGAGTATGGGTAGGATCGCGGTGGTGCAGTCGGGTCTTTTGCTGGCAGCCATGTTCGCGAATGCCGCCTCGCAGAAAGACACGGTTCGGATCACGGTTCTGGATTCCGTAACTCGAGCCTCGACTGCTGACAGCAATAACGGCGTCCCGCAGAATTGCGAGCAACTTACCTTCGATGCCTATTGCCGTTCGAGTACAAACGCGCCGATGATCAGTACCTTGCTGGTGCAGGAAGGCAACGAGGCGCCGTTCCGGATCCGTTGCACGATTGAGTCGAGATACTCGAGATGCATTCCGCTGCCCATTGGCGAAAGCTTCGACGCCAGAAAAGAAAAACGCGGCCTTACTGTCTACTTCGTGGATGACAAGGGCAAAGAGCGAAAGCAGTTGTACACGCTGGTCGATGCGGGAGGAAAGGCCGGGCCGCCGGCGGCTGCGGCTGCAGTAGCGGCACAACCGGTCGCGGCAGCGGCTGCCCCGCGGCAGAGTTCCGCTTCATCTGTGCCAGCCCAGCCGACTCCAACGCCACCCGCGCCAGCCTCACTCGCGGCACCGCCCTCAGTTGGCGCTTTGCAGGCAGCACCTCCCGAGAAAGTGGAGAAGGTAAGGTGCGATTTCAGCTCGACGCCGGCGGGCGCGGAAATCACGCTCGACGGCAAGTACGTGGGCAGCACGCCATCGAAAATCGAACTTGCGGCTGGAACGCATGTTGTCGTTTTTTCGATGCCGGGCTTTGGGCCGTGGAAGCGGGAGCTTACTGTGCTCCCCGGATCAGAATTGAACGTGAGCGCAATCTTGCAGAAGGAAACGCCGTAAGCAGTGTGGGTCTCGAATCTGGGCCGAGGACAAATTACTGCGGTACATGGAGGAAGTTATGGCGAATGCTGCAGTGGCAGGTACTAGCAATCCGGGGTACAGCATCTGGCGCGTGATTATGGCGTCATCGGTCGGCACCATGATCGAATGGTACGACTTTTACATATTCGGCAGCCTCACAGCCATCCTGGCGCTGAAGTTTTATCCTACGGGCAACGACACGTTCGCCTACCTGGCTTATCTCGCGACCTTCGCGGTCGGCTTCCTGGTGAGGCCTTTTGGCGCACTGTTCTTCGGACGCATTGGCGACCTGGTGGGGCGCAAGTATGCCTTTATCGTAACGCTGTCGATCATGGGTTTTTCGACCTTTGCCATCGGCCTGTTGCCCTCATTCAAAACGGCAGGCTGGTTCGCACCGATCGTGCTGCTGTTGATCCGCGTCCTGCAGGGGTTGGCGCTGGGCGGAGAGTATGGCGGCGCTGCGGTTTATGTGGGTGAGCATGTCCCCGACAACAAGCGCGGCTTCTACACCAGCTTCATCCAGATCACGGCTACGCTCGGTCTTTTCGTCTCACTGCTCGTGATTCTGGGTACCCAGAACTCAATGTCGAAGGAAGAATTTTCAGACTGGGGCTGGCGCATTCCTTTCCTGGTCTCCATCTTCCTGGTGTTGATCTCGCTCTACATCCGCTTGAAGATGAAAGAGTCTCCCATCTTCGCCCAGCTCAAGGCCACGGGCATGACTTCCACGCAACCGCTCAAGGATGCGTTCACCAAGTGGACGAATCTGAAACTGGTGTTGATCTCTCTTTTCGGCGCGACCGCGGGGCAGGGCGTGGTCTGGTATACGGGGCAGTTTTACGCGCTGTTTTATATGCAGACCGTCTTGAAGGTAAATGTCAAAACCGCAAACATCGTGGTGGCGATCGCACTGCTGATCGGGATGCCGTTCTTTACCGTGGTGGGCGCGCTCTCTGACAGGATCGGACGCAAGAAGCTGATGATGGCGGGTTGCCTGCTCGGCGTGCTTACCTATATCCCGATCTATAAGGCGATGGAACGGGCTGCGGGGAATAATGTTGTGACCGTGAAATCCACCCGGAACAAAGTGACAGGCGCGATCGGGCTCACGGCTATGACTACGGACCCGACCGGCGCGCTGGTTCCAGTCAAGGAAGCAGTGAATCCGGATACCACGATGCTAGTGATCCTGATTTTCATTCAGGTTCTCTACGTATGCCTGGTTTATGGACCGATCGCTGCATATCTCATTGAAGCCTTCCCGGCAAAGATTCGCTACACTTCGCTTTCCCTGCCGTATCACATAGGGAACGGAGTGTTTGGGGGATTGCTGCCCTTGATTGGCCTCTCATTGGTGGCGGAAACCGGCAACATTTATGCCGGGCTTTATTACCCAATGATTGTCGCCGGCGTTACGTTCGTGGTGGGGAGTCTGCTGCTGAAGGAGACGCACGGGATACGCATCTGGGATGAAACCGGAGGAAAGGCATCGGCGGCGGACTGAGGAGATCCGGCGCTTTTCAGACTGGTGCAAGGGACGGCGTCGCACGAAGCAGGTGAATTGCGCGATAATTGGCCTGACCCGCGGGTGACGGCAATGGGCCGCCACCCGGATTTCACGATTTGGAGAAGGTGATGGCCATGGCTGAGGTTCGAGAAAGAAGCAAGCCCGCGGTCGAGACCAGCGAAGCTCAGATCGCGGTGCATTGGCGGGAAGAAGAATACTATTATCCCTCCGCGAAGTTTGTCGGCCAGGCGAATCTGACCGACCCGAGCGTGACCGAGCGCTTCAGCGAGAAGAATTTCCCCGAGTGTTTCCGAGAGTACGCCGACCTGCTGAGCTGGGACCAGTACTGGCACACTACGCTTGACACCAGCGATCCTCCGTTCTGGAAATGGTTCGTGGGCGGCAAGCTCAACGCCTCGTACAACTGCGTGGACCGGCACCTCGCCAAATACAAGAACAAAGCGGCGCTGATCTTTGTGCCGGAGCCGGAGTCGGAGACGCCAGTTTCAGTCACCTACCGCGAACTTTATGTGAGAGTGAACGAGTTTGCGGCGCTGCTGCGGGATTTCTGCGGGCTGAAGAGTGGAGATCGCGTCACCATTCACATGCCGATGGTGCCGGAGTTGCCGATCACGATGCTGGCGTGCGCCCGCCTGGGCGTCATCCATTCAGTCGTGTTTGGAGGTTTCAGTGGCGAGGCTTGCGGCACGCGCGCAGCCGATTCGGGCAGCCGCGTGCTGATCACGATGGACGGTTACTATCGCAATGGCAAGATGATCGACCACAAGGCGGGCGCTGATATCGCGCTGGAGGTTGCGAAGAAAGAAGGGCAGGTGGTGGACAAGGTGCTGGTGTGGCGACGGCACCCGGGCAAGAATGCGTCGGCTTCGCCGTTTGTCAAAGGGCGCGACGTCTTCGTGGATGAAGTGCTCCCAAAGTATGCCGGGCAGTTGGTGGCTCCCATCCCCATGGATGCAGAGGCGCCGTTGTTTCTGATGTACACCAGCGGCAGCACCGGAAAACCGAAAGGCTGCCAGCATCGCACCGGCGGCTATCTTTCTTATGTGACCGGGACCTGCAAGTACATTCAGGACATTCATCCCGAAGATGTGTACTGGTGCATGGCCGACATTGGCTGGATCACGGGCCACTCTTATATTGTTTACGGTCCTTTGGCGCTGGCCGCTACCAGCGTGCTGTATGAAGGCGTGCCTAATTATCCCGACGCGGGAAGGGTGTGGAGAATCGCTGAACGCCTCGACGTCAATATTTTTCACACATCGCCGACGGCGATTCGCATGTTGCGCAAGTCCGGCCACGATGAACCCACCAAGTACAACTACCATTTCAAGCACATGACGACGGTCGGAGAGCCGATCGAGCCGGAGGTCTGGCGCTGGTATCACGACGTTGTGGGCAAGGATGAAGCGGTGATCGTCGATACCTGGTGGCAAACCGAAACCGGAGGATTCCTGTGCAGCACGAAGCCAGCGATTGATCCCATGAAGCCGGGGAGCGCGGGGCCGGCGATGCCCGGAATCTACGCGACCATTTTTGACGAAAACAACGAGCCACTTGTGGCCGGATCAGGGAAGGCTGGGAATATCTGCATCCGGAATCCGTGGCCGGGGATCATGCAAACCATTTGGGGAGATCGCGATCGCTTCGTCAAGCAGTATTACCAGAAATACTGCAAGAATCCGCAGAGCAAGGATTGGCATGACTGGCCATATTTTGCGGCAGACGGGGCCGTGCTCGCGGCGGACGGGTATTTCCGCATTCTGGGGCGTGTGGATGACGTGATCAATGTGGCCGGTCACCGCCTGGGCACAAAGGAAATCGAGTCTGCGTGCCTGACGGTTCCAGAAGTGGCGGAAGCGGCAGTGGTGCCGGTGGTGGACGAGATCAAAGGGCGCGTGCCCGAAGTCTACATCGCCTTGAAGCCTGGGACACAAGCGAGTCCCGCGATTGTGGAAAAGGTGAACAAAGCCATCGAAATCATCATTGGCAAGATTGCCCGTCCAAAGCACGTTCACATCGTTACAGACATGCCCAAGACCCGTTCCGGCAAGCTCATGCGCCGTATTCTTGCCGCCATCTCCAACAATATGAACACTGGGGATATCACGACGCTCGCTAATCCTGACGTGGTGGAAAGCATTCGAGTACAGGTTCAGGGGAAGGGAGCGGTCAGGTTGGCAGATGGACCCGAAGATCTGAAGAAATTCGGGACGGAGGAGTGAACTCCGTCCCATTTGGATCTATTATTCTGAACTTGAAATTCCCCGTCTTTACTGCAGATTCAATTTGCCCGTGAGTTCGATCTCTGCCGCGGAGCGTGCGACGTAGATGTCGAAGTCACCGGGAGCGACCGTCCATTTGTGATTCTTGACGTCGTAATAGGAAAACGCCCGCCGGTCGAGTGCGACCTCGACGTGTTTGGTTTCGCCGGGATTCAGTTCCACCCTCGCGAAACCCTTCAATTCTTTCACCGGGCGCGGAACGCTCGCGTGGTGATCGCCAACGTAGACCTGCGCCACATCTGCTCCGCCGCGAGTGCCTGTGTTGGTGACGTCGAAGGCCACAGTAGCCTCGCCGGAAGACGCAGCCGGGGAAACCGTCAGGTTCTTGTAGGCGAAGGTGGTGTAGGAAAGTCCGTAACCGAAGGGAAATAGCGGCTTGATTCCAGACTTGTCGAAATGGCGGTAGCCTACGAAAAGACCCTCGGTATATTCAACTTTCTTTTCGCCGTCTTTTGGATAGTAGCTGTCGTGGACGGCATTGTCTTCCCAACGGCGCTCGATCGAGATGGGCAGTCTTCCGGAGGGATCGAACTCGCCAAACAAAAGTTGAGCCAGGGCGGTTCCGCCTTCCTCGCCGGGGTACCAGGCCTCGAAGAGTGCGGGGACGTGGTCGACCCAGCCGGTCATGTCGACGCCGCCGCCGGAAGTCAGGACAACGATCGTGTTCTTGTTGGCGGCAGCGATCTGGTTGATGAGTTCATCCTGTCCTGGAGGCAGGCGGAAGGTGCGGTCGGCACTTTCGCCTTCGGTCGAGGGATCAAAGCCGACGGCCAGCACGACCGCATCCACGCGGGCAGCCAGCGCTTTCGCCTCAGCCGTGACTAGAGTCTCGGGACGCACGATGCCGAGAGTCGTGTGAGTCTTACCCCAACCACCGTGCGCGTAGTATTCCAATTCAATCTGATGTGGGCCGGCAGCAAGCGGCAAGGAAACCTCGCTCACGAAGGCGTACCACTGCTTCCAGTTGTCGAATACCGGCTTCTTGTCGACATAGAGCCGGTAGCCGCCGTTCTCCCCGGGCCCTTGAACGAAGACGAGGTAATCCCCGGGAGTGGTGGGCGTGAAGTAACCCGACCAGCGGATCGAAATATTGCCGGCGGCGCCGTCGCCTCCGCTTGCTGGCTGGTAGTTGACGTGCTTGTCGGTGCGCACGATGGCTGGAGCGCCGCTCAGGGTAGCGTTGGTGAAAAACTCAGTCTTTAAACCTGGTCGTCCGCCGCTTGCTTCGGTGGTGAATTCGGTGCGATCGGCGATTTCTTCGAAGGTGGGCAAGCCACGCTCGTAGTAGATCTTGGCACCACTGCTCAGAGAATTCGCCACCCCTTCAAGGTAGCTTACTGCGGTGAAGGGTTTCGCTTCGGCGCTGCCTCCACCGCCGGGTTGCGCGGGATAGGCGCCCGGACCGATGACTGCGACGGAGTGAAGTCTTCCCTTCTCCAAAGGAAGAAGATTGCCATCATTCTTGAGGAGAACCATGCCGGCGCGAGCGGCCTCTAGAGTTACTTGCTCGCCTTCGGGATTTAGTTTGGAAATGGATAAATCGGTCTGGTCGCGATCGAGCCATCCAAAGTTAATTGCGGTGCGAAGGATGCGGCGGACTTTGTCGTCGATGGTTGCCTCGCTCACCTTGCCGGATTTCACTGCCGGCAACAAGTTCGCGCGGTTCAAGAATTTTCCGGAAGGCATCTCGAGATCGAGGCCGCCATTCGCGGCCGCCACGCCATCGTAGGTCGCATCCCAATCGGACATCATGATTCCGGCGAAGCCCCAGTCTTTCTTGACGACGTCGGTATTGAGGTAGCCGTTCTGGGTCATGTGCTGGCCGTTGGTGAAGTTGTAGGAATCCATGATCGCCCCGACGTGGGCTTCCTTTACTGCGGCTTCGAACACCGGCAAATAGATTTCGCGCATGGTGCGCTCGTCGATGATGGAATCCGTATTGTGGCGGTCGAATTCCGAGTTGTTGCCCATGAAGTGCTTGATCGTGGCGCTGACTCCCTGACTCTGCAGACCCTCGATATAGGCGACCGCAGTTCGCGAAGAGAGGAAGGGATCTTCTCCGAAATACTCGAAGTTTCTACCGCACCGAGGAGCGCGATAAATATTGACGCCCGGGCCGAGCATGAAATGCACGCCGCGAGCGCGGGCGTCTTCTCCGATCACCTTGCCGACTCGCTGCGCCAGCGCAGGATCCCATGTTGCAGCCAGGCCGATACCGCCAAAAACTGTAGACGGGCCGTAGTTGCGGACTCCCACCGGGCCGTCGGCCATTTTCAGGCGGGGCAGACCGATGCGAGGAATAGCGCGGATGTAGAAACTATCGACGCCGCCGAGGAGATCGATCTTTTCTTCCAGGCTCAGTTGCTTGAGCATGGAGTCCACTCGCGCCTCGGTCGCTGGCGGGGACGCGGGTGCGGTCTGACAGACCGCGAGCGGGACGAAGAAGAGAAAGAGCAGACAAAATGATTGCACTCTGCGCAGCATTACAAGCCTCCCATTGTCACAACTTACGCGACGATCAGTTCGCACCCTGTGTACCTAACCTGTGCAGCTAAAGCAACATCTTCATTCGACCATGAAGCGGTCGCTCGCGACGGGCTGACTATTTCGCCACAAACCTTCGATTGCTTCGACGCGTGAGTCGGCCGCTTGCGAAGGCGCGCGGTAACAGCATAGCTGATCTTCAGTCTTTAGCGGGAAACCCGCCGAAAAATAGCTATTCCGCTCAAACCTCGACAGGAGGCTACCCTTGTCGGCAGCACCTCTCAGACGGCTGACGAGCATATCTCCAACAGAGACGTTCCGCTGGAATTAAGCCACGGCGGCCGGGTGCGAAGTGAGTGCAGCCAGGGGAGTGTGGCGGGGGGAAGAGGTTATGGTGAGCGCGGCAGGATTCGAACGTGCGAACCATGGATATCTGAGGAGATCAGATTCCGAAGCGCGCGGCCTTCTACCGGGAGAAGTCTCCCTGAACGATTTTCGGTTCGTGCTTATTGCGCTTGCGGCAACCTGGCTTTGGTCAGCCAGAAATCATTAATGCTTTTTACCAGGTTCTCGAACGCGTTCAACTGTACGGGCTTGCAGAGGTAGCAGTTGGCATGCAGTTCATAGCTTCTCGCGATGTCGGCTTCCGATTCGGATGTGGTCAGGATCGCGATGGGAATCGTTTTCAGCTTGTCATCTTTTTTAATTTGAGCCAAAACCTCACGGCCATCCATTCGAGGCATGTTCAGATCCAGCAAGGTAAGGTCCGGCCGGGGAGCATCCTTGTAAACCCCCTCGCGCCTGAGAAATGCCAGAGCCTCGATGCCGTCAGCAGCGACGTGCAGACGCACAGATGAATTCGCAGCACGAAAGGCTTCCTGCGTCAGCCGGACATCTCCGGGACTGTCTTCGACCAAAAGAACTTCTAACGGCATATCGTCTCCTCCGTCCGTGTAATCGTGGGCATACATTCTTCTTCCACTTCTTTCCTGGCAAAGCGAAGGGTTGAACCCCTGCCCTCGGCTACTGTATTTGCGGCAACGTCGCCTTGGTCAGCCAGAAATCATTGATGCTGCGCGCCAGGCTCTCGAATGCGTTCAACTGCACGGGCTTGCGCAGGTAGCAGTTGGCATGCAATTCATAGCTCTTGGCGATGTCCCCTTCGGCGTCAGATGTGGTCAGGATCACGACCGGAATCGTTTTCAGGCTGTCATCATTCTTGATGAGGGCCAGAGTCTGGCGGCCATCCATTCGGGGCATGTTCAGATCCAGCAAAGTAAGATCCGGGCGCGGGGCGTCGGCGAAAGCCCCCTGATGCCTGAGAAACGCCATCGCCTCGACGCCGTCGGTAACCACATTCAAATGGACGGAAATATTGGCAGCGTGAAAGGCTTCCTGGGTCAGCCGGACATCTCCGGGACTGTCTTCCACCAAAAGGACTTCTAAAGGCACGCTGTCGCCCCTACCGCTATATTCGTGGGTGTACATGATGTGCTCTCACTTCCTTCGAGGACAAAGCTGAATGTGGAACCCTGCCCGAGTGTTGATTCGACCGAGATGCTGCTGCCGTGGCGCTCGATAATCTTTTTGCAGATGGCCAATCCTATGCCGGTGCCGGCGAACTCTTCGCGTTTGTGCAGCCGCTGGAACATGCCAAAAATCTTTTCGAAGTACTGCGGGTCAATTCCCAGTCCGTTGTCCTTCACCGAGAAAACCCATTTGTTCTCGCCATTTCTGATGGCAGCGATGTGAATCCGGGGGACGCCGGGGTTTTGGTACTTGATGGCGTTCCCCACCAGGTTCTGAAACAACTGAGTCAGTTGTGTCTCATCTGCCAGGACGGAAGGCATGGGGTCGTGGGTCACCACGGCATGACTTTCGTCGATGGCGCTTCGCAGATAGCGCAGCGCCTGGCGCAGGGCTTCTTCGCTGGAAGTATCGTGCATATCTTTACCTTTGGTGCCGACCCGCGAAAAGGCCAGCAGGTCCTGGATCAGACGCTGCATGCGGTTGGCCCCGTCGACCGCAAAAGCAATAAACTCGTCGGCTTCGGCATCCAGCTTGCCCTTGTACCGCCGCGACAGAAGCTGCGTGTAACTGGCCACCATGCGCAGCGGCTCCTGCAAATCGTGAGAGGCAATGTAGGCAAACTGGCCCAACTCCACATTCGAGCGGTTGAGTTCGTCGATCTTGCGAAGAAGGTCCGCTTCAGCCTCTTTTCGCGCAGTGATGTCGCGGATCGCGGCGGTAACCAGAACTCCATCGGGGCTCTCGAGCGGGCTCAGCATAATCTCGATGGGAAACTGGCTGCTGTCTTTCCGGCGCCCGATCAGCTCGATCCCGGTTCCGATCTGCTGCGCCAGAGCCTCATCGACGGATCGAAGGCCGTCGGCCAGCAGGCGTTCCGCGAAACCTTCGGGGATGATGTTCTTCACCGGCTGGCCGACCAGCTCGTCGCGGCGGTATCCGAATTCTTTTTCCGCCCGAACGTTGAGCAGAACGATCTTCCCGCCTACATTCACCACCACCATGGCGTCCGGAGCCGCTTCCAGCAGCCCGCGGTATCTGCCCTCCATCTGCGACAGATACGTCTCTGCGGCCTTGCGCATGCTGATGTCGCGGATCGCCGCCGTCACCAGAATTCCTTCCGGGCTTTCGAGCGGGCTCAGCATGATCTCGATGGGAAACTCAGTGCCATCCTTGCAGCGCCCCATGAGTTCAATCCCGGTGCCGATCTGCTGGGCCAAAGCCTCGGCTGCGCTGCGAGTCCCGTCAGCGATGATGCGTTCGGCGAAGCCTTCGGGAATGATATTCTTGACCTTCTGCCCCACCAGTTCGTCGCGCCTGTAGCCAAACTTTTTCTCCGCCTGAACATTCAGCAGAACGATCTCTCCGCTCACGTTTACCACTACCATGGCATCGGGAGCGGCTTCGAGCAGTCCGCGATACCGGCCTTCCATCTGCGCCAGATGCGTATCCGCAGCCTTGCGTACGCTGATGTCGCGGATCGCCGCGGTCACCAGAATCCCTTCCGGGCTTTCGAGCGGGCTCAGCATGATCTCGATGGGAAATTCGCTGCCATCTTTGCG
>JBEKWP010000011.1:0-54911 GCA_049512915.1 Candidatus Sulfotelmatobacter sp.
CGGGAGCAATACGAAGGATGCGGGTTGTGGCCTGTACTGTGACGTTGATGTTGGGGCCAGAATCCGGCGTCAGGGTGACCACTGTGCCATTGATGGCTTTGACGGCACCGATGCGCCGGGTAGCAGTGCTCGTGCCCGTGGCTTGCTGACCTTGTGGGCCGGCGGACATGCCGTTACAGAAAGGCGATAGGCGCATGCCGGCCGCGCCTGCGGCGCAGAGTGCGATGGCCAGAATGCGGTGGGTGTTTGCGCGCATACTCCTCTTACTAATTTACATTGGGCGTTGCACAAAACCCCAGGATTTACAAAGTTTTACTTCAAGATGAACAACGTATGACAGGCAGAAACGGGAAAGGGCTTCGAGGCGATACATAATCCGGAAACATGATCCCGAAGCATGGGCCTGATTGGCAGAGCAATTATTCCGCGATCAGCAGGTTCTCCGCGAAAGGCCATTCATCGTCGATCCATTGCGCTTCGCAGCGAAAACCGGCGGTGCGGGCCATGGGAAATATTTCCTGGGGCGAATACTTGTGGCTGCTTTCGGTCCAGATGGTTTCGCCCTCAAGAAGATCGACGGTAAGCTCGGCTGCGGGAACATTCACGGTCTGGCGGCACGTGGACCGCAGATGCATCTCGACGCTGCGATCCTGGTGATTGATTTTAGCCATGTGCTCGAACTGCGCGAGATTGAAGTCGGCATCGAGTTCGCGATTAATGCGAACCAGCAGGTTCAGGTTGAAGGCAGCGGTCACTCCCAGCTCGTCGTCGTAGGCGTGAAGCAGTTGGACGCTGGATTTTTCGAGATCGGTGCCGAGCAGGAGTGAATCCCCGGGTTGAAGAATGCGGCGCACCTCCGTCAGAAATCCAATGCCGGCGGGCCGGGCGAAGTTCCCGATGGTGCTTCCCAGGAACAACACGTGGAGATGCTGGCCGGCCGAGCGGTGGGCAGCCACTTCGAGCAGTCCATCGAGGTACTCACGCTCGAAGCCCAGGATGCTGATGGACTCGATGTCGCGCAGTTCGCGCTCGCACATGGCGAGCGCGGATGGAGAAATTTCGATGGGATAGTAGGCTGTGCGCTGGCGACGACAAAGGGCTTCGAGGATGTGGCGAGTCTTTCGTCCACTGCCGCTGCCGAGTTCAGCCACGGAAACCGGAGTAGGAAGGCGCTCGACGATGTCATGACCGTGCCGGCGCAGCAGGCGTTCGTCGGCGCGCGTCAGGCCATACTCGGGCAGATTGCTGATCACTTCGAACAAGGCGGAGCCTACGTCGTCGTACAAATATTTCGACAGCAACTCCTTCTGACCCGGCTTGGTGAGTCCGGCGCGGACATCGGCTGCGAATTCGTAGCTTGTGTTCGGAGTGATGGCTTGAACCAGCATGTTGGTAACTCCTTGATGACGAACCGTCAGTGGCTTACGCAACGAAATCCGGTGTAAACGAATTGGTAGTGCGCCTGGAACCAGTTACGGAACGTTCGGCGCAGCATACAGGCAGCGGTGCGCGCCGATCCGCCTTTCATGACGAAGTGTTTGCCGTCAAAGAAATCGGCGGAGTAGCCGCGGTAAAACGAGAACGGTTCGAATCCCGGGAACGGAGCGAACCGGGTCGAGGTCCACTCCCAGCCGTTCCCCACCATGCCCTGAGCACCGAAAGCGCTCTGGCTTTCAGGAAATGCGTTTACGGGGACGGGGTTCCATCGCGCGAAATCAAAGTTGCCGAAGCTGGCAGCGGGAGCTACGTTTCCCCACGGGTATGCTCGCTCGCCGCCTTGCGGCGTGGCGTATGCGGCGCGTTGCCACTCGGCTTCCGTGGGTAACGACTTCCCTGCCCACCTGGCATACGCCTTCGCTTCCGCCTGACTCACATAGACTGGCCAATCCAGCGGCAGCGGGATGTCGTCAAACATGGTGCGATAGAGCCACTGCTGGCCTTGGCGCTTCCAGAAAGCGGGATGGGAAATTCTCTGAGCCGACTTCCAGCTCCAATCTTCGCTACGTTCACCGTCGACCCAAAACGCGCGCGTTTCGTAGCCGCCGGCGTGGATGAAGTCTAAAAACTGACGGTTCGTCACTTTGTACTGATCGATGGCGAACGCCGGGACGCTGACGGCGTGGGCTTCATACTCATTGTCCCAGCCAAAGGACTCGCTGCCGCGTTCAAGACCGAGCGTGACGATGCCGGCGGGAATTTCGATGCTGCCATGAGCCACAGGCGGAGTGAGGCTGCCTGGCGATTCTTCTTGCCGAATTTTGCGATCGAGCGGCAGCTGATGCAGCATGTAGGCGAGCGTTTCGGCGTGCATGAGGCGGTGCTCTATGGCTACGTTGAGCAGAGTGGTGAGGGAAAATCCGTCGCTTGTGGAGAGGCTGGAATCGAGAAGCGCCTCGGATAGTTTGTCGTCCAGCGCAGCGCGGATTTTTCTGACGTAGTCCCGCACCGCGGCGATCGAAGGCCAATCGGCAGGCTGATCGGTGGGAAGTCCGCCGCCGACCGGATCGATACCGAAGGCGAACAGCCTGTCCAATTCAGGATCAAAGCTCTTCAGTCCAAGAATGCGTTCGTGGAGCAGATTCCACTCGAAGGCCTCCAGATGCCCGATATAGAAAACGATGCGGTGACGCTCGGCGATTGGGCGTTGGTAAAGAGAATCAGGCTTGACCACTCGGAACAGGTCGTCGGAGCGCTGACGGGCGTCTTCGAGTTGCTCAATCAGTCTGTGACGGATGGCGGGGTCGTTTTGCGTGGCAAGCATTTCAGACCTCCCGAATCTCTTGGTACGCCGGAACAAACACCTATGGGCGGCTGGCGCGGGCGAATGGGGCATTCTATGCTGGCAGCCGCCCCGAGCGCCATAGGGCAATGCCCCTACCGGTATTTCATGGCGACGCGTGCACAGCCTTAGATGACAACCGGCTACAGGTGGTCGCAGGTGAAAACAACCTTTCGGAGACGGCTGCCAGAGCCTATTGGATTAATCCCTTACTGCGGAGGAATTCGTACGCTACGTCTTTCACGTCGCGGTGCTGGCCGTCGAGGGCGTAATTTAATTGCTGCATCTCCTGATCGGAAATCTTGCCGCCTAATTCGGCAATTGCCCGGGCAACTTCGGGATGCTGCTGCTCGGTTTGTTGCCGGATGACCGCTACCGCCTCGTAAGGCGGGAAATAGTGGCGGTCATCCTCGAGCACGAATAAATCGAGAGCTGGAATCAGGCCGTCCGTGGCGTTGCCGGCGGCGATATCAATCTGATGATTTTTTAATGCCGGGGCGAGCAAGCCCAGATCCATGATGCGGGGCGGCGCGGCAAAGTGCAGGCCGTAGGCGGCAGCCAGCCCGGCGTACCCGTCGGGGCGCTCCATGAATTCGTAGCCGAACCCGGCTCGCCATTGCGGAGCGAATGCGGCCGCCTGCGATAAAGTTTTTAGATTCAGGCGGCGAGCGTCTTCCCCGCGAATCTCCATCGCAAAAGTATTGTTGAAGCCAAAGGGAGGGCCGAGCGTCAGGCCGAGACGCGCTTCGTATTGACTCTTGACCTGCTGGTAGACCTCCGCCTTATCGCCGCCAGTCTTCTGCTTAAGGATCGTGGTCAGCGCGGTTCCGGTGTATTCGGGATAGATGTCGATGCGCCCGGCGAGCAGAGCCTGCTGGCAGATATAAGTTCCTGCCAGATAGAAACGGCGCTCGACTTTCAGGTGAGTGTGCGCTTCGATCTGTTGAGCGAGGAGTTCGCCGAGCATCAACGATTCGGTAAAATTCTTGGAACCGATCACGATGCGATCGGAGTGCGAGGCCGCGCACGACGACAACAGCCACAGTGCTGCGAGAATCAGGCAGAGTGAAATCCCGCACTGCTCCGGGAAACCGCGAAGCCGTCCGTGGCGATGGCGATTGGGTTTCATTGTGGCCGCAGGCGTTTTTCTAACCATCCCAAACCAAAATCTGCCGACAGTGCGAGAACCGCGGCGGGAATGGCTCCCGCGAGAATGAGCTGATTATTGACCATGGCGAGACCGCGAAAGATGAACTCGCCCAGGCCACCGGCGCCGATCGCAGCCGCGATGGTAGCCAGTCCAACTGAGACGACGACCGCGACTCTTACGCCGGAGAGAATCACGCTCAGCGCCAAAGGCAGCTCGACCTGGAACAAGAGCTGGCGGGTGGTCAGTCCCATGCCGCGGCCAGCCTCAACCACGGCCGGGTCAACACCGCGAATTCCGGTGTAGGTGTTGCGAATCACGGGCAGCAGGGCGTAGAGAGTCAGCGCCAGAATCGCCAGGCGATCGGCGCGATCGCCCAGCCAGGGCACCGGCAGCAGAAAGCCGAAGAGAGCGAGGCTGGGAATCGTCTGAATAATGTTCGCCGTTCCGAGCACCGGCCGGTTCCACACTGGCCAGTGTGCGCTCAGTATGCCTAACGGAATGCCCACCACTACCGCGAACAGCGTGGAGATGCCGACCAGCCAGAGATGTTCGAGAGTGAGTTCGACAATCTGGTCGCGGTTTTGCAAAAAAAAGTGAAAGAGGTTCACGAAGCGCCTCGATTCGATGAATCCAATCCATCTGCGAAAGCGCGCACATAGGCGGCGGCCAACGGATCGCGCGATCGCAGGAATTCCTTCGGAGAAAGAACCGCGACCAGACGGCCGCTTTCCATGAGCGCGATGCGCGACCCGAGCCGTAACGCTTCGCGCAGGTCATGCGTCACGAAGACTAATGTCTTGTTCAGCCGCTGCTGCAGGGAAAGAAACTCGCGCTGCAGTTGGTCGCGAGTGAGGGCGTCAAGCGCACCGAAGGGTTCATCCATCAAGAGAATTGCAGGGTCAGCGGCCAATGCCCGGGCGACCCCCACGCGCTGTCTTTGCCCGCCGGAAAGCTGGTGTGGATAACGCGATGCCATTTGTGGGTCGAGCCCGACCAGTTGCATCAATTCCTCAACGCGGAGATGAATCCGCTCGGGAGTCCAGCCTTCGACGCGCGGGACAAGGCCGATGTTTCGTTCCACGGTGAAGTGCGGGAACAAGCCAACGTCCTGGATGACGTAACCGATGCCGCGGCGCAAATGGATGACGTCGCATTGGGTAGTCGGGGTGCCATTTACGCGCACTTCTCCGCCTGACGGGGTTAGCAGCCGATTGATCAGCTTCAGCGTGGTAGTTTTTCCGGAACCGCTGCGTCCCAACAAGACCAGGGTCTCGCCCTTTTGCACTTGCAGATTCAGCGCTGCCAGCAACTGCTGGCCGCCGGGCAGCGCGTAGTCGACGTTGCGGAATTCGATTACCGGATGGTTCGCGGAAGTTCGTTCCATGTTTCTGTCAAGCCAAAGCATACCGGAGTTTCCCAGCCAGGCGCAGCTAAAGCGGGCCAGTGCGTCGCCACTGCCTGGCGGGACGGGCATCCAGAGAGCTAATAGACGATGAGTCACCGTGCCGCTACGATTCTTGTGAGATGTGTGGAAATTCCCTTTAGCCATGGGTGTGTCTGCTTTACGCAAGCTTGTCAGCTGGATGATGGTGATCCTGTGCCCGCTTTCGCTTACGGCGGCGGACGCGGGCTCCGCCGTATTGCATAGTGAAGGAGGGGTTTGGGTCAACGGTTTCGAGATCTCAGGATCCACGGTGGTCTTTCCCGGAGACCTGCTGGAGACCAAACCCGGGTTTGTCGCCAACGTCGATGCCGAGGGCTCGTCTGTGGCGATTCAGCCGGAATCAGTGGTGAAGTTCCAAGGCACTTTCCTGAGCCTGGAGCACGGAAGCGTGTCGGTGGGAACTTCGACTTCGATGAGCGTGCATGTAAGCTGCATCAAGGTAGAGCCGGCTTCGAGCGAGCGCACGCAATACGATGTGGCCGACGTCAGCGGCACGGTGCAGGTTGCCGCACACAAAAATGACGTGAACATCGCGGAAGGCGGCGTCCTCCAAAAAACAAACGCACAAAGCGCCTCACCCATTTCTTCTGTCGTGCACGAGGGACAGCAGGCAACCCGCGTCGTATCGACTGCCTGCGGCGCCGCGCCTCGGCCTGAAGGTGCCAGCAACGGTCTGAATACAAAATGGCTTGAGATCGGCGGCGGGATCGCCGGCGGGGTTATCGTGCTTTGCATCCTCCTCTGCAAGAGTCATGGATCAAGCAGTATGAGCCCTTCTGATCCTTAGCTCTGACCGATAACGCTGGACCCAGCACTGAGACTGCACTGCACGACAGCTTTGGCTGCGAGTCCCACCTTCGGTGCCCATCCCATGCGCAAAACCTGAGCAATATCTGCGAATGCAGCGTATACTGGAGATCTTGACCTCGAAGACACCCTGACCAGCACGTTGCGCCTTCGCGATTGAGAAATTCCCGGAAAGGCGAGTGACGGGTCGACCTGTTCTGGAAGTAGTTCTTTCAACCCCAAAACATCGGCTTAAAAAGACGGCTATGCGGTGTGGCCGATTCGACGATTGGCCGGTAACGGGAACCTGCATAAGACGCATCGAATCAGCCCACAGGGCAGGAGATAAGCATGTCCGGAATCAACGGCGATAAAGCCAGATTCAACCGGCGCCGCCGGAAAAAGATCAGCCGCCGCCAGAGCAACGAAAAGATGTTGAAAGCCCTGGCTGAGAAAAACCTCGTAGCCCCGCCGAAAGCAGCCAATCTCAAGGAGAAAGTGGCATGACCACGCCCGTCGTCGCATTGCCGCTGTCGATTCCGGAAGGCCTTCAGGCGAAGAAGAAGCGCGTGCTCCTGCTGGATACTTCGCAGACCAAGCGCGACTTGCGGGCCGACATGATGAGGCAGCTTGGCATTGAGGTGGACTGCGCCGCCGATGTGCTCGAGGCGCGGTGCTGGTGGCGAGCCGACTTATACAATCTGGTGCTGATCAGTGTGGCCGGCGAGATCGACAGCCGCGACCAGTTCTGCACGGATATTCGCGGCGCGAATCCTCCGCAGCGGATTGCCTTCTTCGTGGGCGGCCCCGAGTATCTCGCAGCGGCGCCGCATTCTGACGAAGCTCCGGCCGAGCCGGACGATGCGCTGCACAAAGAAATGGTCGCTGCGCTGCTGGCCCAGGCTGCGGGCAGTTCCTGCCAGCGCTGGGGAATCCTCGAAGCATGCCGGAAGATTTCGAGCGTGCGCTCGGCCAGCGAAGCTCGTTCGCGCGCGATACGGGAAACGCCCAGACCCTCACGGTGGGCAGAAGCCATCGAGCAACACACTCCCCGCGAAGCCGCGCCATTAACTCAACCGTTAATTGAAACCGCAACGCCTGTACCAGCAACAGAGAGAGAAGAACTCCTATGAAGAATCTTTATGTCGGCAACTTACCCCATAGCACGACGGAACCGGAACTTCGCGGCCTGTTTGAAGCGCATGGCGCGGTGGAACGTGTCAGTATCGTCACCGACCGCGAAACCGGCCGGGCTCGCGGCTTCGCTTTTGTCGAAATGACCGACGCAGCGGCAGCCGATAAGGCAGTGGCGGCGCTGAATGGAACCGAACTGGGCGGCCGTGCGCTGAAAATCAACGAGGCGAAACCGAAGACCGCTTCGCCGCGGGGTGGTGGCGGACAGCGCTTTGGCGGTGGTGGCGGCGGCGGCCGCGACGATTATCAGGGTCACGCGCGCCAGCCTCGCGAACCCCGGTGGTAGCCGTGCACCATCTTTGCGGATGAGCCGCTGATCTCTTGACCAAAGTGCAAAGCGCCAGCCGATATTGCCAAAATTGACGATTGGAGATTGGGTATGCCAGGACGAGGTCGATCAAGCTTTACCAAGCGCCAAAAAGAACACACGCGCCAGCAAAAACAGCGCGACAAGGCCGAACGCCGCATCCAGCGTAAGGACGAGCCTTCAGGCACGCCGGGCGTTTCCAGCGAGCTGGATTTGGACGAGTTGCAAAGACACGCGGCCGAACAAGCTGCCCTGTTTCAAATGGGAGACGACGACAGCGACATTTCCAGCCTGCCGCGCGAGCGCAGTCCGGAGAAAACCGAACCGTAGGCGGTCCGATCCAAACAGACTTACGAAACAGATCCATTAAAAAGGGGCGCGTCCATGGGACGCGCCGTTTTAAATTGGCTTCGCTTCTTTATTTCAAGTTAGGCAAACACTTCGCCGGGCAACCGGGTCAGCGTGCGGCTGGCCAAAGTGTTTTGGACGACATGCTCTGACCTCTCCGCGTTAGCCCAGTCCACCTGCTTGCGTTCGATTTTCAGTTTCAAGGCGCGCTCGATGTGCCGCAGTTCGATGACCTCGCCGCCCGCTACCAGACTGGTTGCCAGGCCTTCCGAGCCAGCGCGGCCCGTCCGTCCCACGCGATGGATGAAATCCTCGGCCATCTTGGGCAGGTCGTAGTTGACCACGTGCGCCACGTCGTCGATGTGCAGGCCGCGTGCGGCCACGTCGGTGGCGACCAGGACCTGAAAGCGTCCCTGCTGAAATCCGGCGAGGGCTGCATTGCGCTGCGACTGGGAGCGGTCGCCGTGAATCATCGATGCGGAGAAACCCTCGCGCACCAGTTCCTTGGCCAGGCGCTCGGTGCCGCGCTTGGTGCGGGCGAAGATGAGCGTCTGTCCTTTTTCGGCATAGAGCAACTGCCGCAGCACGTCGGGCTTTTCGGCGGGACGCACTTCGTAAGCTTGCAGCCGGACGCTCTCAACCGGCTTGAGCACGGAACCGATCGCCACGCGTACTGGTTCGCGCATGGCATCGTTGACCAGGCTGGCGACCGATTGCTCCAGCGTAGCTGAGAAGCAGAGCGTTTGCCGGCGTTGCGGCAAGATCGCCAGAATGCGCCGGATAGCGGGCAGAAAGCCCATGTCAAGCATGCGGTCGGCCTCGTCGAGCACGAGGATTTTGACCTCGCGCAGGTCGATCAGCTTGCGGGTGATGAAATCCTGCAAGCGGCCGGGAGTTGCCACCACCAGGCTGGCGCCGGAGCGCACGGCTTGAATCTGTGTTTTTTCCGAGACGCCGCCGATGACCAGCGCAGCTTTGGGTAGTTGCTTGCCACGCAGTTTTTCGTATTCTTCGTTGACCTGGATCGCCAGCTCACGCGTGGGCAGCAAAACCAGCACGCGCACTTTCTGCGACAGTTCGCGCTGCAGCATTTCGTGCTGCAACATTTCAATGATCGGAATCAGAAACGCGAGCGTCTTGCCGGTTCCGGTCTGCGCCGTAGCCAGCACGTCTTTGCCTTCAAGGGCGCAGGGAATAGCCTGCGCCTGAATCGGCGTAGGGGTAATGAATTGAGCATTCGCCAGCCTCTGCTGCAAAGCAGAAGATAGCGTTAGTTCTGTAAAGCTTGTCATTCGTAATTGTTCTTTCTGGAGGGGCCTGATGTTACACACGTAGCGTGAGTTCCCATGCCGCTCTTATCTTTTGATTTACGCTGAATAAACGGCGGGCAGGAAAAGCGGAGATGAATCTTGATCCAACAGGATCACCGCGTCACGAGCAAACCGTGGCAGTAGCGTTGAGACTTATTGTAGCACAAGATTCGGTGCAGGGCCCCGGGGACAAGGACCAGAATTGGTATCGAAGGTAACCGCGGAAGTGATTGAAAGCATGGGGGCCCCGGGCGGAGTCGAACCGCCGGAAATAGCGGGATTCCATCCCCTCCCTCAGCCGGATCATCAACTTAGGAGTTGGATTCACCAGTAGAAAACAAACTCACCTACGTCAATCGGCAGTCATCTGGCAAATCACTGTCACTGGTACATCAGGTTCGGTAAGCGCGCCGGTTGGCACCGTTGCGTTGACAGTACAATAGGGACGCTCTTCATGACCGGCTGAATGCTGACCTGTGGCTGTGAGAGACTGCGCTAAAGGGTCGAGAACAGCATCAGAAATATTGGAATCACGGTTGCTCCGCAAAGGGGGCGTCTTAGAATAACCCCGGAGGACAAGTCCGACGCACGCTAAACTCCCCACTCAGGCACTGGGCCTCGTGATTTGGTTCTGGGCCCTGGGTCTACCGGAATATCCGCCTGATTTTTCCAGTCCACAAACTTCGTCCGCATCTTCTTTAAGCTCTTCTCGCGATGCGCGGGATGGCTTCGTGGGAGATCTCGCTTGCCAGGCGTGCCATCGGGAGAAATTCACTACCTATCTCGCAACCGCTCATCATCGAACGTCGCGACTGCCGGACGCAACCTCGATCGCCGGGAACTTCACCAGAGGCAAGGACGTGATGACGACGTTTAACCCCGAACTCACATTTCGGATGGAAGCACGCGATGGTCACTTTTACGAAACTGCTATCCGACGAAAGAATGTTCACGCAACAGAGCGCAGGGAGCAGATCGATCTTGTGATTGGCTCGGCCACCAAAGGCCAAACCTATCTCTATTGGAAAGAGAATGGACTGTTCGAGCTTCCCGTCTCTTATTGGACGCAACTGCATCGCTGGGTCAACAGCCCGGGATATGTTGATGGGTCGGCCGACTTTGATCGACCTGTGCTGCCTCGGTGCCTGGAGTGTCATGCAGCGTACTTCCAGCCGATAACCTCCGCGCCCTCCGAGAATCATTATGCCAAAGACAACTTTGTGCTTGGAATCTCCTGTGAAAGGTGTCACGGCCCAGGCGCGGAGCACGTGGAGAATCATTCAGCAAATTCCGCAAGTTCCACCGGCACCAGACCCATGCCGCCGCTCCGGTTGAGCCGCGACAGGCAGGTTGACGTCTGTGCGCAGTGCCATGGCGGAGCCGGTGAACCGATTGCGCCGGCGTTTTCCTTCAGGCCTGGCGACACACTGTCGGACTATGTCCGGTTGCAGCCGCCAAACGCCAGTGACCAGATCGATGTCCACGGCAATCAGGTGAACCTCCTCGAACGAAGCCGCTGTTTTCAGGGTTCCCCTGAAATGTCCTGCTCGACTTGCCATGATGTTCATATGCCGGAGCGCGCAGTCGCGGACTATTCTGCCAAGTGTCTCGGTTGTCATCGTGTGGATCAATGCGGAATGGTTCGAAAAATGGGAACCCGGATTGCCTCCAACTGCATTGATTGCCACATGCCGGTGCAAGCTTCAAACAAGCTTGTGCTGGACGCCGACAATCAGCGATTACAGGCCAATGTGCGCAACCATTGGATTCGTGTGTACCAGAGTGTTCCCGTTCCCTAACGATCTTCGTCCGGCTTGGGGCCGGGCTCGCGGCCGGGCAGGGTGGCTGGACATTCCATTTGAAACGTTTTATATTGCCTGTTTGCGGTGGTCAGATCGAGATCCAACCGAGGGCCTCTGTGACTTTTCGTTTCCGAAACCTTCTTCCGCTTGTCTGCCTTTGGCTCGCACAGCTTTGCGCCGGGCAAGATACTGCTTTTGTCCCCGCTGGCGGGATGGCGTGGGATGTCGAGTGGCAACAGATAGCCGGCCCCAAATGCCTGGAAATGAAGGGCGCTTGGGAAGGCGGCTCGACCGCGTGCACGCCCGAAGATCACGACAACTGGCTGGCCGATCTGCAACATTGGCGCGCCGAACGCCTCATCCGCATTGGCTATAACGATTTCCGTTATGCATTGCCGGCCCTCAAATGGGCGCAATCCAGTTTCATCCAGCCACAAATGATGGTGCAGGACTGCTATTTCTACGACCCGGTCGCGCACCGCTATACGGTCGATCGTTATCTCGATGATCTGGAAAAAAGATACGGTGGCATCGATGCGGTCCTCATCTGGCCCACATACCCAAACATGGGAATCGACAACCGCAATCAGCACGACATGATAAGGAGCATGCCGGGAGGGCTTGACGGAGTCCGGCAGATGATTGCGGACTTTCATAAGCGGGGAGTTCGCGTTCTGTTCCCGATGATGATGTGGGACCAGGGCACGCGGCCCTCGGGACAATCGTGGCCCGACGCAATTGCCTCCCTGATGGCTGAGATCGGCGCAGATGGAATCAACGGCGACACCCAGGACGGAGTGCCAGCTGCCTATGCGGAGGCCGCGGAGCGTATCGGTCATCCCCTGGCGTTTCAGCCGGAGGGAGGCCCGCCTGACGAGGATATTACGTATGACGTCTTAACCTGGGGCCAATATAAATTCCAGTTTTCCCCTCGAGTGGATCGCTACAAATGGCTTGAAACCCGGCACATGGTGAATATCTCGGATCGTTGGAACCGCGACAAGACCGACGACCTGCAGTTCGCGTTTTTCAACGGGATTGGCTGGGAGAGTTGGGAGAATATATGGGGCATCTGGAATGGAATCACGCCCCGGGATAGCGAAGCCACTCGTCGCGTGGCGACAATCGAACGCGGCGTTGCTCCGTTTCTCATCAGTAAAGACTGGGAGCCATTTTCTCCCATGCTTCATTTTGGAGTATTTGCCAGTCGTTGGCCGGCAGGTGAAGAAACGGTTTGGACAATTGTTAATCGGAATGAGTACAACATTGCCGGCGCTGAGATGGAACTGCCGGTTCAGGAAGGAGTGCATTACTTCGATCTGTACCATGGAGTCGAACTAACTCCTGAGCGCCGCGGCGACAAGGTTGTCCTGACATTTTCTTTAGGAGCCAAGGACTACGGCGCAGTGCTCGCCACAAAATCGCCGCTCACGCAAGATGGGGTGAGCCTGCTGGCGATCATGAAGAAGCTGTCAGCCGTGCCGCTCTCAAGCCTGTCAGACCGCCGGACCATCCTCACGCAGCAAATGGCCGAGATCCCTTCGACGAAACCTCCGTCCGGGACGCCAGATGGAATGGTGAAAATCCCCGAAGCTGATTTTATCTTCAAAGTTCAGGGTATCGAAGTCGAGGGCTCCGACGACATCGCCGTCGACGTGCAGTATCCCTGGGAAGACTCCCCGCGCCGATACCATGAGCACACGGTTCACGTGAAGTCGTTCTGGATGGACAAATATCCGGTGACCAACGCTGAATTCAAGAAGTTTCTCGATGCGACTCACTATCATCCGCAGGATGCGCTGGATTTTCTGCGCGACTGGCAGAACGGCACCTACCCCGAGGGTTGGGCGGACAAACCAGTAACCTGGGTTTCCAGGGAAGATGCGAGCAATTATGCGGCCTGGGCCGGTAAACGGTTGCCGCGCGAGTGGGAATGGCAATACGCGGCTCAAGGCACGGATGGCCGTCTTTATCCCTGGGGTAATCAGTGGGAGGCTTCAGCCGTTCCCGCTCCCGACAAAGGACGGACCATGCGCGGTCCGGATGACGTTCACGCTCATCCCAAGGGCGCAAGCCCTTTCGGCGTGATGGACCTGGTCGGCAATATTTGGCAGTGGACGGATGAGTTTCTTGATGAGCATACCCGCGGCGGGATTCTGCGCGGCGGAAGTTACTACCAGCCCCAAGGGTCGATCTGGTACTTTCCGCAAGCCTATAAGCTGAGCGAACACGGGAAGTTGCTGCTGATGTCGCCAAGCATGGATCGTTCCGGGGCTTTGGGATTTCGTTGCGCGCAAGATGCCCAGTAAGAACTGACGCTGTAAGACCTGACGCTCGATACCCTGACGCCGGGCGCAAACCCGCATCCTTCTTCGCTTTCGCCGGGAAAGCAATCTAGAATGAATTCACACGCATGAAACTCAACCGCCGTTCTTTCCTGCAATTGTCCTTAGGTGCATTGGCCGCCGGCAAGGCGGTGGGGCAAGGAGTAGCCACCCGCAAGACAACCGCGCAATCCAGGATGGCTCCCTCGGGACGCCCCTTCAACGCGCGGTTTACGGACGTGGCGAAGGAGGCTGGTCTGGTGTTGCCGGTCGTTTACGGGGATCCGGATCGCAAAGACTACATATTGGAGACCGTCGGCTGCGGCTGTGCCTTCTTCGACTACGACAACGACGGCTGGATGGACGTTTTCCTGCTAAGCGGTAGCGTGATGTCGGGAGCACCTCCCTCATCGGCGTCCAACCGTTTGTACATGAACAACCGCGACGGAACCTTCACCGACGTGACCGAGAAAGCTGGATTGCACTTCTGCGGGTGGGGCTCGGGCGTCTGCATCGGCGACTATAACAACGATGGATGGGAAGACCTGTTTTGCACGTTCTACGGACAAAACAAGCTATACCGGAATAATGGCGACGGCACTTTTACCGATGTGACGAAGCAAGCTGGCCTGGAAAGCGCGAAGACGCGCTGGGGCGCAGGATGCACGTTTTTGGATTACGACCGGGACGGTCACCTCGATCTTTTTGTTTCAAATTACGTGCAGTTTGATCCGGCGCACATCCCGAAGCCGGGCGAGAATGTTTATTGCAATTGGAAAGGGGTGCCGGTGAATTGCGGTCCGCGGGGCTTGCCTGCGGGGTACCACTCGCTTTATCGGAACAATGGCGACGGCACGTTCTCCGACGTAAGCGTTCGAGCGGGCATTGATGGCCTGCGCGGTTCCTATGGCATGACCGTGGTTGCGGCCGACTTCGACGAGGACGGCTGGCCTGACATCTTCGTAGCCTGCGACTCGACTCCAAGCCTTCTGCTGATGAATCAGCGAAATGGAACATTCCGGGAAGACGGGTTGATCCGCGGCGTGGCTCTAAGCGACGACGGACTCGAACAGGCGGGGATGGGCGTCGGAGTTGGCGACTACGACCTTGACGGACATCTCGACCTGCTCAAGACTCACTTCACGGAAGACACGGCCGGTCTGTTTCACAATGACGGCAAAGGCATTTTTGAGAACACGACGATGACCGCGCGGGTGGGGACGGAAAATCGCTACATTTGCTGGGGAGCGGGAATCGTTGATCTGGACAACGATGGGTTCCCGGACCTTTTCATGACCGCAGGCAGCGTCTATCCGAATGTGGAAAAGACGCTGCCGCAGTTCCCTTCCAAGAATCCCCGGATTGTTTTTCGAAATCTGGGAAATGGGACGTTCGAGGAATTGATCGAAGAGGCTGGCCCCGGCGTGGCAGCCGCGCACTGCAGCCGGGGATGCGCCTTCGGAGATTTTGACAATGACGGCGACCTCGACATTCTTATTGTCAATCTGAGCGAAGCTCCGTCACTTCTGCGCAACGATGTCAGCGGCAACAACCATTGGCTGAAGGTAAAACTGGTCGGCACAAAATCCAATCGCAGCGCGATCGGAACCCGGGTTCTGGCGCGCTACGGACACAGGATCCAGGCGCAAGAGGTACTGAGCCAGTCCAGCTTTTATTCAGCGAATGATCCCAGGCTTCACTTCGGCTTGGGCGCGGAAACCTCCGCCGATCTGGAGATTCGCTGGCCGAGCGGCCTGCGAGAAACGCTGAAGGGCGTGCCTGCCAATCAAATCATCGTCGTAAAAGAAGGAACTGCCTCTGCAGCGAACAAGAAACCGGCGAAGGGTTAAGCCATCCGGCTCTGCGCACGGCGCGCCAGAAGAAAAATCAAACAGAAAGAGAAGAAGATTGGCAGAGGGTCGGTCTGCAAGCTTCGCACCCCATCCGGCAACTTGGTTGCCGGATGGAATGCGATGGGGGAGGGATAGTCGTTATTACAAGCTGTCCGTTTTTGTTTAGAAACCAATTCGCAGGCCGAACTGCACAGCTCGCGGCAGGGTTTGCCCCGTCGACTCTCCGAATACACCTGAGTTGCCGGAAATGTCACTCACCGGCGGTGTAAGGTTCACACGGTTGAAGAGGTTGGATATGTCAGCTCTGAACTCGAACGAGTATCGCTCTTTCAATAAGAATGATTTCGCGAACTCAGTATTGACGTTGGCGAATCCGGGTCCGATATAAGAGTTTCGACCCAGATTGCCTTCGACTCCAAGCGCTGGTGTGGGGAAGGCATTAGCGGCAGCAAACCCTTTGAGGAAATCACTCCTGTTGCCGGTGTGTACGCTGCCCGGGGGCGGACCATTGGGGGTGTCAAAGGCGTATCCGTCCGCGTTGTAGTCCCCGCCGCTATTGCCAACCACCTGGCAACTAGGCGTCACTACGGTTTTGCAGGAAACATTGTTCCAGACCGGCTGGAACGGAGCGCTTGTGTATACGGTGAACGGCAGCCCGCTTTGAAGCACAACGATGTTTGACATGCGCCATCCGCCCAGGACTTGGCGCCCGATGCCGCTTGCAAACGGAGACGGCAGCTCGACTATGCTGTCTGCCGTAAAGCGTCTTGACACGTCGAAGTCCGCCAACCCGTGTTGGGCCTGCAGATTGTAAGCATCGAAAACAGCTTCACCCGTACCGTTACTTCCTGTAACTCCGTTGTCGCTGCTACTCAGTTCATCCGTGGCCTTGCCAAACGTATAGATTCCTCGAAGTTGCCACCATTTACTGAACTTCCGGCTGACCATGATGGTGCCGTATTCTCCGTCGGCTATGCCGATTGTTCGCCCGAAAATCACCGGCCCGAAATTCGGGTTCAGCCGCGTCTGCGTATTTTGGTTCATGATGAGGTCATCGGAGAATCGATTCACGTCGGTTTGC
This sequence comes from Candidatus Sulfotelmatobacter sp., assembly GCA_049512915.1. GTDB lineage: Bacteria > Acidobacteriota > Terriglobia > Terriglobales > Acidobacteriaceae > Sulfotelmatobacter. Next base: position 16,379 of record JBEKWP010000011.1, read on the forward strand.
ACGTAGAGATGATCGCTGTGAGACCCGTTATAGTCCGCCTCAGCGACAATGTTATGTCCGAGGTTTTGCTGCACCGACAACATCCAAAGATGCGTGCGTGGCTGATCTAAAACTGGCTGGACGCCGGTGGTCTCAACGCCAACACCTTGAATGCCGCCCGCAGGGGTAGTTGTGAACGGGACTGGCGGCACCGGCCAAATGGTTCCAGTGGAATTTCCCACCGCATAAGTAAACGGATGACTCGGACTCTGCAGAGAGAAGCTGGGGTTAGCGAAGTTGGGAGGGTTGTCATAGGACTGGAACGTCCACGACCCATCCGCGATGTTGTTATAGAACAGACCGTACCCGCCTCGCAACGCCGTTTTTCCGTTTCCAAAAATGTCCCACCCAAATCCGATACGGGGACTGAACCCGTGAGGACGATTATCCAGGACGTAACCATTCGGACCCTTCAGCGTCATAGTTCCACTGGTCACCTGAGCCTCAAAATCACTGCCCGACCCAGGCGTGAAGTATTGGAACGGAACCGTTCCAGCACTCTCAGTTCCCAGACGACCGAAGTAGTCGAACCGCAGCCCGAGATTTAATGTAAATCGATGCGTAACCTTCCAGTCGTCCTGCACGAAAGCCCCTTCGTATAGCCAGCGGATTTTTTCGTAGAGGTTATACGCCAGACCCCCGGTTTGCACATTGACGATCGGGCCCGACTGGGAGAAGGGATAGCTTTGAGCAAAATCCATCAAGTTTCCGAAGTAGAATGACGGGCGTATAAGGCCGTTGGTGAAATTGTCGTCATCGTGGTGACGGTCGATATCCACTCCGGTTGTGATGGTGTGTCTGCCGTGCTGCCAGGTCAGTACATCGTGCCAGTTGAAGTTCTCGTGAACCCATCCCGAGTTCCCCCACTGGTTCATCCCCTCTGAGATTCCTCCAAAGTTGACGTTTGGAAGTTCCAGGGCACTTGCCCCAGGCGGGGGAAACTGCCAGCCGCGGGCTCGAACCAGAGTCATGGATGCGTCATTCAAGAGTGTGCCGGAGAACGAATGGGTCCAGTCGATCTTCGCGAACGCTCCATAATTCGGTACTTGAGAGCGATTAAACGGGCGCGCCGCCTCAGAAAACTGGCTGGAGTACGTACGGAACCAGTCGAAGAAGAGACGATCTTTCGATTGATTCAGATTGTAATCAATGCGGAAGTGCCATTGATACGCGGGGTGGGGCAAGACCTGGGGAAATGTCGCTTGCTCTTCGGCTGGGAGCGATTGAGGAAAAATCGCGTCGGAAGTGAATCCTGGGTTGGACGCCGCCACTTGGGCAACCGTCTCGATATTTTGGATACTGCCCGGAGTAATTGTGCCCGGGGGAGCCGTCATGAAATATGTGTTGGCGAGGCTATTGGGAAGGTTCTGCTGAACCCACTGGACGAACTGTGGCGTTTCGACGGTCGCGACATCAGCGTATGCTTGGGAGGAACTCAGGCCGAAAGCGCCGGCGAAGAAGAACAGCTTATTCTTGATGATCGGCCCCCCAATAGTTCCACCATACTCATTGCGGCGGAAAGCTGGTATGGCCCTGCACCCCGGCGTGTCAGGCGGACATTGCAACTGAAACTCAGTTCGTGCCGTCAGCAAATTGTCCGTGTGGTACTCGGAGACGGAGCCGTGGAACCCATCCGTACCCGGCTTGGTGAACACTTGCACCCACGCGCCGCTATAGCGGCCCTTCGCCGCGTCAAAGGTTGCACCGGCTACGCGCATGGCCTGAATAAAATCCGGTTCCGGAGACAAGTTCACCACGCCGTCACGAGACGCGCTGACCGTGATGCTGCCGTCTACGTCATACTCGTTATTTTCCTGCCGCTGTCCGGCGGCATTGATCTGATATCCCTCTTCCTGCTCGAAACTATCGTTGTTGTTCGATCCGGAACCAATTCCGGCGGGCGTTCCTGTGCCAGTAACCCCGGGCGCCAATTCGATCAGGCTCGTATATATGTTGCGGCCCACCAGGGGAGCATCCGCTACAGTTTGCTCCGTAATTTCGGTCGAGGTGTCGCTCTTGTCGGTCGTGATCTCAGTCGCGCCTCCTGTCACCTCGACGGTCGTGGCCTGCGTAGGTAATGCAAGCGACGGGAAAACTGTCTTGACCTGATTATTTTCCAGGATGATATCTTTCTGAATCCAGGGCTTGAATCCGCCCGCCTCGACCGCGATCGAATAGGTCCCGCCAGGCAATGACGGAACCCGAAAATCTCCCGTACTTGCACTGACGGAGCTTCTGACCACGCCGGTGTCCTGATTGGTTACGATGATTTTGGCGCCGGGAACCGCGGCCGAAGTCTGATCAAGCACCGTTCCGGTGAAGCCGCTTTGGAACTGAGCAAAACCGGTCGGCACGAAGATCAACAATAGAGCGGCAAGGACTATTTTGAAACGCGCGCACTTTGTGGCTGGCACATCGCTTCTCGCAGAGGAAGTTGTCTGGATTAAACTGTCTGCTGACCTGAAATTCACCATTCGGCTCATCATCCCTCCTGAGAAAGCGTGTGCCCTTAGTTGTGGGCTGATTCGATCCTGGGCTTTTGACTCTCTTTCAGTTTGTCGCTTTTCTGCTGGCGCTCGAATCGGTCGACCAAGGCCTGTCCCGCCGTCTGTCTCCCGGTGCTTAGATAAAGTCGCGCCAGCGTGTATTCCGCAGGCGCGTGGTTGGGATCCAAACGCAAACACCTGACCAGGTTTTGCTCCGCCAGTTTGGGAGACTCTCGCATATAAAGCTTCGCCAGCTGATAGTAGGAATCCGCATAGGACGGATTACAACGAATGGCTTCCTGAAAAGCATGCTTGGCTTTCTCGCTAAGTCCCGCGTCGGTCGGATTGTTTTCCTGCAGCTGAACCAGAATTTTCCCGAGGTGGTAGTGCATGTAGTAGTTGTCGGGGAAGCTTTCGAGGGCGGAAGTCAGCGTAACCTCGGCGTCCTGCAGCTGGCCCGCGTGCGTTTGCACAATCGCCAAGCTGAGTAAGGCTTCGCTGTTGTCTTTCTGCAGCTGGCTGGCTTGGCGTAGAAGCTGCTCCGCTTCGTCCATGCGCCCGAGATTTTCAAGAACGACGCCTTTCTGTACCAGCAAACGATAGGAATTGGGGATGTGCGAAAGGCCAACATCGGCGGCTTCCAGCGCGAGCGGATAATTCCCGTAGTCGGCGCAGATCGTGCTGAAGTCCAGATAGTTGTCCTCTCGCGCTGGATCCAGCTTCGCCGCTTGCCGCAGCGACTGCATGGCTAGCGGGAAGTCCCCATTTTCCTGGGCGACATGCGCCAGAAGATTCAACGTATCGCTGTCCGGGTGTTTCTCCGCAAGGTCCTTCAGAACTGTCAGCGCCTCCTGGGAGCGGTTCATGCGGTCGAGTACGACTGCGCGTTGGTATGCCACTCGCTCGAGTCGGCCATCCTTGGCTTTAGCCTTGTCTAAATCCGCCAGCGCTTCGCGGTTCTGCTCGAGTTGCGAATGGAGTTCTGCTGCTTTCAGGTATTGGGGGGCGGTGACTCCGTGAGCGGCGTCAAACCTGGCCAGCACGGCCCGCGCATTGTGCAGGTGCTTCAGTGCAAGCTCGGCCCCCACCAACGACAGAACCGCCTCCGGATAGCGGTCCACGAGTGCCACGGACGGTTCCAGCAGCTTCACAGCCCGGACGTAGTCAGCATTCTTTTCCGCGATCATGCCGAGGAAAAGATTAGCCACCGGGCGCGAACTTGAAGAATCGTTTCCAAGTTTCTGAAATTCAGCTGCTGCAAGATCGTACTGCCCCATCGTGAAATAGGTGATTGCAAGATTCTTGCGGGCGGGCGCAAATCCCGGATCGGCGTCCAAACAGTCCAGAAAATATTGTTTGGCTCGCTCGAAGTCTCCCTTCAGGCTGTAAGCTGCGCCGGCTCCATCCAACAGCAGTTCATTTTGAGGATCTGTCTCGAGGGCCTTCTCGAACAGCGAAATGGCTTCATCCAGCTTCCCTTGTTTAGCAAGGGCCACAGCTGCCTGATACATCCTGCCCGAGCCCATGGGATGGGCCGCCGGCACGGTGGCGAAGGATTGGGAGCTTAGACTCACTGCCAAGGCCGCGGCGAAACTCAGGCGTACAATCCACGCCGACGCGCGCAATGAACCGCAGCTGACACCAGAGGCCCTCGGGGAACAAAGACCCGGCTTGCAATTATCGGCGAACATGGCCGTCAAATGCCCCCCTTTGCTCGATGGCGACACAGACCGTGCGTCATGCAGCGGTCTAAAGCGACTTCATTTGAAACCTTTCAAATCAGCATCCCGGCTGGCCCTCGGAAGATTGCCGCAACATATAAGATTGCAATTCCCCTTGTCAACTAGTATTTTTCAGCTATCCCTCAGAAACAGGGGAAAGCATTCCTTGCTATTGCTCGGTAGAGCGAAATTGGCGGTCTTTGAATGCTTTTATTTTCATATTGCGCAACCATAAAAGCGGACGCACAGCGCAACGGAGCAGCGGGAAAATCAATTGTTGGACGAGTTTCCGCAAGAAGGCAAGCCCGATGGCATCGGCTGGGCGGCTAGGAAGCGATACGACGAACTCCCCTGTCACAATGCGCCAGATCGCTGAGCGAGCGAAAGTCTCGATTGGCACCGTGTCCCATGTTATCAATCGAACCGCCCAGGTTCGCCCGGTGCTGCGGGAGCGAGTGTTGGAAGCGGTTCGCAGCATGGGCTATCAGCCCAGTGCGTTAGCGCAGGGACTCCGCAGAAACCGCACTAACATGCTGGGAATGGTCATTCCCGATATCACAAACCCGTTCTTTCCCGGCGTCGTTCGTGGCGTCGAGGACGTGGCCTTCAGGCGTTCTTTCCGGGTGATCCTCTGCAACGCCGATAATGATCCTTCCAAGGAAGCGTCCTACGTCCGCGAATTGCGCTCTTATCACATCGCAGGGCTAATCATCATTCCGGCGGCGAGTGCCGACATCGCCCGTCACCTCCGCGACTACGCCTCGGCTTCGGTCCCCGTGGTTTGCATCGACCGCGTCCCCGATGGCTGGAAGGGTGACGCCGTTCTAGTGGCCAATGCGGACGGTGCATTTCTGGCAACGCGACATTTGATTCAGATGGGACATACCCGTTTGGCCGTAATCACGGGACCGCTAAAGTTGACCAACGCGGCGGAACGCCTGAAAGGTTTCATGCGCGCCTTGAACGCTTCCCGCATACAGATCGAGCCGGAATTTGTGCAAGAAGCGCGCTTCGATACGGAGAGTGGCTATCGGGCGGCTCTTCGCCTTCTTCGGATGCTGCCTCGCCCGACTGCTATTTTTGCCTGCAACGACCTCATGGCTTTTGGCGTGCTGCAGGCGGCTCGTGAACTGAATCTGCAGTGTCCCAGAGACCTGTCGATTGCTGGTTTTGACAGTCTCGAATTTACCAAGTTCACAGATCCCTCCCTCACCTCTGTCTATCAGCCGGGATATCAGTTGGGCGCGACCGCTGGGCGACTCCTTTTGCAGAGGATTGATGGCATGCGGTCTGCAACGAAAAAAGTCCTTCTCCCGACCGAATTGATGAAGCGCCATTCTGTTGGGGGCCCTCCTTCCACGGTCCCGGCCGCGATCAGTCGGACAATCAGACGGACAACCAGAGCCCCCGTTCAGACTGACCTGACGGGCAGCAAGCAGCAACGCTGAGGTTCGCATGCATTGCCGAATTCGTTACCTGGCCATGAAGTGGCACGGGGACGTTGAAGGCCCCGGCATACCCAGCCGTTTGACGAACACTCTTTCATTGAGATGGGATGGGGGCCCCGGGCGGAGTCGAACCGCCGACCAACGGTTTAGGAAACCGCTGCTCTATCCAACTGAGCTACGGGGCCGGTGCAACCTGACCGGATTATCTCACGCTAGTTTACCGAAGCAGGCAGTGCGCAGGTTCCTCATTTTCGCAGGCCGCGTTGCGAACATCTTCGGCGGCAAACACACATCAACGCTTCGCACAGACAGAAAAATAGCCAGTGCCGGAATCGGCACTGGCTAAATGCCCTTGCGAACTAACCCGTTCAGCGCCCTCTGGGCTCACCTGTGGGCTTGGGCGGGGAGCTTGCCTTTTGCGGCTTCGCCGAGGGGGCGCTATGGCTCGGCTTGGCGGCGCTCGCTTTCGGAGCACTCTCCTTAGGCGCTGCCGGCTTGCTCTCCGGCTTGGCTGCGGCACTGTGACTTGGCTTGGCGGCAGCCTCTTTCGGCGCATTCTCCTTGAGCGCCGCCGGTTTGCTCCCGTGTTCGACTGCAGCACTGTGGCTCGGTTTGGTGGCGGCCTCTTTCGGGTCATTCTCCTTGGCCGCTGAACGCGGTTTGCTCTCGGCATGGGACTCGCCGGCCGCAGTAGTTTTCGGTTCACGCGGCGGGTTCGAGGCATGCGAACTCGGAGTGGAAGGCTTAGCTGCACGACCCTCATTGGGACGAGCCGCCATCTCTCTGTTCACGTTCTCCGAGCGGCTGCTTTTGGAAGCGTTGCCTTTGGCCGTCGAGGTGGAGGGCCGGTTGGCGGACTTTGCTTCCTTCGGGGCTTCCTTCGGGGGAATCGAATGCCTGGCGGGCGCCGATGCGCGTGCCTCCTTGGGCGACATTGCGGGCGCATGATACGGCGCCCCGGCAGACTTAGCCCTCACAACGCCGGCCCCGCTGAATACGCCCGGCTTCGCCGTGGCGGCCACGGCGGGTACGCCGTGATTGTTCGACGCGAACAAGGCCTTGTTCCGGCTGGCAGCGCGTTCCTGCCGAACCTGTGCTGCGACCGGAGGGGTATGCTTTTCGCGGGAATAGGCTTCTTCTTGTGCGGTGGGGCGGGCCGCAACGCCGCCTTCTCCGCCGTTAAAGGCGACGTGCGATTCGTTGTTGACGATGACCGTCCGGTTGACGTAGACGTTGGTGATCTGAGTTGTGTTTACATTCATCACGGCGGTGTTATAGAAGAAAGCTCCGCCCCGCCACTCGCCGCCGACAAAACCGACGCCGCCGTAGCCGAAGCCGTAGTTAATGCCGCCATAGAAACCGATTTGCGGGCCCCAGTATCCGGCGTTCCAGGCGTAGACACCGTCGTTCCAGCCCCAATAGCCAGGGGTCCAAAGCAGGCCGACGGTGGGAGGCTGGACCCACGTGCCAGGCACCCAGTAGTAGCCCGCATCATCGCTCCAGGCCCAGTAGCCCGGCGTCCACAGATAGCCGGGAGCGGGGCAGATAGGTTGCTCGTAAACCGGCAACGCGGGCGGACCGATGCGGACAGAGACGCCAATCGCGATCTGCGCGGAAGATGGAGAAGAAAGAGCTGCGGGGATGACCAGCAGCACAAGACTGAATACCAGAAAACGAACTGCGGGGTGAGTTTTCATCGTGTTTTCCTCTTTGTCTGGCGCGCTTGTCTGAAAAGCTTGCCGCGCCAAGGTTCCGATGTGAGCACGGTACGTTAGTAGCCTATTCGTGGATAAAAAGTTGTTCGGGATATGAAGAGTGGGGACTTCCAAGTACGTGGGTTAATGGGGACCTGCAGTTGATTTCACATTGGTCTGGAGGAAATTGATCGCTTGCGACCTGGTTTCCGAGTCAACGCATGGCGTCGGGCTCGAAAGGATTAAGAGATTCCCGGCGCAGGTTTGCTCCGAGCGCGGCAAATGATTTACCCTCGCCGCAGTCGATCATGAGTCCAAACAACGCCAGTTCCAACGCCGCAAACGACGGCTTCGCGCATGCGATGCTCCGGGAAATCTACCAACAGCCCCAGGCCATCGCAAAAACCATTGAGCAGCATCTCAAGGACGACATTCTTTTCCCGGGCGAACTGCACGCGATTGAGAGTGCTTTGCTCACCTTCGAGAAGCTGATCATTGCCGCCAGCGGATCGAGCCGCCACGCCGGGCTGGCGGGCGAAATCATGATCGAAGACCTTTCCGGCGTAGCCGTGGACGTCGAGTACGCCAGCGAGTACTGTTACCGCTCGACGCACGCCGCGGTGGATCCGATCGTGATGGTGGTCACACAATCCGGTGAAACTGCCGACACGATTGCCGCGCAGCGCGAGGCGCTGACCCGCGGCGTGAAGACCATCGCCGTTTCCAACGTGGCCGACGCCACGATTCCTCGCGAGGCCAGTGCGGCGTTGATCACCGGAGCGGGTCCGGAGCTTGCCGTACCGGCGACCAAGAGTTTCACCACGCAGCTTACGGTTCTTTATTTGATGGCGTTGTTTCTGGCGCGAAAACGCGGGCGGATGACCTCGGAGGTCACACGTTCCTATCTGCAGCGTCTGCAGCGGCTGCCGGATGAGATTGAGAAAAATCTGAGGGAATGGGACGATCTGGCGGAGCGGTTCGGGCAAAAGCATTTTCAGGCAGAAAAGTTTCTGTATCTGGGTCGGGGCGTGCATTACGCCATTGCGCGTGAAGGAGCGCTCAAGCTCAAAGAAACTTCTTATGCGCACGCGGAAGGCTACCCGGCGGGAGAACTAAAGCACGGGCCAAATGCGCTGGTCGACGAACATCTTCCGGTCGTGGTGCTGGCAACCTACGATAAACATGATCCGGATTCAGTGCTGCGCTACCAGCGGACTCTCGACGTGATGAAGGAAGTCAAATCACGGCGGGGGCGGCTGGTGGCGGTCGCGACCGAGGGCGATCCGGAGGTAGGTGAGGTCGCCGACGATGTGTTTTTTGTTCCGCCCGCGCCTGAATTGTTGCTGCCCATCATCGAGGTGATTCCCCTGCAGCTGTTCGCCTACTATGTGGCAACGAAAAAGGGATACAACGTAGACCATCCGCGAAACCTGGTCAAGGCGGTGGTTACGGAGTAGTCCGGTCGCGAGCTCTTCACCACAGAGAGGCACAGAGACACGGAGAAACAGAGAAAATCTATAGTTGGTCTTATTCTGCCTTCGTTTTCTCTGTGCCTCTGTGGTGAACGTTCCTATTATCCTGAAGAAACTTCATGCCTAATAACAGCTCGGCTCACATCGACTTGCAGGCCATTGCGAAAGACGTGGTGCTGCAACACGGGTTTAACCCGAACTTTTCACCCGAAGTACAACAGCAACTGGCAGACTTGCGGGCCCATCCTCCGGCGATCGCTGCGGGAGGAAGCGTACGCGATCTGCGGAGTCAACTCTGGTCGTCGATTGACAACGACACGTCGCGCGACCTCGACCAGATCGAGGTTGCGGAGCGGTTGCCGAACGGCGATGTAAGGGTTCGGGTCGGCGTGGCTGACCTGGATGCCTTCGTCCCGAAGCTGAGCGCGATCGATCAGCATGCCGCCCGCGAAACGACGACGGTGTACGCCGGAGTCCGAAATTTTCCCATGTTGCCGGAGGAGCTTTCGACAGGCAAGACTTCGCTGCTGGAAAATCAAGACCGGTTGAGCGTGGTTGTCGAGTTTGTGGTGGGCGGCGACGGCCGGGTAGCTTCCAGTGACGTCTATCGCGCTGTGGTTCGCAACCAGGCCCAACTGCAATACAACTCGGTGGGCGCTTGGCTGGAAAACAAGACGGCCGCCCCGCCGAAAGTGGCGGCATCCGCTGATCTGCAGGCCCAGCTGCGATTGCAGGACGAAGTGGCACAGAAGTTACGCACTCGGCGCTATGAAAATGGAGCGCTCGATCTCCAGACTGACGAACTGCATCCCCTGGTGCTGGATACGGAAGTGATCGACGTCGTGAACGCGCAGAGAAACCACGCCACCGAATTGATCGAAGACTTCATGATCGCCGCGAACGGAGTGGTGGCGCGAATGCTGGAAAAAGTTTCGTCGTTGCGCCGGATCGTGAAGCAGCCGGAGCGCTGGGATCGCATCGTGCAGCTGGCGGCGAACTACTCCGTGAAACTTCCGGCCAATCCCGATTCCAAAGCGCTCAACGAGTTTCTGGTCAAGCGCAAGGCGGCGGATCCGGATCATTTTGCCGATCTTTCGCTGGCCGTGATCAAGTTGATCGGGCCGGGAGAATATGTTCTGGAACGGCCGGGCGAGACCGCCGCCGGACATTTCGGCCTGGCGGTGCAGGATTACACCCACTCGACCGCGCCCAATCGCCGTTTCCCTGACATTGTGACGCAAAGACTGATCAAGGCAACGCTGGCTGGGCAAGCCAATCCTTATTCGGATAACGAACTTACCGCGATTGCCGCCAACTGCACTCAAAAAGGAGACGCGGCGCGCAAAGTCGAGCGGGAAATGGCCAAGCGGCTGGCTGCCGTCGCCTTGCAGCATCGCATCGGCGCCATCTTCGACGCCGTTGTCACCGGCGTAACTCCCAAAGGAATTTTTGTCCGCGTGCTGCAGCCGCGCATCGATGGACTGCTCGCGCAAGGGCAGCAAGGCGTCGACGTGGGAGACAGGTTCCCTGTCAAACTGATTCGCACCGACGTGCAGCGCGGGTTCATCGACTTCGCGCGCGTGGCTGACGTTCCTCCAGGTTCTAAGCCCGGCCCTTCCGACCAATCTTCCCCGCATCAGCCAAGACAATAGCTGTCAACCTTCCCGCAAGTTATTCTGACGAAAGCAGTTAGTGCGGAGAAGGCGGGGGTTCGTTTGGGGAAATGGCGCAATCTCGTTTGCGGCGTGATGGCTGTGGTGTTGCCCACGTCGCTGATGGCCCAGGACTCGGCTCGAGCGATGCTCCACACTGACGGAGGAGCCTGGGTGAATGGAAATCCCGCGCCCAAATCCACAGCGATTTTTACGCACGACCTGGTACGGACCCAGAAGGAAAATGGAGCGAGAATCGACGCCGATGGATCCACGGTCACGGTTGAGCCCGAGACCATTGTGCAATTCGAAGGAGACCTGCTCATCCTCGAGCATGGCAGCGTGCAAGTGAACACCTTTCGAGGCATGAGGGTACGGGTAAACTGCGTGACCGTAAGTCCCCCCGCGCAAGAGTGGGCCCGCTATGACGTCACCGATGTAGACGGAAGAGTATTGGTGCTGGCCCATCAGAACGATGTCAAGATCCACTACAGCGGTCCGGCCACCTGGCGGTCAAAGCACGTTGAATTAACGGACGTGACGGTATATCAAGGCGGCCAGGCGACTCACGAGGAACGGTGCGGGGAAGCGCCCAAGACGCCCGCAGACGCCAACCGACCTTTCCTGGATAACCCCTGGGTCATCGGAGCAGGGAGTGCCGTGATCATCGGAGTCACTTGCTGGGCTCTATGCCGCACGAATCCCGTCAGCCCCGACAAGCCCTAGCGTTCCTGTCAGTCGGCAGCCGTCGCTAATTTCCCCCGTGCAGTCGGGCAGCGTCGGCGTTGGTGTAGATGTGGTTGGCGTGCTGGATTCGCGCCTTGGCCTCCGCAGCCGCCTCCGCCACGGTGAGTCCATAACCGCGTTCGTGCAGGGCCTGAACGGTGGTAATTTGCGAGACTCCGTTGTCCGAAATGCTGGGTGGAATTTCAGCCGCCGGCGAAGATGGCTGCAACGGGTAGGAAAAACTGATCTCGCCGTTTTCGCTGACCGGAGGTTCGCCATAAAAGATGGGAAATAAATCGATCTTAGGCATGGCGTCTGGACTCGGCGGCAGAACATTCTGATCGCTGGCGCCGGCGTTCAGCACGCCGGTGGCATCGCTGGCGCCGACCTCAACGGGCGGCCCGGCCAGGGAGAGTGATGGCGTCGAGATGGAACGGGCGAGCAGCGGAGATCCGTAATTCATCAGGTACTGCGGACCTGTGACGAAGTTCGTATCCTGGCAAAACGCGATTCCCTGGCTCGAAAGTACGGCCAGCGTGCAAACCAGTACAAAATAGAAAGAGATGCGCATGGGGCCTCCGCAGAATAGCGCCAGTCCTGCTAATTATGAAGCAAATGAGGGACCGCAGCCAGAGTCGTTAGACCCTACTTGCCGCTCTGGTCAAGGCTTTCCGGCGAAGTCGATTGACAAGCCCTCCGGCGCTTTCGTCCCGCTTGCAGCAATAAAAGCATGTACAGGACGATCCCAATATTGGCCACGAACACCGTCGAACGAAGGACCGTGATGCCCCGCATGAGCCCGCGGATTTCGAGCGGAAGAAACAGGGTTCCGGAGACGAAAGCGAGCCACTCGGCCCAGGTGCGCTCTTTCCAGAGGCCGTAAGCCTCGGCGAAGCGCAAGACTGAATAGGCGAACGCGAATTGCGCTGCCGCCCACAAACGGGCTTCGGTCAACCGGTCGGCAAAATCGAGAAAGTCTTGCGCCAATCGCCGGTCGGTGTTGACGTGGAACAGGGCCAGCAGGCTCTCGGCAATTACCCAGGCATCTTTGTGGACGAGCAGAATAGCGGTCAGCCCGATCAACAGGACGAAGGCGCCCTTGGTGAATTCGAAGGAAGCAACTACGCGCAGCAGATTTCTCTGTGCGCGTTGCAAGTCGATTTTCGTTCCCAACGGTAGCATGCGGCGCGCGCAACTTCAGAGTACCACGACTCCCTGCGCCGTTCTTTATCTCTATCTCTGCGCAGCCGGCAATGACGCAATATCTTCCCAATAGTTTCAGCTTCTTTGGCTGCGAACGGCGGCACGAAGCTCGTTTACGATCTCTCGGGAAGCCTTGATCGCGGCAGCGTGCTGGTTCGGGTTGAAGGAGATCGCGCCCACCCGGGCGTGGCCGCCTCCCCCATAGCGCTCGCAGATCTTAGCCAGGTTGACAACCGGTTCTTCGGGAGCCCAAGGGTTCGATCCGACTGAAACCTTCACGCGGAAGCTGCTCTTGCTGAGTCCCACGCTATAGATCGACTCGGGATGCAGGAAGTAGGGAACGAACTTATTGTAGCCCTCGAGATCATGGTCGCTGACGTCGAAGAAAATGGTCCCGTCGATGCACTCGGTGCGCTGTTTCAGGATTTCAATCGAAATCTCGTGCCGGCGGAGCAGCGGGGGCAGGAGCGGAGCCACGAAGGGCTCCTCCAAAATGGCGGCGAGAGACTTGGTAGCGAGAAGCGGAATCAGGTTGGGGACGAACTGATCGGGCGCCGACTCGATGACCATGGTCAGCTTCATGGCCGGGGCTTGCATCTCAACCGCCGTCTTGGCGTCAGGATAGAGAGCGCCGTCGATGACGTCGGCCCAGTGCACGAGATCAGCTACGGGAGCGGGGTCAAATCCAAAGCGCTGCTGCGCGATCATCGCGATAAAGCTGGTGCAGGATTTGAAATCGGGATCGTAGAACTTGCGATTGCTCTCGTCGCGCTCAAAGTGGGCGGCGTCGGCCGGAGAGAGAAACGCGCTTTCGTGATGGTCGAACCACCAGGTAATTTTGGGCGAACTGGAATACTTGAAATCGACAATGGCATTTTCGTCGCCGTCGAAGTCGGATTCGTTAAAGAGCGCTCCGGCGCGATGCAGCAGGCCGGAGAAGACGAAGTCCGCGTCTTCCCGGATGCGCTCGCGATAGAAGCGGGAGAAGAGCGCCGCGGAGCAGGCTCCGTCGAAACACTTGTCGTGGTAGAAGACTCTAACTTTCAATCCACATCCCCAGTTGTACAAGAATTCCCGCCGCCCGCAGGACCGCATTCCGAGCATTTGGGCGGGCAGGGTAAAAGCTAATAGGAATGACAGCTTAGCGGAAGAAAGTCAAGGGCGCGTCCTCGGCCGACCCGCCTCCTAGGCCGCAGGAGTTTGCTGTTCTGCATAGTCGCCCACCAGCGGGAGTTTGAACATCTCGCCCTGCAGCGCTTTCACAACCAGCACGACCCAGACCATGAAAAATGCCAGAGCGACCACCATGGAGACCAGCCAGACCAGAGCGTGGCCAATCAGGGGGACGAAAAACAGCATGTATCCCAGGACCCTGAGTGTCGCCCCAAGTACCACCCCGACCAGAAACAATCCCAGACACTGAAAGCAATGGAAGCGCACGAAGCGGTTCTTGTTGTAAGGCCCTACCAGAAGGAACACAATGGCCGGCAGAAGGAAGTAAGCCAGGGCGCCAGCCAGTGTCTCGGGAAGCATGCCCACCATCCCATGCGCGCGCTCGACAGGCTGCATGGCGCGGCCGCAGCCCGGGCAGTACGCCGCAGCATCGGGCATCTCAGCCGCACAATGGAGACACGAGATCGACATGAATTCCTTCAGGCCAATTTCTTTCAGGCCAGGCGCGCCGTCTTCTTGCGGCACTCCTCACAAACACCGTAGATCTGGAAGGTGTGACGGGTTGTGGCGTAGCGGTGTCTGCGCCCGATTTCCTGCTCCAACTGATCCACCTCGTGCGAGAAGAACTCCACCGAACTGCCGCACTCCGTGCAAACCATGTGGTGATGGCTGCGCCGGTTATATTGGTGCTCGTAACGGGCAATGCCATCGTGGAACGCGACCTCGCTGGCCAATCCGCACTCCGCCAGCAGCTTGAGCGTGCGATAGACGGTGGTGTAGCCGATGCCCGCGTCCTTCTTCTGCACCAGGCGGTGCAACTCGTCGGTGGAAAGGTGGTCGCGGGTTTCCAGAAACGTGCGCAAGATCGTGTCGCGCTGGCCTGTCTGCTTCAGGCCGACTCGCTTGAGATGGCGGTGAAGCATGTCCTGGGCCTCGCGCACCATCTCGCGTGAGATGGAGGGCTGGTCATCGATGCGGCTTTGCGGGATGCGCTTCTGGAGCATGAAGCGTCAGCATAGCATTGGCCATCTTGAAAATGAAATTCATTTTCACTTGATTCCCGCCGGCTCGGCGGCGACTCTGGAAGCCGCGCTCTTTCGAAACGGCTGCTAGAATCAACTTTGCCCATGAGTACTCTTACTGTAACCAGCGTTCCTGCTGCCCGGCGTTCCGCCGGAATACGCATTTTCCTGTGGTTGCTACTGGTGCTGGCCCTGCTGCTTGCGGCCGTGGCCGCTTTCGCCTACTTCGTTGCCCGCTCTGCCCTGCCAAAGCTTGACGGCAACCTCGAAGTGAAAGGCCTTTCGGCGCCCGTGAAGGTAACGCGTGATAGCCACGGCGTGCCGGCCATCCAAGCCGCGACTCTGGAAGATCTGTTCCTGGCGCAAGGCTACGTCACGGCGCAGGACCGGCTCTGGCAGATGGACATCATGCGGCGCTTCGCAGCCGGAGAATTATCCGAGATTCTCGGCGAGGACACCCTCAAGCTCGACCGCGAGCAGCGCATCCTGGGGCTGCGCGCGGCAGCCAGGAAGGGGTTGCAGACGGCGAGTGCCCGGGACCGCGTTTATTTCGATGCCTACGCCCGCGGAGTCAATGCTTTCATCGAGAGCCACAGCAGCAGTCTTCCGCTTGAATTCCGCATTCTGAAGTACCGGCCAAAGCCGTGGCAGGCCGAGGATTCCATCGTCATCGCAAACCAGATGGTGAAGGATCTCAACTACTACAGCTTTGGCGACGCGCTCGCCCGCGAAAAGATTCTGGCCAAGCTGGGCCCGGAGTTGACCGCCGATCTATACGTGAACCGCTCCTGGCACGATCGCCCGCCCACCGTGATGCGGGCAGACCTCAATGATGATAAAGATACAGATAAAGACCAGGGCGATTCGGACGACGATGACGACGATGACGCCGGCCCTGACACATCCGTGACGAAACAACAGCAAAGAGGTGCCGCGGTCGAAATCTGGGCGCAGCACGCTCCCGAAGCAGTGAATGGATCGAACGACTGGGTCGTGTCTGGAACGCACACGGTCACAGGCAAGCCGCTGCTGTCGAACGATATGCACCTCCAGCATCAGATGCCGAACCTGTGGTACGAAGCGCATCTCAAATGCGTCAGCCAATCGGGCAGCCTGGATGTGGCTGGAGTGACACTGCCCGGAATGCCCTACGTAATCGTGGGACACAATCAACGCATCGCCTGGGGATTCACCAATGTAGGGCCGACGGTTGCAGATGCCTTCATCGAGAACTTCAACGCCCAGGGCGCCTACCAGACGCCCCAGGGCTGGCAGCAGCCTGAGCATCGCGCGGAGCTGATTCGCGTTAAGGATAAGCCGGATGTAACGGTCGACGTGATGCTCACGCGGCATGGGCCGATCGTCACCGATCTTTTTCCTGGCGAGACAAGGCAGATCGCGCTGCGCTGGACGCTGTACGACGGCCTGCGCATGCCATTCTTCGATGTCGATACCTCGCAGAACTGGGAAGACTTTCGCAAGGCGTTTTCGCAGCTGGACGCGCCCGGACAGAACGTCGTCTACGCCGACGTCGACGGCAACATCGGTTACCAGACCACGGGACGTGTTCCGATTCGCGCCGCCGGCGACGGCAGTCTGCCGGTCAGCGGAGCCGACAATGCCCACGAGTGGACGGGTTACATTCCTTTCGACAAACTCCCCAGCATCTACAACCCTCCTTCAGGAGTGATCGCCACTGCGAACGGGCGCATCTCGCCGGATGGTTATCCCAATTCGATTAGCGCCGAGTGGGAAGCGCCGTGGCGCACGGAGCGCATTTATCACGTGCTGGAATCGGGGAGGAAGTTTGCCGCCGCAGACATGCTCGCGCTGGAAAATGACATCCACTCAGAGAATGACCTTTTCGCAGCCGAACGTTTCGTCTACGCCATCGACCACGC
The DNA here is from genome assembly GCA_049512915.1 of Candidatus Sulfotelmatobacter sp. GTDB lineage: Bacteria > Acidobacteriota > Terriglobia > Terriglobales > Acidobacteriaceae > Sulfotelmatobacter. The sequence goes on from JBEKWP010000011.1 coordinate 32,916, forward strand.
CTCGAAACCCTCGGCCCGAGCGAAGCAGGCCGCGGATCTCATGCGCAACTGGGATGGCCGGATGCTGGGCTCGTCAGCCGCGCCGACCATTGCCGTGCGCTCCGCTCGCGAGCTGACGCGACTGTTACTCGAACCCCGCCTGGGACCTGCCCCGGAAGATCCGAAGCGGGCAGAAGAATCGTTGAGCTGGAAGACTTATCAATGGGAGATGCATACGGTGTGGCTCCAGAACGTGCTGCTACACCAGCCCAAGCGCTGGCTGCCGGAAAAATATCCCAACTACGATGAGCTATTGACCGCCGCCGTAGAAGCCGCGGTGAACGAACCTGAGGCTCCGGAGGATCTGGCTTCGTGGCATTGGGGCAGTGTGAATGCCATCGAGATTGATCACCCCGTGCTGGGGAAAATCCCTTTGATTCGGCGCTGGGCTGCGCCCGGAATCAGGGAGCAGTCCGGCAGCGGCTACACGGTAAAAGCTGTGACGCGCCATCACGGGCCTTCCGAGCGCTTCACCGCAAATCTTGCCGACCTCGACCAATCCACCTTGAACACCGTGACCGGGCAGGGCGGAAACTTCCTGAGCCCTTACTACATGGATCAGTGGAAGGCCTGGTACGAAGGCTCGACCTACACATTGCCTTTCACGCCTCAAGCGGTGGAAGCGACCGGAGCGCATCGTCTGGTGCTGGAACCTGCAAGATAGTCCAGCTCAGAAGAAGTCGATGGCCTTCACGTCGATTATGTGGCCGGTGATCACGATGGTCCCGGTCTCAGGAAGATTCGGGTTGTTGCTGTTATCGAGCAGCAAACTATCAATCAGCGTGTCGTAGACACGCAGGTTCCCGCCTTCGGCAACGTACTCCACATCGCGAGTGGTGAAGCTCTGAAATCCGGTCACGTCGCCGTTGTCTGGTGGGATGACAACCGCCCCATTCGTCGTGTTGTAGATCGAAAGACAACCCCGCACTTCCCCTCCTTGCGGGTTATTAACATTGCCGATGTTGGTGCAGGTATAGGAGCCGATGAAGAGCTGGCCGTTAATGCTCATATCGATGCGGTCGTGATAACCGTCAGTGATGACGTTGCTGCTGGTGACGGTCATGGTCGGGGAACTCACGTCCACAACATCGAGCCGGCCGCAAGTTTTAGCATTGGTGGTCGCGGGACAGGAATTGTTGGGCGCCGGATTGCTAACCGACGCCGTGGGAGTACCGGCCACGTACAGGGTTGAACCGCTCAGCCAGCCGATGGTCGCGCCATCGACGGCAACCGGAGTTCCAACCGTTAAGGTTGCTATATCCAGAGTTTGCATGCTGGCGCTGGCGCTGCCGCTACCGCACTCCGGGCCGCAATTCAAAATGTAGGCTGTGCCGCCGTCCGCGCTGAAAACCGCATTCACCGGGCGATCGAAGCCAGCCACTGTGGCCGTGGTCGGAGTACTCAGGTTGACCAGAAGCGGATAGATGACGGTCACAACATCGGAATCGTTGCTGAAAGCCAGGAGATGGCTGCCATCCGGACTCGATACCACGGTTTGAGCAGCTGGGACACTGAGCGTTGCGGTGATCCCTCCGGACGTAATATTCAACACTTCAACCGCGCCCGGCGACGGCCCGTTGTTCATTGGCGCAGTGGGCACTGCCGCATAGGCACTGCCACTCGCCAGGGCGACCATGCTGGTAGTGGCTCCGGGCAGTTGTATGTTCCCCTCTTGGCTCTGCCTTACGGAATTGATAACTTCGACGTTGTTGCTCGAGGAATCAAAGGCAAGCACGAGAGTTCGATCGGGGGTCAGCGCCATGAGGCCGGGTGCGTTGCCAGCGCTGATCGTACCTCTCATCAGCTGGTCGTCATGCCCGTTGATGAGCACCAGACCAGGGGACGCCGTCGTGCTGGACACGCTTTGCGAAGCAAGAACGCGGTTCGTCAGCGCACTGGGAGATGATCCACAGGACACAAAACTAAAGCTCGCGACCACGAGCACAACCAGCAAGAGCGCGGATTTCTTCAAACGTGAGGCTCCTAACTGCAGGAAAAACAGAGATTTAAGTGCGAAATACCGGATTATAGCAGAGCCCCTGAACTCCACCCGCCCCAAGCTCCGCCCTTTAACGAAACGCTTCGACCCCGCCTGCCTCCGGCATGCAAGAACGGGCGTTCATCCTGTATTCTGACTAAGTATATGGCGTCTGACCTTCTTACCAGGATCAAGCAGTTCCCCGCTCTGTGTGACGGAGCTATGGGAACGCTGCTCTACGCGAACGGCGTCTTCATTAACCGCTGCTACGACGAGTTGAATCTTTCCCAGCCCGACCTGATTCGCGGCATTCACCACGACTACCTTCAGGCTGGCGCGGAAATCATTGAAACCAACACCTTTGGGGCGAATGCGTTCCGCCTCGGCCGGCACAGTATCGCCGACAAAGTACATGACATCAACTATGCCGGAGCAAGGCTTGCCCGCGAGGCCGCCAAAAGCTTCGATGTGTGGGTGGCAGGATCGGTTGGCCCGCTGGGAACCAGAATCGAACCCCTGGGAAAAACCTCTTTCGAGGAAGCCCGGCAGGCATTTAGAGAGCAGATTGCGGCTCTGGCCGAGGGCGGCGTCGATCTCCTCATGCTGGAAACCTTCGGATATCTCGAGGAACTCCACCAAGCCATGCTGGCGGCTAAAGACGTCGGCGCAAAATTGCCCCTGGTCGTGCAGGTTACGATCGATGAAGACGGCAACTGCCTGGATGGTTCCGATCCAGAGACTTTTACGCCTCGACTCGAAGATTGGGGTGCGGATGTAATCGGCTGCAACTGCAGCGTGGGTCCAGTGGCGATGCTCGGCGCCATCGAGCGCGTGCGCGCCGTCACTTCCCTGCCACTGTCGGCGCAGCCGAATGCCGGCATTCCCCGCTCGGTGGAAGGCAGGAACATCTATCTCTGCTCCCCGGAATACATGGCGAGCTATGCGCGCAAGTTCGTCGCCGCCGGCGCTCGCATCGTAGGCGGATGCTGCGGAACCACTCCCGACCACATTCGCGTGATGAAATCTGCTTTGCGCGCCGGAGAAGCCAGGGGTAAGGCAGCTTCGGCCCACGTTGTTGGCACGGCCGCACCCATCGCGGCGCCCGCCCAGCCTTTGGAAGAACGATCCCTTCTAGGCTCGAAGCTGGCCCGCGGCGAATTCGTCACCATGGTCGAGGTCGTTCCTCCCAAGGGAACCGACATCAGCAAGGAGCTGGAGGGTTCGAGATTCCTGAAGTCCGTAGGAGTAGATGCGGTCAACATTCCCGACAGCCCGCGGGCTTCGGCGCGCATGAGCAATCAGGCGCTTTCTCTTCTGATGCAGCGGGAGGCGGGAATCGAAGCGATTCTGCACTACACCTGCCGCGACCGCAACGTGCTGTGCATCCAGAGTGACCTGCTGGGCGCGGCTGCCGTGGGCATCAGGAACCTGATCTGCATTACTGGCGATCCTCCGAAGATGGGCAATTATCCGGATGCCACTGCGGTCTTTGATGTGGATGCCATCGGCCTGGTCAACATCGTCCACAACTTGAACCGCGGGCTGGACCTCGGCGCGAACCCGATCGGCGCCGGCACGGGCTTTGTGATTGGGGTGGGAGCGAATCCCGGGCTCACCGATCTGGATGAAGAAATTCGGCGGTTCGAGTTCAAAGTGCAGGCCGGAGCCGAATACGCGGTGACGCAACCGGTTTTCGACATTCGCCTGCTGGAGAACTTCTTGAAGAGGATCGAACACTGTCGCATCCCCGTGGTCGCTGGAATCTGGCCGTTGGTCAGCGTGCGCAATGCCGAGTTCATGAAAAACGAGCTTCGGGTGTCGGTCCCCGATTCGATTCTCGAACGCATGGCGCGGGCGCAGACGCCGGAAGCAGCCAGGGCCGAAGGTGTAGCCATTGCGCGGGAAATGCTGCTCGCGGTCCGGCACACGGTGCAGGGGGCGCAAATCAGCGCGCCACAGGGACGTTACAGTTCGGCGGTCGATGTTCTTGAGGCGCTCGGAACTAAGAGTCCCGCCCCGGCATAAAATTCCCTTTGTGGAGAAAAGCAAATCGATTTCAATCGCACTTTACAAAAAAACACTGGACACTCCTTGCAATTAGGAGCATCAATAAGAACAGGAGCGAAACCCGTTGCCTAAGTTTGAGGAATGCCTTCAGCGACTGGAAAAGATTGTCCAGGAACTGGAAAAGGGAGATGTGCCTCTGGAGAAGTCCCTCACCCTCTTTGAAGAAGGAATGCATCTTTCCTCCACTTGCCGCAAGGAATTGGAACAGGCCGAAGGCAAGGTGGAGATCCTGCTGAAGAAGAACGGGAAGCTCCAGGCTGAGCCGTTTGAGCCGTTGTCGGATAAGGTGCCCGCCCGCAGGTAGGCGGCCCCACCCGTCGTTGTGCTCTTTGGTTGTAATGTCTGTGGAGTAGTGGTTTCGAACCCTTCCCCGCAGCCCTAGTCCGCCGTTGTTGACGGTTGTACATGAACATGTACGTCAGGAGGATCTATGGGCTTCACTGTGGTCGTTCTGGAAAGCGATCCCCGGCTCGCGCAGTCTCTGGCCGGCGGGCTCTCTTCTCACTTCAATTCCGTACAGCTGACTCGCTCCCAGGACGAACTCCGTGAGCGAATTGCCAGGAATCGTCCCGAGGTTGTAATCCTCGGCATGGAATCTTCTCGACTGACGGACGTGCGTAACCTGCACCGCGATTTCCCAACCCTACCGATCGTTTGCACCCATCGCATACCGGATGAGAAGTTGTGGGTCGCCGCGCTGGAAGCCGGCGCTAGCGACGTGTGCCCCGCCGATGACGTGCCCAAAGTCTTGAGTTCCGCCCTGCGCAATCTGGCCATCGCGCGCCACGTCGCCGCCTGAGCCCTGTCATCCTGAGCGGAGCCGTTTTTCAGGCGGAGCGAAGAGCCTGCCCTGAGCGAAGCCGAAGGGATATCCTGCTCGACCGGCTCAGCGCATAAGCCAAACTGCATTGTCATCCTGAGCGGAGGCGCTCTTCAGCCGCAGCGAAGGATCTCCTGCTCAACCGGCCCAACGCGTAAGCCAAACTGCACCACCTCTACAACCGGCACCTTGTTATACTCACTCCTCAATGCTGCAAGAAACTCTCGAGCAGGGGCAGGCCTTGACTGACGCTGCCCTGGACCGGCTGATCCCCCTGGAAACCCAGCCTCCGCAGTCCATCCACAAGGCCATGCGGCACAGCGTCTTCGCCGGCGGCAAGCGGCTGCGGCCGGTGTTATGCATCGAGGCCGGCCGTATGATCGCAGGGACTTTGCCCCCGAAAATCGAAGAACTGGGTGCTGCGCTGGAGATGCTGCACACCTACTCGCTGATCCACGACGATCTTCCGGCGCTCGATAACGACGACTTGCGCCGTGGCCGTCCTACTTGCCACAAAGTATTCGGCGAGGCTCTCGCGATTCTGGCAGGAGACGCTCTGCAGACCCAGGCCTACGAAGTTCTCTCGCGCCTGCAATGTCCGGCTGAGGCGCGGGTGCGGATTATCGAAGAGATCGCACGCGGCACCGGCACTCTCGATGGCATGATCGGCGGACAGGTCGTCGATCTCGAAGCCGAGCACACGGACCCAACAGTTGAGATGCTGGAGTATATCCACCGCGCCAAGACGGCGGCGCTGATCACGGCGAGCCTGGTGAGTGGCGGCCTTTATGCCGGAGCGAAAGACGATGAAGTCAAGAAGCTGCGGTCGTTCGGGCAGTCAATCGGCTTGGCGTTTCAGATTGTCGACGACGTGCTCGATGTGACCCAAACCTCCGAGCAACTGGGCAAGACGGCCGGCAAGGACACGGCCGCGCAGAAGGTGACCTATCCCGCGCTGTTCGGAATTGAAGAGTCCGAGCGCAAGGCGGACGCGCTGGTGAGTTCCGCATTTTCGGAGCTGGAAAGTTTCGGCGAACGAGCGGGACGGCTGAAGGAGTTGGCGCGATATTTGGTAGAGCGGAAGAAGTAGTAATAACTCAATCGTGAAAGGGCAATTTGGGTAGTGGTGCAGTTTGCTTGTCATCCTGAACAAGCGTTTTTTGCGCAGTGAAGGATCTGAGCGAGCCGCGCGATGTGTCGCGTTCTTTGCGACACATTAATCGCGCGTTTGGCTCGCTTCCTTATTAAACTGGACCACTACCGCAATTCGGACTGATATGTCCTCAAGCCTTCTCGACATTCTAGCCATCGCCGCCCACCGCGACGATGTGGAACAGACCTGCGGCGGCACTTTGGTGAAGATGGCGCAGCGCGGGCAGCGCACCGGCATCCTCGACCTGACGCAGGGAGAGATGGGAACGCGGGGCACCGCAGAAGATCGCGCCCGGGAAGCGACCGATGCAGCGAACATTCTCGGCGTCACCTGGCGCCGTGCCCTCGATCTTCCCGACGGCCGCGTCGAAAACACCTGGGAGAACCGCCTCAAAGTCGCGAGCGTGATCCGCGAAACCCGGCCACGCGTGGTGATTCTGCCTTACTGGAAGGGACGGCATCCCGACCACTACACCTGTTCCGTGCTGGGCTACGAAGCGTGCTTTCTGGCAGGATTGGCGAAACTGGATCCTCAGTCAGCTCCGCACCGCCCGTTCAAAATCATCTACGCCACGCTTTACTACGATGTGCGCCCCACGTTTGTGGTCGACATCAGCCAGCAGTTCGAGCAGAAGTTCGCCTCCATCCTGGCCTACAAGTCGCAATTCAGCGATCAGGAAGCCGGCAAGGATCTCTTCCCTGCCCACAACGAAATTCGTGCGCGTGTCGACGCGATGGCACGCTATTACGGAATGCTCGGCGGCGTGACCCATGCCGAGCCATTCCTGCAGAAGGAAGTAGGGCTGGTGGAGGACCTGCTGGCAATTCCAGTAAAGTCGATCTAGGTTTTACGTCACTTCTTCAACGCTACAGCCAATCCATCGCGAATCGGCAAAATTGTCGTAAAGAAATCCTGGGAGTTGTAAAGCAGCCGATTGAACTCCAGAATAGCCTTGGTTTGCGGGTCTTTCGCATTCTTCTCTGCGACCCGTCCACTCCACAGAACATTGTCGGTGATAAAAAGCCCGCCCTTGCGCAGGCGTGGCGACACCAGTCGCAGCACACGCGGGTAGTCCTCTTTATCCACGTCGTTGAAGATGACGTCGTACTGCTGCTTCTGCTCAGATAAGAATTCGAGCGCATCGCCCGTATAAAGCGTGATGCGGCTGGAGACGCCGGCGCGATCGAAGTAACCGCGAGCGCGCTCGGCATTTTTCCGGTCGCCGTCCGTATAGATGACGCGGCCTTTTTCCCCCACCGCCCGCGCCCACCAGATGGTCGAGTATCCAATCGCCGAACCGAGTTCGAATACCGTGCCGGCATTGATCGTCAAAGCGAGTTGTTGCAGCACCCGCGCCACAGCCGGCCCGACAATCGGAATTTTGTGCTCGGAAGCGTAGCCTTCCATCTCCTCCAGCACTTCATCGCGCTTGGGCAGCAGCGAGTACAAATAGTCGTCGACCGGACCAGCAGTGACGAAGTTATAGTGTCGCCAACTCTGCTTCTTCTCTTTCTTCGGTTTATTCTCGGCCACTTGTCTCCCTCGGAATCTTTCTTGGTTAGCAGTTCACTCGCAGGTTCAGTTACCCACAGTCACACCGGGCTTCATGGCAGCGACTTCCATGCCAGGCACCAGCTTTTGCAATTCGGCCGGCGTTCCGGTCAGCACCGGGAACGTCCCGAAATGCATGGGGATGACGGTCTTCGCCTTGAGCAGATTGCAGGCGTAAGCAGCCTCGCGTGGCCCCATGGTGAAGTGGTCGCCGATGGGCAGCATAACGATTTCAGGTGCGTAGAGTTCGCGGATGATGGCCATGTCTCCGAACACATTCGTGTCGCCGGCATGGTAGATTTTGACTCCGTTTTCGAACTCGACCACATAACCGCAGGCTTCGCCGCCGTAAATAATCTGGTCGCCGTCCTGGATGCCGCAAGAGTGATCGGCGTGCACCATCGTGACTTTGATATCCCCAACCTTCTGCGTCCCACCCTTATTCATCATGGCGATTTTCTTGGCTCCTTTCTTCTCCAGCCATCCGCACAATTCAGGAATGCCGACGACCTGTGGATTATGCTGCTTGATCACTTCGACAGCATCTCCAATGTGATCGAAGTGGCCGTGAGTGCAGAGAAGAATGTCGACCTTCTTCACACTTTTCTCAGACGCCGGACACATCGGATTATTCATAATCCAGGGATCGATAATTATGGTCTGGCCACCGGGAGTTACGATGCGAAAGGTCGCGTGGCCCAGCCAGGTCAGTTGAATGCCTTTGAGATTCATAAATGAGCCCTCCAGGTAAAAGTGCAGTTCGACTATTACACCGCGACTGTCATCCTGAGCGGAGCCGTTTTTCAGGCGTAGCGAAGAGCCTGCCCTGAGCGAAGTCGAAGGGATCTCCCGCTTAGCCGGCCCAACGCGTGAGCCAAACTGCACCACTACCGAACTGCGTCCGCTTTTGCTTCGCGATGAGACCCCTCCCACCACGAGCAGCGGCTTTAGTTTAATATGAAACGCCATGACAGGACTCAAGGTGCTGATTTCCCACGAAGTGATTGCGCAACGAGTCGCCGAAATGGGCGCCGAGATCACGCGTGACTTCATGGGTCAACCCGTAATCCTGGTCGGCGTATTGAAGGGCTCGGCGATTTTTCTCGCGGACCTGGCGCGGCAGATAAAACTGGATGCAACCTTCGACTTTATCGGCGTCTCCAGTTACGGAAATCGCCCCAGCCCCACGCAGGAACTCCAGAGCGGATGGGATTCCACCGGCGAAGTCAAGCTGACGAAGGATGTCGATCAGTCCATGAAAGATAAGAACGTGATCGTGGTCGAAGACATTCTGGATACGGGACTGACGCTGACGGTCCTGAAGAAGCTGCTGCTGGCGCATCAGCCTCGATCGCTGAAAATTGCCGCGCTCCTCGACAAGCCCTCGCGGCGCAAGTTACCGCTGCAAGGCGACTACGTCGGCTTCACGATTCCTGACGAGTTCGTTGTCGGCTACGGCCTCGACTATGCCGAACGCTATCGCAACCTGGCCGACGTCTGCATCGTGCCGCGGGAGTAAAAGCCAGTACCGAGTACCCAGTACCCAGAGTTTGCTGGGTACTAGGTACTAAAAGCACTGCTATCATGGAAAGGCAATGGGTTCCGTTCTGAGCAAGCACGAAAAACATTTGCAGATTGATCCGCTGTTGCTGGAGGTCGCCGACGTCATGGCGACGTCGCTCGACCTGGACACCACTCTGCGCCGGGTCGCCGAGGTCGTGCGCAAAGTCATCGATTATGAAATCTTCGCCATCCTCCTTCTGAACGAAAAAACCCAGGAACTGCGCTTTCGCTTTCAAGTGGGCTACCCTCCAGAGTTTGCCGAGCGCGCACGAATCAAGGTCGGCGTAGGCGTCACAGGACAGGCGGCTCAACTCCGGCAAACCATTCTTATTGACGACGTGACCAAGGATCCCAGATACGTTGCTGCCCTGCCCAACGTGCGCTCGGAATTGGCCGTCCCTCTCACCACCAAGAACCGGGTGATTGGAGTGATCGACCTGGAGGCGCGCGATCCCGGCTATTTCACCGAAGAGCACAGCCGCCTCTTGAGTCTGATCGCGTCTCGCATGGCGGCTGGCATCGAAAACGCGCAACTCTACACTCGCACCACCAGGCAGGCGCGAATTCTCGTGCTGCTCAACGAGATCGCGCGCGAGCTGACTTCGATCTTGAACCTCGATGAACTACTGGGCCGAATCGCCGAGCTTTTGCGGCGATTGATCGATTTTCAGATGTTCAGCATCCTGCTGCTCGATTCTTCCGGTGAGAACCTGCAGCATCGTTTCTCGTTGCGCTTCAACGAGAATGTCCACGTGAAACATGTGATCCCGCTGGGGCGCGGGTTGGTTGGACTGGCGGCGGAGACGAAGCAGGCCATCGTAGTGCCCGACGTGAGCAAAGATCCCCGCTACATCGAGGGCAATCCCGAAACGCGTTCGGAGTTGGTCGTGCCTCTGGTTTACAAAGACAAGGTAATCGGAGTGCTCGATCTGGAGCACACCCGGCGCGGATTTTTTACCGACGACCACCGGCGCACCATGATGACCCTGGCCGCGCAGGTCGCGATTGCCATCGAGAACGCCCGCCTGTATGAGGAGATCGCACGCCAGGAACGGCGACTGGAGCGGGATTTGGCTCTGGCGCGTGAATTGCAAATGCGGCTGCTTCCCCAGACTTTGCCGAAGCTGGCTCACCTGGAACTGGCGGCGAAGTTCACTCCCGCGCGAGCCATCGGCGGAGATCTCTACGACTTCATCCCTTACTCTCTTTCAAGGCTTGGAATCGCAATCGGTGACGTCAGCGGCAAGGGCGCGCCTGCGGCAATTTACGCAGCATTGGTGAGCGGAATCGTGCGTTCCCATGCTCCCATTGAGCCGGGCCCCGCCGAGATGCTCTCCGCAGTCAATTTGTCTCTCGCTGAACGCCGCATCGAAGCCCAATTTGTGTCGCTGATCTATGCGGTTTGGGACGACGAGCATCGCACGCTTCTGGTGGCTAACTCGGGCTTGCCGCGTCCGGTTTACGTCCACGATGGAAAGAATGAAGTGATCGAGGCGACCGGCTTGCCGCTAGGCCTTTTCGACGAAGCGGAATATGACGAGTTTCGATTCAAAATGAAACCTGGAGACATGTTCGTCTTCTTCAGTGACGGCATCCTGGATGCGCGCGATCGCAGCGGTGAGATGTTTGGCCGGGGACGGGTCGAGAAAATCATTGCGGAATGCGGCGGCCAATCGGCAGACTGCGTGGTAGACAGTCTCTTCAAAGCTGCCGCCGAACATTCTGCCGGAGTCGAGACCTTCGATGACCAAACCGTCGTCGCCATCAAAGTCAAGGACGGCGCCGCACCAGGTTCTTCCAAGCGAAAATGAGCCGGCGTACCGAAGTCATGAGACCCCTCCACAATTATTTTGAGCGGCCGCCGGGATTTGTTTTTCACGAGCGCCGAAAACGGTTGTCGCTCGGCGCAGGCGACCTTGAATTGTTCTGCGACCGCGTTCCAGTGACCAAACTCGCAGAGCAGTATGGAACGCCGCTCTACGTTTATTCCGCAACCGCGATCCGCGAGCGGCTAGCTGCGTTTGACAAGGCTTTTCGCGATGTCCCCCACACCATCTGTTACTCCGTCAAAGCAAATTCCAATATCAGCATTCTGCGCCTGCTGGCACGGCAGGGATGCGCCTTTGACGTGGTTTCCGGTGGAGAACTGGAGCGAGTGCTGGCGGCCGACCGTCGCGCGGCGAAAAAAGTCGTCTTCTCCGGCGTGGGAAAATCTCGCGACGAGATGACGGCGGCATTGAAAGCCGGGATTCTGCTCTTCAATGTAGAGAGCGAATCTGAACTCTTTGCTCTGGCAGAGTGCGCTGCGCGCTTTCCTAAGATTGCGCGGATCGCCCTTCGCGTAAATCCAGATGTGGCCGCCGACACTCATCCCTACATCTCTACCGGTTTGCAGAAGCACAAATTCGGAGTGCCCATCGCGAGCGCGCGCGCTCTCTACGCCAAAGCCGCCGCGGCTCCCTTTCTCAAAGTTGCGGGCGTCAGCGTTCATATCGGCTCCCAGATCACCGATGTCGCTCCCTTCGCCGAGGCCGTGGAGCGGGTTGCCGACCTGGTTCGCGACTTACGCGCCGACGGACACAGCATCGATTACGTCGACACCGGCGGCGGGCTCGGGATCGCCTATCAGGGACCGGATTCAGATTTTGCCGAACATATTTTCGTCGATCAGGTCGCCGAGTACGCGCGCGCCGTCACCAAGCCCTTGCGCGGTCTGAATGTGCATCTGCTGCTTGAGCCGGGACGGTCGATTGTGGGACCCGCGGGCCTGCTGCTCACCTCCGTTCTCTACAGAAAAGAAAACAACGGCAAAAAGTTCTTGGTAGTGGATGCCGCCATGAACGACCTGATCCGGCCCGCGTTGTACGGCGCTTACCATGAGATCGTTCCCGTCTTGCAATCCAAAGCGCCATCCGAAGCGCAATCCCAGCAGTTGTCGCCAGAGAAAGAGCTTGTCGATGTCGTGGGTCCAGTATGCGAGTCCGGCGACTTCTTCGCGCGCGATCGGGAGTTGTCTCGCGTGGAAGAAGGCGACTTGCTCGCGATTCTTGACGCTGGGGCTTACGGCATGGCGCTGGCTTCGAACTACAACACGCGGCCGCGGCCGCCGGAAGTGCTGGTGAGCGGAAAATCCGCGAAGCTGATCCGGCGGCGGGAAAAAGTTCGAGAACTGTATTCCGCAGAGCTGTAGGCACAGCAGCCGTTCCAGCGCACAGGCTTATCTTTCTCTTTTTATCTTTCTCCCCACTTCAGTTTCGTGCGCAGCACGTGGAAGAAATCCGCGTCCGTACGAAACAGGCTGACTCTGTGATCGGAACGCCGGCAGCGGACCCGGTCTCCATCCCGCAGATCGAGCCCGGGCTGGCCGTCCATGCTGAGATAGGCGACTTCCTCGTCGCTGCGCAGCAGAATTTCAACCACAGCCGAATCCGGCACCACCAGCGGCCGGTGCGTCAGCGAATGCGGCGCCACCGGAGTAATCACAAACGCATTGACGGTCGGCATTACCACCGGGCCGCCAGCGGAGAGAGAGTACGCAGTCGAACCCGTGGGCGTGGCTATGATCATTCCATCGGCCCGGTAACTCGATACGAACGCTTTATCCACGAAAAGGTCGTAGTGGTTCAGGCGAGCCAGCGCCGTTTTGTTAACCACGACATCGTTGAAAGCTTTATAGCTTCCGAGGATCTCGTCGCCCCGTAATAAATCGCACTGTATCAGGCACCGCTCCTCCACGGCCGCGCGTCCCTGCGCGATCGAATCGAGCATGGAGAAGAGAGCCGAGAGTGGAACATCGGTGAGGAAGCCTAGTGAGCCCAGGTTCACTCCCAGCAGCGGAGCATTGCTTGCAGCCGTGGCCCGGACCGCGGAGAGCAGAGTGCCGTCACCGCCCAGCACCACAACCAGATCCAACGACCGCGCGGACATTTGCGAGCGCGGGACTTCCTCGTGACCGTTGGAATACTTCGAGGTTTCCGGATCGACGATGACGTGGTAGCCCTGAGCCTGCAGCCATTTCAGCAGCTCTGGAAAGATGCGCGCCACCTCGGGCCGCGCCGGACGCGAGATGATGGCCGCAACCTTCTTTACCGAGGATGAGGACGATCTTGCCATGTTAAATGAGCGCATGCCAGACGAATGCATGCCGGACAAGCGCATGCCGGACAAGTGCATGTCGAACAAGCGAAAGAAAGATTGTACAGAATTCGAGGCAAAAACCACCAAGGGCGCAGGGCAACGCAGTCACTAGAAAACAGCTCGGAGAAGAAATTCACGGTTCCCTTCTGCACCGAGGATGGGTGATTCGATTACGTCGGTGCTCAGGCAAGCCATGTCCAACAAGGTTCTCCGCACCTTCTCGACCGACGCCAACTGAGCAGCTTCATCGCGCACAATGCCTCCCTTGCTCACAAATTCCCTTCCCGCCTCGAATTGAGGTTTAACCAGGACAATCACCACCCGGCCACGTCGCTCGTCCGGAGACTGCGGAAAGCCGGCGTTCACCACGGATGGCAGAACCAGAGTCGCGGAGATAAACGCCACGTCGATCGCGATGAAGTCCACCTTCTGACCAATGACGTCCGAAGTCAGATAACGGGCATTCGTCTTTTCCAGGAGTCGCACCCGCGGATCCTGGCGGAGTTTGAAATCCATCTGCCCGTAGCCAGTATCCACGGCGATCACGCGCCCCGCGCCATGCTGCAACAGACAGTCGGTGAATCCGCCGGTCGAAGCGCCGACATCCAGGCACACCTTGCCGGTGACATCGATTTGCCAGTGCTCGAGCGCGCGTTCAAGTTTGAGTCCGCCGCGGCTGACGTACTTCAGATCTTCGCCAAGCAGCCGCACAACGGCTTCCGCTGTAACCTGCGTGCCGGCTTTGTCGACCTTCTGATCGTCGACTAACACTTTTCCCGCGAGAATAAGCGCCTGGGCGCGTTCGCGTGAGGCAGCCAGCCCGCGGTCGACCAGAAGTTTGTCGAGTCTAAGTTTCAAAGTCGGCACGGGATCAGAGGATTGGCAAGCATCGTGACTCGGTCTGCGACGGCGCCGTTTATCGCACCACGAAAGTGCCAGCACTCGCTCCAGTGCAAAATGCTGAACCATCTCCCGCTGAGTCACTTACAGAGATACCGTCGCGGTTTTCCACAGAATTTTCCACGCTTGTGTTGAAAACTTCTCGGCTCGCCCGCTCACAACAAGAAAAGCCGCCCCACAGAAGGGCGGCCCTAACACAAATCCTCGAACGCGCACCTAGCCAGCCACTTCTTCCAGCAACTTCTGGTCAATATCGAAGTTCGAGTGCACGTTCTGCACGTCGTCCTGATCTTCCAGCGCTTCCATGAGCCGGATCATCGTGTTGGCAGCCTGACCTTCCAGCTTGATGTAGTTCTGAGGAATCATCGCGACGCTCGACGACGCCGGCTCGATGCCAGCCTTCTTCACAGCCTCGAGCACGGTCTCAAACGCAGAAGGCTCGGTGAGGATCTCCCAATTCTCGCCATCGTCGTTCAGGTCCTCGCCACCGGCTTCGAGAACAATATTCATCAGGTCGTCCTCTTTCGCCGCGCTCTTGGGAATAATGATGTCGCCCTTCTTGTGGAACATCCACGATACCGCGCCGGCCTCCGCCATGTTGCCGCCGTTCTTGCCGAAGCAGTGACGAATCTCGCTGACGGTACGGTTGCGATTGTCCGTATTGATATCGAGCAGAATCGCTACGCCACCCGGACCGTAGCCCTCGAGAGAAAATTCCTCGTAGGTAGCTCCAGGCAGCTCGCCCGTGCCCCGCTGAATGGCCCGCTTGATGTTATCGGCAGGCATGTTCTCCGCTTTGGCGGCAACGATCGCCCCGCGCAGCCGCGGGTTCGAATCAGGATCACCGCCGCCGTTCTTCGCGGCAATACTGATTTCCTTGATAAGGCGGGTAAAAATCTTGCCGCGCTTGGCGTCCAGCGCGCCCTTCTTGTGCTTGATTGTGGCCCATTTTGAATGGCCGGACATGGCTAGACCTCGTATCTAAGGATGTCGGTTGAACGCGGGATTCGCCCGTAGAAAGATCACAGGCAGCCTCGAAAGTATGTAGGCGAAACGAAATTATAGCACGACGCGATTCCGCCAGTCGCGGCTCGCCGCGGAAAACCCCGCCCGAGTCATCCCCCATTGGGTAGGCCCCCTGGCCTGACCGGGTGATTGACGCCAAGGGACGCGCACCCCTAACATGCCAGCAAGGCTGCCCCTGCATATGACTGGCCAGGTCATAGGTCACTACCGAGTCCTCGAGAAAATTGGCTCTGGAGCCATGGGCGAGGTTTTTCGGGCGCGGGATGAAAGGCTGGGCCGCGATGTCGCTCTGAAGTTGATCCGCCCCGCCTCTGGCGACAATCCTGATCACCTCCGCCGTTTCGAACTGGAAGCCCGCGCCGCAGCCGCATTGAATCACCCCAACATCGTCGCCATTTATGACGTTGGCTTCAACGACGGCACCCCTTACATCGTTTGCGAATTGCTCGAAGGCAACACCCTCCGCAAAAGGCTGTCAGAAGGAGCATTGCCGGTCCGCATCGCCCTCGACTACGCCCTGCAAATTGTGCAGGGACTCATCGCCGCGCACGAACGCCGTATTGTTCATCGCGACCTGAAGCCAGAAAACCTGTTCGTGACCACCGACGGCCGCGTGAAGATTCTCGATTTCGGCGTTGCAAAGCTCCAATCCTCGCCGGAAGATTCCGAACGCTCCGTCGAGGAATTGACGACGGTAACCAGAAGCGGAGCGGTAATCGGCACCGTCGCCTACATGTCGCCCGAGCAACTGCGCGGCAAGCCGGTAGACCACCGCAGCGACATTTTCAGTGTCGGCGCCATCCTTTACGAAATGTTGGCCGGCCGCCGGGCCTTCCGCGGTGAGACCGAGGTCGACACCATGACCGCGGTGCTCCTCGAAAACCCTCCCGTGGTCGACCTGGAACAAGTGCGCGTCCCCGAATCAGTCCTGCAAATCGTGCGCCATTGTCTGGAGAAAGAACCGGAGAACCGTTTTCAATCGGCGCGCGATTTGGCCTTTGCTCTCGACACTCTGTCCACCTCTTCCGGCGGCGGAAGAACGCGGCTCCGGGGTTCGCGGAGGCAAGCGCAGTTTGTCCCCTGGGCAGTGGCGGGAGTGCTTCTGGCTGCCACGCTGCTGCTTCTCGCAAATCAGTGGCGCGGCCAACCAGCTCCTCCAACTTACCAGCGTCTGACTTTCGAACAGGGCACGGTATACTCCGCGCGCTTCGCACCCGACTTTCGAGGGATTGTTTACGGCGCGTCCTGGAACGACAAGCCATTGCAGATTTTCTCGACCGTCGGCGATTCTCTCCTGGCCCAACCGCTCGACCTGGCGGACGCGAATTTGCTTGCGATTTCTCGCACCGGCGAACTGGCCGTGGCTCTCCACGGCGCTCACCTGGCACACCTCGAGACGGTCGGAGGCACGCTCGCCCGTGCGCCTCTGGCGGGCGGTTCCCCCAGGGAGGTCCTGGAAGACGTTCCATACGCAGATTGGGATGCCAACGGCGAACTCGCTGTCGTCCACCGTACTCAAGGTGGTGATCGAATCGAGTATCCCATTGGTCATGTTCTGTACGAGAGCAAGGGATCGATCAGCCACCTTCGTCTCTCTCCTCAAGCTGACAAGATCGCGTTCATGGATCACCCTTCACCATGGGATGACCGGGGCTCCGTCATGCTCGTCGACCTCCACGGACAAGTGAGCATACTTTCGCCCGAGTGGGAGTCAGAAGATGGCCTGGCGTGGGGCCCCGATGGGAAAGAGGTCTGGTTTACAGCCGTCGAAAAAGGTCTCAACCGCGAGCTGCACGCCGCGAATCTGTCTGGACGAACGCGGAAGATACTCAACCTGCCTGCAGGCCTGACCTTGGAAGACGTGGCACCGGACGGCCGAGTGCTGGTGAGCCGCGACGACGAACGGATCGCCATGGCCACCACCGGCCGCGACGGCAAAACTGTGGATCTTTCCTGGCACGATTGGAACATTGCGAAAGACATTTCGAGCGATGGGCAGTCGGTCTTGTTTGAGGATGCCAGCGAGGCCGCGGGCCCGCACTATTCTCTTGTCATTCGCAAAATCGACGGCGCCTCACCTGTGCAACTGGGTGAAGGAAGCTCGGGTGGCCTCTCGCCAGATGGCAAATGGGTGATTTCCATTCTCCCCGGCAGCCCGGGACAGGTGAAGCTCGTTCCCATCGGGACCGGTCAACCTCGCTTGATTGCAGTGCCTGGGCTGGACGTTAAAAACGGCTCCGCTCACTTCCTGGCAGACGGAAAACACATCACCCTCGACGCCAGTGAACCTGGCCGCGGTGTGCGCACCTATCTGGTTGACTTAGAGGGGGGAAAGCCGAAGCCAATCACCCCGGAAGGAATTATCGGCGGGCTGGTTTCACCGGACGGCCAGTACATTTTTCGAACCGACGAAGCCGGAGGAGTAGCGATCTACCCTACGGCTGGGGGCCCGCCTCATACAATCCCCGGTCTCGAACCGGGCTTCGTTCCAATTCAGTGGTCCGAGGACAGCTCTTCAGTGTATGTGTATCTTCGCGGGCAGGTTCCAGCCAAGGTGTTCGAAGTCAACCTAGCGACTGGCAAGAAAACACTTATCCAGGAATTGCAGCCCCCCACCAATGCCGGTGTAGTGCAAGTAGCTCCGGTCGTTGTGACCCGCGACGGCTCGCGCTTCGCTTACAGCTACTATCAGGTCTCCTCGGTCCTTTATCTGATTTCGGGTTTGCGGTAGCCCAGTCATTGCACAACAAAGACGCCAGGCGCGTCTATTCGAGCGACCCCGAAAAATCTGCCGGCACATAATGGAAGAAAATGGAAGTCGATGTATGTCCCTCGGCCAGGACATCGCGGTAGTGAGGCACCTTCGTTCCCCGGTAGACCAACCCATCGCCCAGCGCCTGATAAACCGTGACCGGCCCTTCCGGAGTATCCAGGCGTATAGGCCACGAGGTTGCCAACTCGGGCTCGGGAGAAAAATCCAGGCACAGCGTAACGCTGAACTCGCACTGCTCCCGGTCAATGTGCTTCTTCAAGTCGGCGCCGCTCAAATAAGACGCGAGATAAACATAAGAAGGCTTGATCGCTTCGCCGACCACGGCACTCACCGCGTTCGCAATCTGGTGATGGTAAAAGCATGCCACACTCTCATTGTGCGCCGCATACCGTCGCGCACTCTGCACGTCGCCCAGGCAAATTGCTCCACGCCGAACCGCATGCCGGTAGTAACGGCGCAGCGCCGCAAGATTGAAAGGATGAATCAGATTCCCCAGAGGAATGTATCCTCTTTCTCGAAACTGTTGCGCGCCTTTCCTTACAACCTCAGCCCACTCCGCAAGACGGCGCTCAGCGTAGTCTTCCGTCGTCAAGATGCCGGCGCCAGCCAACAACTGCAGAACGTCTCCGGGCACGGCGTCAGAAACCGGCGTTCCCGCTCCCAGCTTTCCTGCTCCCAGCTTTCCTGAATGAAGACTTGCAACCACCGCCTCCAGCCGCGGACCGAGCCAGAACGGTTGCAAAGCAGCCGTAGCCGGGTCGCGCACCCAGGCGATCGTTCCCTGCAGGTAGAAATCCTTCAGCAAATCCCGATGCCGTTCCAGTTCTGCCGGCACTCCCCCGGCGGGCAGCACCGAACATTCCGGATTGAGAAATAACGAATGATGAGACTGCCGCCAGCTCTGTGATTCAAGCCGCCGCTGCGGCACCAGGTGCAGCGGCAACTCATCGAGCAGGCAATGGAATTGCCCGGGGGGCAGGGTCGCGCTATGTGTCTGCCGCGACCCCACCCCCATCAGGCCAGCAATCCATTCCAGCCACGCTGCGTCTTTTACTTGTGAAGCCATCCGTTTAGTGTGAAGCGGCTGTCCGCGAACGCTCTCGAGCGGCATTCTACGGGAGTGATTTCGTGCAACAGCGAGCAGGGGAAAAACACGATCTGGTTCTGCTGCGGCACAACCGTCTGATACGTGCCGGAACTGATTTGCAGCCCACCTTCCCGGCGCGAATCATGGAGCCGCAATTCCCCGCCCTCGAACGGCCGCGGTTCGCTGTGGAAAAAGTAAACGAACGTAAGCCGCCGGGATGCGATCACTTCTTCCGAGTCATCGCTGTGCGCCCGGAAAAAGTCCCCGTCATTGCTGGCTGTAATCTGAGCTTCAACCTGTGTGACCGGGAACTGCTCGATCCCAAGTTGATCCAGCACTCTGGGCAACACGCCGCGGATTCGGTCAAGAATGATTTCCTCATGCTTCCCCAAATCCATAAGCACCCGCGAACGCCGGTGGTCGTAATCGATCATTCCCGGCTCTCCGCTGGGCGAGACCAGCTCGCTGCTCTGGAATTCCGCCTCGCGCTGCAAGGTATAGGAAACAAGTTCCTCAAGCTCTTGCGGAGCCAGGAACTCATCCAGCGCGACGCACTGCGCTCGAACCATCTCCGGCAAATCCAAAACACCCACGCTGCTGCTCGCATCAACGTGGCTCGGCTCTCCAGCCTGCTGCACGGGCACGCTCAACGGCCGCGGATCGTGTTGCGGATGAAGTGCGTTCGGCGGTTGCGGGGCCGTCGGCCGCGATGGGTTCGGCGGCTGCGGCGCTTTCGGACCCGGCGGCGGTGTCGGGTTAGGCGGCTGCGGCGCCTTCGGGCCGGGCGCCGGAGCAGGGTTCGGCGGCTGTGGCGCCTTCACAGGGTTGGGCGGTTGTGGCGCCTTCACCGGGTTCGGCGGTTGCGGCGCGCGTGCCTCTACCGTGGCGGCAAACAGTGTCTCCTCGGTTCCCGCGGGCATTCCCGAGCGCGCCAGGATTTGCTCCACAATGCTGCTACCTAACAGCGTAAACGCTCGCTGTGCTACGGTCTCGCCCACCGAGCGCGCAATGGCTGCGGTCACCGCCGATTGAGTCTGTGGGTCACTGCTGGAAACTGCCCTGGAGTTTTGCAGGAGACTCATCAGCAGCTCCCGCTCTTGCGGGCTGAGAATGCGTTCATCCCGCATCAACGTTTCAGAAAAGGAATCCAGAATCTGCTTCGCCGTCATCAGACACACTCCTCCCACTGTTTGGTTGAACGTTTTTAGTTCCAGTTAGGCGAAATGGGGAAGCAGCCTTCGCCGAGACAGTACCACCGAGGCAGGCATTTATTCAACAACAAGTTATCCACAGGATTCCAGCGCAGCCGAATAGCAAACGGGTTCCCGCAAAAGCGTGCTCGCAAAAGCCCTACCTGCTCGCCATCGCCCCCACCATGGAGTGGAAAATCTTCATTCCGTCCGTACCGCCCAGCTCAGGTTCGGCAGAGCGCTCGGGATGAGGCATCATGCCGACCACGTTGCCGCCCGCGCTGCAGATGCCGGCAATATTTTCCAGAGAACCATTGGGATTCGCCGAGGCCGAAACCTCACCCGCCGGAGTTACATAACGAAACACAATCCGGTCGCCGCGACGCAACTCGTCGAGCGTTGCCTCGTCGCAGAAATAGTTGCCCTCCATGTGCCCGATCGGGATGGTCAACACTTCTCCGCGCGAACAGGCATTGGTGAAAGGAGTCGCAGCATTCTCCACCCGCACCTGCACCGGCTTGCAGACATATTTCAGCCCCGTGTTGCGCATCAGAGCCCCCGGCAGCAGCCCCGACTCGCACAGGATCTGAAAACCATTGCAGATTCCCAGCACCAGACCTCCACCATCGGCAAACCGCCGCACCGACTCCATCACCGGAGAGAACTTCGCAATCGCCCCAGTCCGCAGGTAGTCCCCAAAAGCAAATCCTCCGGGGACGATGATGGCGTCACAGTTCTCCAGATCATGCGACTCATGCCAGAGAAAAGTCACGGGCTGTTTAGCGACCTGCTGGATGGTCCAGTAAGCGTCGTGATCACAGTTCGAGCCGGGAAAGATGATGACTCCAAATTTCATCGCCTGTAGCCTGTCCTCAATGTGGGATTTGAAGCAAGTTTAGCACGCCCGGCCGGGTGCCCCATTTCTCGCGTCCTTTGCGAGAAGTGGGGCTTTTCCCCGACACCGTCCCGACACTCATCCAGCACTCCTCCGAATCTTCTCCTCCCACCAAGCCCAGTCGTTGATCCGAACCAGTCCCGGCTCTCCGCAGGCATACGACCGGTAGCTGCTCCACCGCCAATCCTCAGGACTCGCCACCAGCCCGCGCACCACCGGATTGCGATGCATGTACTTCACCTTCTCAACCTCTTTCCCCTGGCTCCACAGATTGAAATCGTAGAAACGACGTTGCCAGAACTGACCGCAAAATTCGCCCTGTGCAGCGAGTCGCCGCGAGACGCCCAGCTTCACAGCCTGAATCACCGTTGAGGGATCGCCAATGATAGGCTCGGAAATCACAAGATGCACGTGCTCGGGCATGACCACGTACCCGATCACAACGAAACGGTAGCGGTTGCGCATCCGTTCCAGCACGGTTAAGACCAAGTCCCGGCGCGCGACAGTGCCGAGCAGCGGCTTACGCCCGTAGCAACTCCAAGTGATGTAATGGAGCCCTCCCGTGCCGTAGTAACGCTTCAAGCCCCAAGGCATGAACAAACACTACACGCGACTGCGGAACCATTTCTGTGACGAATGAACATTGGGTATACGAATTCTGGTCGGCGTGAGCCTTGAACCAAAAAGCCCCATTTCTCGCGTCCTTTGCGAGAAGTGGGGCCTTTCGCTGATACCCTTCTGGCATTCGGGTCTGTTGTGCGCTTTTTTCACACCCTTCCACAGCCACACCCTGTGACATCTGACCTTGCACCCCCGA
>JBEKWP010000012.1:0-52346 GCA_049512915.1 Candidatus Sulfotelmatobacter sp.
GTGGAACACTTTGCGCAGATTGCACTGGTCACGCACCTGCTGGGGCGGCAGCAGCCGCTGAGCGGGGTTGACATCGAGAAGCTGATGCTGGCGCGCACCAAGTATTTTGGCGGAAAGATGGCCGCGTCGATGATGCCGATGGCGATCGTGCGAGAGCCCGAAAAAGTTAGTTGAGCAGGTCAGGTGTCCCGGTCTGCTGTATTTCAAAACAAGACCTGAGGCTTGCTGCAGTGTGAAGAATGCGCCTTGCTGCGCTCGGCGGGACAGCCTAGGCGGCTGTCCCCGCGTGATTCTTTCTGATTTCGTTCTCCTTAATACTTCCTCCTGAGTTATTCTCCTCCGATGCGGAAGCGGAAGCCGGCGCGGAAGTTTACTGGCAACGCGGGATAGCCCAGGACTTCGTTGTAGCGGCGGTCGAGGGCGTTCGCGACGTTCGCATAGGCAGTGACGCGGGAGTTGATGGCGTACCATCCGCCGACATCGACGCGGATGTAGCTGTTGAAGCCGTCGAAATCGGAATCGGGACGCGGGCCCACGAAACTTCCACTCAGGTTTCCACCCCAACGCGTTCCAAGATAGCTGAGCAGGGTTGTTGCCGAATGCCTGGGGCGGCGGAGCAAGGGATCTCCTGGAGCATAAGGAAAGCTGCACGGATTTGCCGGCGTGCATTCCGGATTTTCGAGTATCTGGGTCGAGGTATAAGTGTAGGCCGTGGTCAGCAACAACTTTGGGCGGATCCTGCCTTGCAGTTCGACTTCGGCACCCTGAGCGAAGGATTGCTCCAGGTTGAAAAACTGGTATGCGCCGGAGGACGTGGGTATCGCTTCGATCTGATCGTGGAAAAGATTGTTGAAGTAGGTTGCGTTCAGAGCCCAGCGGCCGGCAAACAGTTTCTGCTCGAAACCGGCTTCAAAAGCGCGAGTGCGCTCGGGCAACAGCTCGCGGTTTGAGGTGTAGTCGTAGGCAATCTCGCCAAAAGCCTGGTAGAGGGCGGGTTCCATGTAGCCGACGGCGTAGGAAAAACGGAGACGCGTTCCGGAGAACAAATCTCCGCCGCGCAACGCCAGCAGAGTGAGCGCAACCCGCGGCACACCGATGTTGCCGTAGGCGCTGCTGTGAACGAAACGGCCGCCGGCGATCGCTGAGAGCCTGCCCAGTGTGAATTGTTGTTGCAAGTAAGCGTCCTGATCCAGACGCTGGCCGGAAGCGGGAGGCGGGGAATTCTGGTCGCTCACGACGCCATTTTCGCTTTCGACGCGATAGCCGAAGGTGCTATGGGTCGAGAAATTAGCGGAGCTCCGTTCCGAATAGTCGCCCTGATATTCGGACCCCACGCGGTTGATGCGGGTGATGTAGAGATCCGCGTAGTTGTCGTAGCTGCCAGCGGGAGGGTTCAGGTTTGAATCTGTGTAACGATAGAGCGAGTCGAAAACGGTGAAGCGGTGCTGCCATCCCGAAGGGGCAGCCACGGTAAGCTCCGCGCTTCCGAGGATATTGTTCAGATGCGCCGATTCGCTGGAATCGGGAGCAAGAAGCGGATCGCCGTTGAAATTCCACTCTCCGGGCAAGCCGGTATAGATGTTGGAGTGGCGGCCGCGCACGCGCAGTGTGACTTTGTCGGTGATCGCCATGCCGAGGTTCGCGCCCTCGAGCGAATCCGAGTACGCATCGTTCACGCCCAGGCCGGCGCTGTTGAATTGATCACCGAACACGTTGTAGTCGTAGCGTCCGTTGGCACCGGCCAGAGACGTGTAGCCATTGGCAGTTCCAAAGTTTCCTCCCTCGGCGCCGAAACGCAGTTCGGGCGTGGGAGTGCTTCCGGTGCGCGTCCACACTTGCACGACGCTGGTCATGGCATCGGAGCCGTACAAGGTGCTCTGCGTGCCCCGCAGAAATTCCACACGATCGGCTTGGGTGAGGGGCAGGGTGCCGAAGTCGAAGGTTTCGCCCGGGTTATCGACGGTGACGCCATCGACAATCACCTTGTTGTAGGTGGACTCGCCGCCGCGCACGAACAGGGACGATAGGCCTCCGCGCTGGCCCGCGGTGTTGATGACTGCGCCGGGAAGAAAGCGGACGGCATCGTCGGCGGCGATGGGCTGCATGGTTTCCAGTTGTGCGCTCTCGAGAGTGGAAATACTGGCGCCGCTTTCCTCGGCTGGCACTGGGGTTCTGGTTGCGGTCACGACTACGGTTTCGGACGCGGTGGCGAGATGTAATTGGATCGTGATGACTTCAGAATTGGCCGCGACATCCTGGGTCTGCGCTGCAAAGCCTGGAGCCAGGACTTGAATCTGGTAGTTGCCGTTGGGCAGCTGGTTGAAGGCCGCGATTCCCTCGGCAGAAGATGTGGCAATTTTCAGAGCAGTGTTACTTCCTTTTGAAAGCAGGGAAACTTGTGCGCCGGCGACGGCGGCGGATTGGGGGTCGATTACTCTGACTTTGAGGTCGGCAGCGGATGCCACCGCGAGAAGTACGAAGAGCAACAACGAAGCGCAAAGTGCGCGCATAACCATCCTCCTTTTCACGCGAAAGGGGTTAAGGTGGACGGTTTACGCCGGTCTCCTGGCTTTGCGAGTGAGGATGAAGAAGCAATGGGCAATTAGCAGATAGCAATTAGCCATTGGCTCCAGCATCCGGATTCTGCAGGCGGCCTTCCCGGGATTGCTCCCAGTGACCAGCTGCGATTTTCTCGCTTACAGTTGCGCGGCAGCGCGGGAATTGCACCCGCTTCCCTGTCTTTGCCACGGGGCAAAGACGCGCAAACCGAAGGGCATTTCAAAGAACGGAAATAGTGGTCTGAGGAATCTAGCGTGTGGGAGCAGTGGAAGTCAAATCGCGAAGAGCCGAGTCGCGTCTTGGTGACTTATTTTCGATCGCGGGTTGGCTCTCCCACAAAGACCAGGCAGCCGTTTGGATCGCCGATGTGGAATTCGGTCATGCCGTATTCCCGGTCGAACAGATCGCGCATTTTGTGCCGGTCTGTGAACGTCTTCACGTGCTCCCACAGCGAGGCGATGTTCGAAACCTCAATGTAGATTTCGGTATGGCCGCGGACGCAGCGCATGACTTCTTCGGAGGCGGCCTTCATGAAGTGAATGGTTTGGCCGTCGCGTTCGACGATGGCGTACTCCGCCGACTTCATCAGGGGCGTGAACCCGAGAACGTCGTGGTAGAAAGCGAGGGTTTCTTCCATGTCGGCGACGGCCAGCATCGGACTAATCTTCTTAGCGGTGAAAACCGCGCTGTGAGCTGTGGTCATAAGTGACTCTCCTGTTGCTCTCCGAACCTGGTTGCCTTCTGAACTTGAGCATCACGGCACTACTCCACTTCGACTGCGGGATAGCTTTCGATATATTCCTCTCCGTTACAGCCGTAGTAGGTGACCTTGCGGGCCACAAGATCGACATCATAGCGCACAACCCCCGCTTGCCATGAGGCCGCCAAAAACTCGGGGAACGTGCTCTTTCCAGCTTGGTCGGTGCGCAACGCCGCGACCAGAGCCTCTTTGTTGAACGCAGGCACGTCGACGGTGCCGGAACACAGAGGTGTGCCTAGCGACACGACCGGACCATCCTCAGTCAGATATAGACTCTGCGCTGCGGGGAGATACCAGAGATTTCGCGTCACACCTGCGCGGCGCAGGGTTTCGGCGAGATAGGGGAACCCGCCGACTTTCGGTCGACCGGCCATGGCCCGTTTTTGGGCAGTCTGTAGATTTTCTATCGCTTTGCTCATTGCGATCGTCCTCGGAGATCGTCCTCGGGTGCTGATGGTACCGCAATTCACTTTCTTTGCCGAATGTCCAATCCGCAACTTCCCCCAAAAAGGTGGAAACTTTCGGGCTCGATCCTCGTATCCTGAATAGCGCTTGAACAACGATCCACTGATCAGCGGAAATCTACGGGAGCGCGGGCAATGCGATTGCCGTTACTAGTTTTGCACGTTAGCGCTGGCGTCTTAGCCATGTTCGCGGGCGCGGCAGCGGTGTCTTTTCGCAAGGGCTCCGTCTGGCACGCGAGAGCGGGGAACGTCTTCGTCGGAGCGATGCTGATCATGGCGTCGTTCGCGTCGTGCCTCGCCTACATGAAGCACCAATCCAACAATGTTTTCGGCGGCATTCTAACCATCTATATGGTGGCGACGGCTTGGGCGACAGCCAGGCGCAGAGATGGAGTAACTGGCATTTTAGATTGGGTCGGGTGTGTTTTCGCGTTCACAATCGGAGTCCTGAGCGTGATTCACGGGTTCCAAAAAGCTACGGGGAGGGCGCCGTCCGACGGAAGTCCCGCCTTCATGGATGCTTTCATGGGTTCGGTGATTCTGTTGGCAGGCATCGGAGACTTGCGCATGCTCATGCGCGGAATTTCCGGCAGACGACGGATCGCACGTCATCTCTGGCGCATGTGCTTTGGGTGGTTTATCGCCACGGGTTCCTTCTTCCTGGGGCAGCAACAGGTGTTCCCCGCCTGGCTGCGCGGATCGCCAGCCCTACTGGTGCCAGCCCTGCTACCACTTGCGCTGCTGATTTACTGGATGATTCGAGTTCGCTTCACAGGCGCGTACAAGGGAATGTTAACGCCTCGCGCAAGGCCATCCTGGTTACGCACGTAGCATTCGAGCTACTCAGAGCGCAAACCAGAAGTTGTCACCTCAGGCTCGATAGTGCGGGAACTCCATGTTGCCAACCTTGCTCACATTCTCTTCGGCGAATTCGCGGACACGGTCGAGTGAATCCTGCAGTTGTTGTTGATAGCGCTCGAGGTCTCCGTCGCTGGCTTCGGGTGGAACCGGGATGAGCGCGCCGAAGCGCAACAAAACGCGGGAAAAAGGCTTTGGGATGATGAGGCGGTCCCAGGTGTTGAGGACCCAGGCGCGTTCGACAGCTACGTGAAACATACTTAGGGGAACGCCGGAGGAACGCGCCAGAGAGACAGGGCCCGGTTTCACTTTGTGGCGCGGACCGCGGGGACCATCGATGCTGAAGGCTACAGTCCAGCCTTCCTGCAGCGCGCGGCGCAGGCCGAGGAGGGCGCGGACGGCGTTGCGGCTGCTGGAGCCTTTGACGGCAACGAATCCGAATTTGCGGATGATGCGCCCCATGTATTCGCCGTCATAGCTGTTGCTGCTCATCACGCGGATTCCGATGTCGCGGAAGATGTAAGTGGAGGGGATGATGCAGGCGTGCCAGAAGGAGGTGATGAGCGGGCGCTCGTCCAGTGTTTTTTCGGCGCCCTCCTCGCGCGAGACGCTTAGGCGGAGTGTGGGGCCGATCAGGCGGATGAAGGAGTATCCGGCGGCGATGATGATGCGGAGAACGATTCTCTGGCGGAGGGTGAAGCGGTTGGGACCGGCCGCGACTTCTGTTGCGGCTGGGGCTTCGCCGGTGCTGAGTTCGGTCACGAAAGTTATTGTAATGGGTCGGTGGGAGCTGGTAGGTGGCAGGAATGCGCCTCGCTGCGCTTGGCTGGACCTTTCGGCTTCGCTCGGGGCAGGCTCTCGAGGCGGCCGTCCCCACACAAACTGTGGCAATCCTGATTGCGCTTAGCCTTCGAGGTAGGTGTCGATCCAATTTTTGACTTTTTGGCGGCGGTCGTCGGCGGGGTCGAAACGGATGCCGAAAGTCTTGCTCTTGTGCCAGGTCACGACGCCGCGAAGGTTGACGCGAGGCAGCGTGAGCAGGGAAAAAGAAATCTCGACGTTGGTTCCCGAAGGCACATCCTCAGGGCTTTTCAGCGACATACCGCCGGAGCTAACCTCAAGGCTGGAGGCGAGGAGGCGGTGGCCATCTGGGCTGACAACGTTGACTTCCGTCATGATGGGAATGCGCGCATAGCGGCGGAATTCGTGCAGCACCAGCATATGGGTGGCGCGAACCAGTTTGAGAGTTGCGGGCCGCTCCAGAGGCTCCTGAAACATGGCGTTGATGCCGAACTTGGAATAGCGCATCGCTTCCTGCGCGTTGCCGCCGAGACCATAGAGCACCATACGGCTATTGGAAGGCGAAGTGCGCGCCGCTTCCATCACTGCATCGGCGCCGATGCCCAGAGGAACCACGCAAGCCTCGAATTTCTCCTGGCGCACGCGCTCGGCCGCACCGGAGGACACGAGCACCGTCTCGATGCCGAACTGGCGGAAACACTCGTGCAGCAGGGTTCGTGAGGAATCTTTCAAGTCGACCAGGGCAACGCGAGCCGCTGCCTTCTTGGTGCGGATGGGCGCAGGGGCAGTGCCAAAGGCTTTTTCCATGTCAGGGGAACCGGTCTTCAATACCAAAGTTCATTGTGGCGTGGCTGAGAGAGGATGGAAAGACCCTAAGGGGCAGGATGGGAGTACAAAGGTGCCATTACCGGAGTTGGACTGCCGGGTGGGCGGGCAAAAGCGCAGGCGCCTGGCCTCAGGCGTGGGCCACGGCGACCATGAATGGCTGCGCCGAGGCCTCCGCGCCCGGTAACTCGATGGTGACACGCGCACCGTGAGGCTGAACGTTCTCGATTCTGAGATCTCCGCCGCGTTCTTTGACGATTCCGTAGCAAACGCTCAAGCCGAGGCCCGTTCCTTTACCCACGGGCTTGGTCGTATAGAACGGATCGAGAGCGCGGTTCAGGTTGCCAAAGCCGGGGCCGGAATCTTCTACTTCGATTACGGCGCGAGAGCCGCTGCGGCGGGCGCGAATGCTGATCTGCTTGTTGCCTGCGACGCCCTCGAGAGCGTCGCTGGAATTATTGAACAGGTTAAGCAGGATCTGTTTGATTTCATCCTCGTTGACAGCGAGCGGCGGCAGATCTTGCGCGATGTCGAGCACAACTCGAACGCTGTGCCTGCGAGTGTAGTATTCGCGCAGAGCCAGCACTTCCTGCACCACGGGCGAGAGCTGTACGGCGTGCGTGTCGCGCGTGCTCTGCCGGGAAAAGCGCAGCAGGTTGTCGGTGATCCGCTTCATGCGGCGGGCTTCGCCAACCAGCTTCGTGAGCTGATCCCGAGTCTGCGGCCCGGCGATGGCTTCGCTGATCAGTTCGCTGTAGCCCATGATGACGGTGAGAGGATTGTTGAGTTCGTGCGCCACTCCGGCCAGCAGTTGGCCCAGGGCAGCCAGCTTTTCCGACCAGACCAGCTGCGTCTGCAACGCCTTCAGTTCGACGGCTACAGCAAGATCACCGGCGAGCATTTCGATGCGGGACAACTCGAGGGCGTCCATCGCGCTCTCGGCCCGGGGCGCGGCTAATCGGATGCAGCCGAGGTATGCGCCTGCAGCCGAGCAGAGCGGAATCAAGAGTTCTTCGCGACACATTCCTTCGTTGACTCGGCCGTTTGCATTCGCTTTCACGCGCTCGGGAAAACGAATCGCTTCCAGCGCAGGCAATACGTAGGAATTCTTTCCCGTGAGCCGGGACTGCGAACACAGTGCCTTAATATGGTCGAGCGTCCAGTCCTGGGTTTGCGCCTGCAATCCCTGCAACGACGCGGGCGAGAGTCCGCTCGAGCCCGCGACTCGCAGCCTGCGCTCGGCGTCTTCGAGTTGCACCACCGCTACGCTGAAGTTGCTGACCTCGGTGATGGCGGAAGCAATGGCGGGGCAAATGGCATCGGGCCGGCCACCACCGAGCAGGCGGGAAGTGAGCCCCGAGAAGCGTTCCAGCTGGCGGTTCAGCATGGCGGCCTTGAGCTGCATGCCGGCGATCGATTCCGACTTGTCTTCCACCACAGCCAGAATCATTCCGAAGGCGACGAAGAACTTCGGAGTGTTCCAGAGTTCACCGGGAATAATCAAATTCGGAGCGAGGCGATCGACCAGCAGGCCGAGAGGAAACACCGCTCCCCAGCAGAAGAATCCACCGGCGATGGTGAACATGGCAGGCGATGGCCGCCAGTAGTTCCGGCAGATGAACACGCCGGACAAAGCAAATCCGGTGCCAAGGAGCACGATAGTCCCTTCATCAAAGGAACCGCGCAGAGCGGCGCGAATCGCCCATACTCCGGCAAACGAACACAAGAAAGTCGTGGTCGCCAGGAACAGTGACAACCTGCGGCTTACTCCATAGAAGAAGCAGGCTGCACCGCCGAAGCTCGCCAGCAGGCACAGGACATACGGCCAGCGGGCGTGAACGTCGTAGCAGGCGCATGCCACGTACACGACAGATGGCACACCCAACACAAGCAGCAAAAGAATGCGCTTGACGGAATCTTCCACCACGCAGGAAACCGATACCAGAAAACTGACGGCGGCGGCCTGCAGCGATCCGGAATCGACGGCTAACAGAAAGGCACTGACCGGGCCGTGATCCGGCTCCAGCAGTTGTGCCAGGAAATGGGCGAACACCAGAGCCCATCCGATCGTCCAAAGTGTGAGGCGGGCGCTGCGCGCCTGGCGCTTTAGACATACGAAGATGATGACCAGCACGCCGACGGTTAGAAATGTCGGGATTTTTTCAACGACACCCATTCGAAGTTACTTTTGGGGGGAGTATTTCGATTGCGACAGTAACCCAGGGTAACCAGCCGAACGCCTTAGTACAACGCCAGAACGTGCCATGAGAGTGGCACCAAGGTCGGGCATAGTATTCGGAAGCGAGCAAAAGAAAAGGAAAGTGCGGGCGCTAATTTGCAACGGCCAATCGGCTGCTAACGCTGTTCAGAAGTTTTTCCGCGGCTTCTCCTGGATCTTGCGTGGCAAAATTGTCTTCCAAAACGAGCACTGAGACGGCCGGATCAATTTCTTCCATCGCCCTGGCGGTGGGTTTGCCATGCATGGTCTGCATCCGCGCGGAAAGTATCACAAGCTTTGCCTTGGTTGCCTTGAGCAGGATACGGGCGTCGTTGACGCTCAGCGTGGTCATGGCATTGTATCCGGCGCTGCACAGCACTTCCCGGAGGAACGTGCATACATCGGTCGACTCGAAAACGCAAAGCAGGCGTGGCCTCGCGTCTCCAGCTTTTCCCCGCGAATACTTGGATCCCAGGTAGGCGGCGGTGATGGCTTCTTCCACTGAATCGTAGGTCTCGAATTGCGCGAGCAGATTGGTGAGCTGCAGCACTTTGCGGATATTGGGCGGCACGCCGCTGAGTTTGAGGTCGCCGCCTTTCGAGCGCGCGGCTTGCATCAGGCGCACGAGCGCTCCCAATCCGCTGCTGTCGACGAACTCTACCTGGTCGAGCTGCAGCACGACATCGCCATGCTTGTCGATGGAGTCTCCGACGTGGGAGTGGAGCGTGAACACTTCATTGCCGGCCACGATGCGTCCGTGGCACTGAACAATCAAAACCTCGCCAACCGGGCGGCTCTCCATGCGCAGCTGCATCTCCGCCTCCTGTATTTCGTGGCGAATCTTACGTGGAGGAGGCCGGCAAGTCAATGCGCCGGGAAACAGCTAAATTTGTCGCTAGCTTTCGTGGCCGAGACCTCAAGTGCAGCCCTGCGGGCTACCTGCGGGAGAGCAAATACAAGTCAAACTGGCCGCCGGGGCGGGCATACACGATTTTTGACAGATCACGGGCAACGTCGTAGGCATTGCCGCCAAAAGCTTGCGAAAAGGCGAAAGGGAGCTTCAAGACCACCTGCGCTGTCCCGGTGGCCTTGCCGTCGCGCCAGGGAAGGCGATACAAGGTCACCTCGCCGCGTGAGGAAATTGTGTAAAGGACGTATTTCCCATCATGGCTGAAGCGGGGCAGAAAGCTGGTCACACCTGGGACGAGGGCTGTGCACTTCTTGTCGGAAATGCCAAGTTCGTAGATCCCCAGATTCTCTCCGTAAAGAGCAGTGATCAGCAGGTATTTCCCATCGGGCGATGCGTCCATGGCGAATCCACAACCCTCGTGGAATAATTCCGCTCCCGAGCCATCGGCGCTCAGCCTCCAGGTGGTCAAAGTTGTCGATCCGTCTTGGAAGCCGCTTGCGTACAGGTTCCTGCCGTCCCGGCTCCATGCCCCCGAGTCGATGTGGGCGAGAGACCGTGGGAGTTCGCGAAGATGACTGCCATCCCAGCCCACGAGGTAGTGTCGATCTGGATCATCCTGGTCCACATATTCCAATTGCGAACCGTCCTCAGACCAGTCACCGGTTGCCAGACTTTTAGAGGAGGCCAGTTTCGCGCTATTGTTGCCGTCGGTATCTGAAACCCAAAGCTCCGTCCGGTGCGGCTCAGGTTGGGTGATATACATCACCCGCTTTCCGTCTGCCGAAATGGCCGGCTGGGTGGCCAACTCCGAAGCGATGTCGCGGCTGGATTTTGATTGAAGGTCGTAAACCGAGAGAAACCCGGAGCTCTTACCGTTGATGAAGAAGATCCCCTTGCCTGTGGGATCTTGCATGGGAAGGAAATCCGGGCCCGGACCGGAAGTAAGCTGAGTGGTTGCTTTGGTTTCAATGTTGTATTCCCAGAGATTGATAATTCCGTTGAGTTCGCGGGAGAAAAGGAGAGTCCTGCCCGGTTCTCCCCAGTTCGCAGAACCGGAAACCGGTATCGCCCCCAGATCCGTGGCCTTGCGGCTGGCAAGATTCACTTTGTATATCCCTGAAGTTCCCTCTGCATTCGACGGCTTGTGGCCCATGAGCAGGAGGTCCGCGCCATCCGGAAATACCAAGAAGTTGGGCAATG
Source organism: Candidatus Sulfotelmatobacter sp. (assembly GCA_049512915.1). Lineage (GTDB taxonomy): Bacteria > Acidobacteriota > Terriglobia > Terriglobales > Acidobacteriaceae > Sulfotelmatobacter. The sequence continues at coordinate 10,596 of JBEKWP010000012.1, forward strand.
CAAACCCCAGCCCCTTGAAGTTGTAGACCACTTTCCCGCCAATGCCTGAAGCCGGTGCCTGTAAAATGTCAGCGGTATCTGAGTTGACGTAGAAGAGGCTGTGGCCATCCGGAGACGGCTGGAGAGAAATACCTTCCACCACGCGTGCCGGAGTACCGCCTAGTGTAGGTACCGCCCAGACTTCCGTGGCGCCCAGCTGGCGGCCGTAGTAGATCTGGTTTTCATCGGCGGAGAAGCTGGCAAGGAACTTGCCGCCTTCGTCGTTGGTAAGTTGTAACGGATCGCCGCCCGAAGTCAGCATCAGGAAAATCTGTTCGTATCCCCCGACGTACGAAGTGAAGGCCACGGCATGCCCTGACGGGGAGATGATTGCCTGGCTTATCGGTTTGTGCCAATGACTGATCTGGGTGATCTTGCCCGGGGCATTCGCCGTGTGACCATAGAAGAAATGGTAGACGCCGTAACTGGCGGCAAAAACAAGCAGCAGGACAACCGCCGCGATCCCGACCACCTTGCCCTTATTGTGGGAGGCCGCTTCTGCCAGCACAGCTCCGCTGGACGATCTGACTGCGGCAGAGCTTGACGACGCGGGAGACTCGCCGCTGGAGGCGGGAAGCGGATCCTGCGTTGAAAGCGCAGTCGAATGCGATTCGCTGCCAAGGCTCCGTCCTGAATCCGTATCCCGCTTGAGGCGCTTCAGGTCCGCCCGAAGCTCGGAGGCAGTCTGGTAGCGCAGGTCGCGATCTCTTTCGAGGGCTTTATCGATGATGCGTTCCAGTTCGGCGGGCAATCCGGGATTGAGCCGCACCGGAGGCGTAGGGTCTCGATTCAGAATCGCATCGAAAATTATTCCCGAGGTGTCGCCCCGGAATGGCAATACCCCGGTCGCCATCTCGTACAACACCGCGCCGAACGAGAAGAGATCGGTGCGGGCATCCAGTTCCTTGCCTCGCACCTGTTCGGGCGACATGAAGGACACCGTGCCCAACGCAGTTCCCGGGCTGGTGAGATGAGGTTCGTCAACATTGCCCGTCAGCGTATTTGCCGCGGCAATCTGGCTTGATGAAATGGCAGGGCTGGCGACTTTGGCCAGGCCGAAGTCGAGAACCTTGGCGTGCCCGCGCTTGGTGACGAAAATGTTTGCCGGCTTGATGTCGCGGTGGATGATGCCTTCTGCGTGCGCTGCCTCGAGTGCGTCCGCGATCTCGATTGCCAGCGACAGCATGGTTTCGGTCTCCAGCGGTCTGCCTGCAATCCGGTGCTTCAGCGTCAGCCCGTCCAGAAACTCCATGGCGATGAACGCCTGCCCATGCTGGTCGTCAATTTCATAGATCGTGCAGATGTTCGGGTGGTTCAGTGCGGAAGCGGCCTGAGCTTCGCGTTGGAAGCGGGCCAGAGCTTGCGCATCCATGGAAATGTCGTCAGGCAAGAACTTCAGGGCAACAAAACGGTGCAGCTTCACATCCTCGGCCTTATAGACCACACCCATGCCGCCGCCGCCCAGTTTTTCGATAATGCGGTAGTGCGAGATGGTCTGGCCGATCATGCGTGGCAAATCTTACGCTGGGCGAAAATGGCAAGTCAACGAAACGCAACCCCGGGATTGATGAGAAACCCAGGCGACTTCTACTCTGACCATCGCCGGAATAGGAGTGCTCCGTTGGTCCCGCCGAAGCCGAAAGAGTTCGACATAGCGTATTCGAGCTTGGCTTTGCGGGCGTGGTTGGGGACGAAATCCATGCCGCAAGTTTCGGGATCCTGCGTGACGAGGTTGATGGTGGGCGGAAGGATCTGATCGCGCAAGGCCAGCACGGTGATGCCCGCTTCAAGGCCGCCGGCGCCTCCGAGCAGATGCCCGGTCATGGACTTGGTGGAACTCACGGGAAGTTTATGCTCGCCAAAAAAGTTGCGGATAGCGTGCGCCTCCAGCCTATCGCCGATCGGCGTGGAAGTTCCGTGAGCGTTGACATAATCGACTTTATCGGGGCTGATGCCGGCGTCGCGGGTGGCGTTGCGCATCACGCGGAACCCGCCTTCGTGTTCGGGCGCGGGCTGCGTCATATGGTAAGCATCGCCAGACATTCCATAACCAGCAATCTCGGCGAGTATGGGTGCACCGCGCCGTTGGGCGTGTTCGAGTTCTTCGAGCACCAGGATGCCCGCGCCTTCACCCATGACAAAGCCGTCGCGATCTTTGTCCCAGGGACGGCTGGCTTTTTCGGGATCGTCGTTGCGGACGGAAAGCGCGCGCATGGCAGCGAATCCGCCTACGCCCATGGGAGTAATGGCGGCTTCGGAACCGCCGGCGATCATCACATCCGCATCGTTGTGCTGAATGATGCGGAAAGAATCTCCCACCGAGTGAGCGCTGGTGGTGCAGGCCGTGGCCGTGGCTTCGTTCGGGCCTTTGGCGCCGAGCCGCATCGAGACATGGCCGGCCGCGAGATTAATAATGGCCGCTGGAATAAAGAATGGGGAAATCTTGCGTGGGCCGCCTTCGAACAGAGCGGTGTGTTCGCGTTCGATGATGTCGAACCCGCCGATGCCGGAGCCGATGTGCACGCCCACGCGCTCGTCGTTCTCCGGCGTGATCTTGAGCGCCGACATCTTGAACGCTTCATCCGCGGCGGCAATGGCCAGGTGGATGAAGCGTCCCATCTTCTTGACTTCTTTTTTCTCGATGAAGTTGAGGGGATCGAAGTTCTTGACCTCGGCGGCGATCTGGCAGGCGAAATTGCTGGAGTCGAACTGGGTGATGCGGGCTACACCGCTTTTTCCGGCGAGCACGGCCTTCCACACTTCTCCGGTGGTATTGCCCACGCCGCAGATCAGGCCGATGCCGGTAACTACGACCCTGCGTCCCAAACTACTTGCCGCCTTTCGAATGCTTCCCGATGTAGTCGATGGCGTCCTGCACGGTGCGGATCTTTTCTGCGTCCTCGTCGGGGATCTCGATGTCGAAACCTTCTTCGAAGGCCATCACCAGTTCGACCGTGTCAAGTGAATCCGCGCCCAGGTCGTCTACGAACGATGCGCTGGAAGTGACCTCGCCCTCGTCCACACCCAACTGCTCAACGATGATCTGCTTTACCTTCTCGTCAACGGCTGCCATGTTTCTCCTCGCTTTAGCTCGATTTAATTTGAAATTCGAAGCCGGGATTCGGGGACCGCAGCCTCCGCTTCCCGTCCGGCCTTCGCCCGGACCCTCCGCGATTTTGTTCCTCGCAGGCGTTACCGCATTGAAAATAGGCGAACGTGTAGTGTAATTGCCCCGGTGAATTAGTGTAAAGGAAAGGGATCGCCACACGGGGCAAACCCTTGGCCAACTTTGGATCGGGACACTTGATCCTAACGGTTGGAAGTTCTCGTGGTCAAACCGAATGCAAGTTATGATTGGACGGTTCACAGCTTGGTTAGCGGGAGTTCATAGTGAAACGTTTGTGGGTCTGGTCTTTGATGTTATGCCCGATGGCTTATGCAGCGCCTTGTCCGGCTGGTCAGACGAAGGACGAGAGCGCACTTGTACGAAATGAGCAGACGTGGGCCAAGGCTCTGGAGCAACGCGACTCCGCAGCCTTGAGCTGCCTGCTGGCCGCGGAGTTTGAAGACGCCGGCCCGGACGGAACGCTGCAGGATCGCGACACAACCCTCGCCAAAGCTGGCAACCATCAGCCGGTGCATCATGAGTTGACCGAGATGCACGCGCAAGTGCATGGAGATTTTGGCTACATCCGCGGATTGGCGACGGCAGTGGACGCGACGGGCAAAGTTTTGGCGAGAGTTCGCTTTACCGACATTTACGTTTATCGAGATGGACACTGGCAAGCGGTCGCGGCGCATGAATCGATGCTTGCCGGGACGCCGTAGTAAGAGCTTGAGAATTCTATGCGTGCTGTCGTGCAGCGGGTAAGCCGCGCCCAGGTTACGGTGAACGGCGACATCGCCGGCAAAATCGGTCTGGGACTATTGGTCTTGTTGGGCGTCGGCCGGGACGACACGGAATCCGATGCCACCTACCTGGCCGAAAAAATCGCCGGCTTGCGAGTGTTCGAAGACGCCGTAGGGAAAATGAACCGCAGCGTGCAAGATGTTGGTGGGAGCGTGCTGGCGGTTTCGCAGTTCACGCTGTACGGAGACGTAAAGCGCGGCAAGCGGCCGTCGTTCGACGATGCGGCGCCGCCGGAAAAAGCGCGCCAGTTCTACGAGTTCTTTGTGGGACAGATTCGCGCCGCCGGGCTGCGCTGCGAAACCGGGCGCTTTCAGGAAATGATGAAAGTGGAGCTGGTGAACGAGGGGCCGGTAACGATTCTGCTGGATTCGGCGAAGACGTTTTAGGAATCGTCCATCGGAAAGCGGCCACGGCTTGCGCTATCGAAGATGCAAAGCTTTACTCTCTCCGTATGAGTCCGGGTGTACGATTCGGATCGATAAAGAAGCGTACGGGAGTAAAGACGTGTTCTGCCGAAGGTGGTTCTTGATCGCAGCCAGTCTGGGCGCATTGCTGGGCGCCTGGCCGGCGCCGGTCTTCGGCCAGCAGAATCCCATCACTGTGGACCAAGTCATTGCCAACCATCTGTTAGCAATCGGCGGCTCCGACAAAATCGAATCGATCACGAGTTTTGTCGAAAAGGGCGAACTGTCCGGAAATTTGACCCATTTCGGTCAGCTCTTCGCTTTCCCTCAGCCCCCGCAGAATGAGCACGGAGCTTTCGAGTTCTACTTCAAGGCTCCAAACCTTCGCTTTGGGGTGCTGCGCAATAGTGCAATGACGATGATGCACGGTTGCGATGGGACGGTGGCGTGGTATATCGATGCGAAGGCCGCCCGGCACGAATTCAAGCCGAAGCCTGGGAGCGAGTACGACTGTAAGAATGGATATGAGCCGATGCCGCTTGGGTTTCGTGCACCGAACGTGCACCTTCAACTGAAGGGAGAAAAGAAAGTCGCGGGTGGGATGGCGTGGGTGGTTCGGTCGAAGAATCCCAAGTCGCCCTCGACCGATACCTATTATTTTGATGAAGAAACTTACTTGCTCTTACGGTGGGAAACGGTCGGGCCCTCGGACATTTCCACCCAGGGACGTGAATTCGAGATCGACCGAACATACTCCGATTACCGCGATGTGGGCGGAATAAAACTGGCGTTCATGGTCGTTGAACAGATACAAGACTCCTCGCGCGTGACCATCTTGCGAGAGGTTGAGGTCAATGCCCCGGTTGACGATGCTCGCTTTGAGCAGCCGAAAATATTGGGTGGGCCCAAGAATCCGCATGTCGTCCTCGATAGCCCGTCGAACGCTCCGTCGGTTCACGCGGAAAGCCCGCCCTCAGCCGAGCCTGACGAAATCGAAAACCCAGCCGCCGTTACACCTCCAGAGACTCATATTGCTTCGGGCTCTGGCTCTCTGATCGCAACGAACTTTGTTTCCTTTTCGGTCGGAGAATTGGAGCAGACTATTCCAGAATTGCGGGGACTAGAAGTTGCCGAGGACGAACAAGCATTGCCAAAGCTTCTCGATCAGATAGGTGACCGAACGCGGGAGCTTTCCCGGAAGACACCCAACCTGATTGCTCACGAGGAGGTTGTCGAGTCAGAGCCCGGTGCGAAGGCAAGGCGGGAGAATTTTTCCTATCTCATGCTCGCCCACCAGAGCCAGGGGGCCGTCACCCTCGCGGAATTTAGAGTCGATTTGAAGACGGGTGCGAAGTTGGAAACGGATGATGCCTTGAAGCCAGGCACGGCGAGTGCACCTGGCTCCTCGTTACCTTGGGACGACCTGGCACGCGCCAGCCAGCGAGCTAATGCCCGGGCAGTCGGACGTCCCCCTCTGAACGAGGGTTACGCCGCCATGTGGGTCCGTTTCTATCCGAGCAACCGGTCGGAATCGACTTTCCGCTATCTTGGACAACAAGAGATTGATGGACATCACACTTTGGTTGTGGCTTTTGCGCAAAACCCGGGGTCGGTTCGATTGCCTGGGACGTTTCGAATCAAGGACAAATCTATTCCCATTTACTACCAGGGCGTTGCCTGGGTCGACGCGTCGGACTTTCGGATCGTGCGTATGCGGATGGACCTTCTTTCGCCTGCCGCTGGCCTTCCCCTGACGCAATTAACGGCCGAGGCCCAGTTTGCTGACACGCAAGTCACAGGGCTTGTCTCACCCTTGTGGCTACCCCGTGAGGTAGCGGTCACTACGCAGGTGAATGGACACACTTTCCATGACAAACACACTTATTCGAACTATCGGTCTTTTCAAGTGCACGCTAGAATCCTACCCGATCCCTAACGCGCTAGTTCTCCGTCGTTCGCCAAGGTGCGCCGTCGTTTGAAGCCGCCGGGCTGCAATGCGAGATCGGGCGCTTTCGGGAAATGATGAAGGCGGAACTGGTGAACGAGGGGCCGGTGACCATTCTGTTGGATTCGGCCAAGGAGTTTTAGTAAAGGGCCATCTCATTGCACGCGAGCGCAGGTCTGAAGTTGCACGAACGTAACCTGGAAGCTCTGGCAGCCGCCGCTTTCCTCAACGTACAATCGACCGGGAGGTGACTATATGCGCAAGGGCAACGCGATTGCGATCCTGATATTGATGTTTGCAATTACAGCAGTGGCGGGGTCGAAGATCGAGGGCACAACCTCGCTGAAGGATTTCCAACCCTTCGGGACCATCGACAAGAAGACGCATAAGCATCAGCAGTACGATCTCTCTTTCGCCGCCATGGGTAAGCTGTACACCTGCCGCTCGGTCGAGAAAGAGTCCCTGAAGGCCACCGATTTCGTCGTAGGCAGCGACGTCCAGTACCAGGTCAATGGCGACAAGGGTAAAGTGAAAAACGCCAGCGGCAAGGAAGTGGAATGCACCGTCATGCGGGTCGCCGAATTGCCGGCCGCTGCCCCACCGGCCTCTCCGCAGTGAACGTCGCTTCTGGCTAGAGGTTCCTCATCGCGCGTCGAGGATGGTGTCGGCGACGCGCGCCGCATCCACCGCGGCTCTTACATCATGCGTCCGCAGGATGTGCGCGCCTTTCAGAATCAAAGCCGTGTGCGCGGCGAGATTTCCGTAGAGCCGGTCGGAGGCGGGAGCGTCTTTCCCACTTCTTGCCAGGGTGCGGCCGAGGAACGATTTCCTCGAGGTGCCCGCCACCAGGGGAAATCCGAGGGACTGTAAATCCTGAAAGCGGGCCAGCAGCGGATAGTTCTGCTCAAAGTTTTTTCCGAAGCCAAAGCCAGGATCAAGCGCGATCCTTTCCCGGCGCACGCCGGCCAGCGCGGCCGCTTCCGCCCATTCCCGCAGTTCGCGCTTCACCAGGAGAAAAATATCGGCGGGCGGCGGCAAGGTGCGCCACTCCTCGGGACGGCCGCGCGCGTGCATCAGAACGACGGCGCATTTTAATTCGGCAACCGTGCTGGCCATCTGTGCGTCCCAACGGAGCCCGCCGACATCGTTGACGATCTCGGCTCCGGCCGCGGCTGCGGCGCGGGCAACACCGGCTTTGTAAGTGTCAATGGAGATCACCGCATCGGGGCGCTGCCTCTTGAGTGCGGTGATCACCGGTAATACGCGCTGCAGTTCTTCTTCCGCGCTCACGGCAACTTTGGTTCCGGGCCGCGTCGATTCCCCGCCAATGTCAATAATGTCAGCGCCTTCCTCGAGCAGCTGCATGGCATGCGCCGTAGCCTTTTCGGGGTCGAGATGAAGGCCGCCGTCGGAAAAAGAATCAGGTGTCACGTTGACAATGCCCATGATCAGCGTGCGTTTGCCCAGTTCCAGCGTGCGCGTCCCGAGGCTCCATTGAAAGACAGCTCGCATGCGGCAGATTCTATAGGGAAGAGAGCCGAACGCGCGATTATTGTGGCGCAAAGAACGCGCCACATCGCGCGGCTTGCTCGGGATGACAAATTGAATTCCGGCTACCGGCGCCGGACGGCCGCATCCCGCTTGCCCATGCTGCGAAGCGCGCCGGGACCGGTGCCGGTCGGGGGTTTGCGCATCCCGTCGAGCAAGTCCTTAAGCACGATTGCGTTGTTGCGCGTCTCGTTCTTCGAGGCATAGAGGAGCGTCAGACGCTTCCTTTTGTGGGCCAGAGAGTAAAGCTTCTGCAAATCCTTCTCGGCTTCGGGACGGGTCAATTCCTTCAGATAACGCTTGCGAAAAACCGGCCATTGCTCCGGCTGCGCGTGAAACCACTTTCGCAGTTCATCGGAGGGAGCGAGATCGCGCAGCCATTCCTGCATCGCGATCTCAGTTTTTGAAATTCCACGAGGCCACAGGCGGTCGACGAGCACGCGCGCTCCGTCGGAGCGCGACACGGATTCATACACCCGCTTCACCGCAACTGGCATGGCTTTGCAGCTTTCCCCTATTATTGTAAGTCGAGTGCGATTGAAGCGGCTGTGGGAAACTGGGAACAAATGGGACCGATCAGGTGATGGATATCAGGACTCGGATGATCGATGGATTCGAACGGCACCTTAGCCGGACACTGGCGATAGGCCTAAGGTGCTGGATTGGCGCGGCTCTCGCCGCGTGCCTGGCGCTTGCCGGTTGCGATGTGGAGCGTCGCAAATCGGACGCTGAACTCGGCCTCAACCCTCAGCAGGCTGCAGGGCGCAAGATCTATGACAACTACTGCGACCGCTGCCACCGGCCCGATTCCACGAAGGCGAAAAAGGGACCGGGCTTGAAGGGCATGTTCCAGCACCAATATCTTTCCCAGACGGGCCTGCCCGCGAATAACGACCGCGTTACTGACATTATTCGCAACGGCCGCCCCGACATGCCGGGCTACAGCCAGGTTCTCAGCGCACAAGACATGCAGGACTTGCTCGCCTACCTGCACACGTTGTAATTGGAGTGTCGAATCAACTGTGTCCGGTTCATTCTCTTCGTGGGATAATCTCGGGGTGAAAACCGTCGCGTCATCGGAGCTGTTTCGCAAGCTGCCTTCCGTCGACGACGTGATGCGCGTTTCTGCAGTTCGCGCGCTCGCCGCGAGTTACGGCCATGATTCAGCGGCGGACGCGGCGCGCGCAGTGCTGTCCCGGCTGCGGCAAGAGATTACTTCGGGACTGCTGGACGCGAATGCGCTGGAGCTTGCGCTTTCTGGTCTGGCAGGAGCGGTGGAAAACCAACTTCGCCAGGCACTCGGTTATTCCCTGCGGCCGGTGATCAATGCCACTGGAGTGATCCTCCACACCAACCTGGGCCGCGCCCCGCTGAGCGATGCAGCCATCGAGCATATCCGCGAGACGGCCGCGAGTTATTCCAATTTGGAGTTTGACCTCGCCGCAGGAGCGCGCGGCAAACGCGATGCCCACGTTGATCGATTGTTCCAGCGCTTGCTGGATGAAGAAATGAGAAGCGGCGAAGCGAAGAGCCCGAAGCAAGCCGCAGTCTCGACCATTGCGGTTAACAACAATGCGGCTGCCGTGCTGCTGGCCCTGAACACCGTCGCCGAAAGCGGAGAGGTCATCGTCTCGCGCGGCGAGTTGGTCGAGATTGGCGGCTCGTTCCGCATTCCTGATGTGATGGCGAAGTCGGGTGCGATTCTGCGCGAAGTGGGCACGACCAACCGCACGCGCGCGGCAGACTACGAGCGAGCCATTACGGAACGGACGCGGCTTCTGTTGCGCGTTCATCGCTCAAACTTCGAGATCACGGGTTTCACCGAGCAGGCTTCCACCGCCGAGTTGGTTGCGCTGGCACGGAAGCGCAGCATTCCGCTGATGGAGGACCTGGGCAGCGGCGCGCTGTTTGATCTGCGGTCGCTTGGCATCGGCGGCGAGCCGGGCGTGCTCGACAGCCTGCGCGAAGGTGTCGACATTGTTACCTACAGCGGCGACAAGCTGCTCGGCGGCCCGCAGGCGGGATTGATCAGCGGGAGTTCCGCGTTGGTCGCGCGCATGCGGTCGAACTCACTGTTCCGTGCGTTGCGCGTGGACAAGCTGATCTATGCCGCGCTGGAAGCCACTCTTCTCGCATATGTCCGGCACGATCACGATGCGATTCCGACGCTGCGCATGATGCGGCTTTCGAAAGAGGCAATCGGCGAACGGGCTGAGTCGCTGGCAGCGCGAGTTGTAACGCCGAAGTTAAAGCTTGAGATTGTGGATGGCGAATCGATCCTCGGCGGCGGCGCGGCGCCGTCTTCCGTTCTGCCTACGCTGTTGCTGGCGCTCACTTGTGCAGGCCTCAGTGCTGACGAACTGGCCGCACAGCTGCGCGCTTCAGAGCCGCCGATCATCGCCCGGGTCGAGGAAGGCCGCGTGCTACTGGATCTGCGGACTGTGTTTCCGGAGCAGGATGCCGCAGTGGCAGCGGCTCTCCATCGCATCCTTGCATGACTGTCCGGCATCGAAACAGCATTGGCCCTCCTCTACACCGTCGGACACTCGACCCGCTCGCTTGACGACTTAATCGAGACGCTTCAGGCTCACGGGATTGAAACCCTGGTGGATATCCGTGCCTTCCCCATGTCGCGGCGGCTGCCGCAATTCAATCGAGAATCTCTTGAGAAAAGTTTGCCCGCGGCCGGGATTAATTATGTCTGGATGAAAGCCCTTGGCGGCTATCGCAAGAAAACTCGCGAAGACTCGCCGAACGTCGGGCTGCGCAATGCGAGCTTCCGCAATTATGCCGACTACATGCTGACCCCGGAATTCGAAAGCGCGATGGCTGAACTGGTGGCGCTGGCTGAGAGCTCCCGCACCGCTTACATGTGTGCAGAGCGCGTATACTTCCGCTGCCACCGCATGCTGGTCTCCGACTGGCTGGTCGCGCGCGGGCATGAAGTGTTGCACATTGATGGGACCGGCCCGGTCAAACCACATCGCCTGACCACGGAAGCTCGCATAATAGACGGCGAATTGATTTACCGTGGAGACCGCCTGCTGTAAGGCATCGAACAACCGTCAGTAAGGCGTTTAGAAAGCAGTAAGGTGTTTAGAAAATATGATCGTCGGCACGGGCATTGACATCGCGGAGGTCCCGCGCATCCGGCAATCGATCGCACGCTTTGGCGATCGCTTTCTGCAGCGCATTTATACCGCGGGCGAAATCCGCTACTGTGATTCCAAGGCCAACCGTGCCGAACGTTACGCCGCACGCTTCGCCGCGAAAGAAGCGGCGATGAAGGCTCTTGGAACGGGATGGAGCCATGGCGTCCGCTGGTGCGACTGCGAAGTAGTACGCCTGCCGGGCGGACGCCCGAGCATCACTTTCCACGGAAAAGCTGGCGAGATCGCGGCCCGGCTGGGCGTGAAGCATGCCGCACTGTCGCTCTCGCATACCGCCGAACAGGCCATCGCGCAAGTCATTCTTGAAAGTTAACGCACGCCGAACTCCGACTCCTTCTGCTAGACTGACGCATTCCAAACATTTCATGTCTGTGACCACTCAAGCTGCCACGCCGGTTACTCCGTCCACTGAAATTCCTGAACGTACTCTTCTCGCCGGTCTGGCCCTGACCAGCTTCGCCGCATTGTTGCTGGAACTGGCGCTCACTCGATTGTTTTCCGTGGTGCTCTTCTATCACTTCGCGTTTCTCGCGATTTCGATTGCGCTGCTGGGCCTGGGGGCCGGCGGTGTCTTTGCCTATCTATTCAAGAATCGCCTCGCCAAAGCGACTACGCGCCAACTGGCCGCACGCCTGTGCCTCGAAAGCTCGATCCTGGTGCTGATCGCGCTGGAAGTTATCCTGCATATTCCGGTCGCGCTCACCATAACGTGGAGGAATTTCCTGCACCTGACCGCCCTTTACGTCGTGGCGGCGCTGCCTTTTTTCCTGACTGGATTGCTGTTTTCCGTGGTCTTCGCCCGTGAAACGCGCCGCATTCCACTGCTTTATGGCGCCGACCTCGGCGGTGGGGCGCTGGCCTGCCTGGCCACGGTTCCGCTGCTCAACTGGATTGGCGGACCGAATACGATTCTCATGGCCAGTGTGGCGCTCACGCTGGCGGCCGCGGTCTGGGCGCCGTCGCGCGCCTGGCGCCGGGGCGCGGGCGGGTTGCTCGCATTATTCCTGATGCTGATCGCCGGCAACCTTTCCGATCGGCTTTTTGATGTGGTCTATGCCAAGGGAATGTTCCGCGATCCCGCCTGGGTTGAGTTTGCCCGCTGGAATGCGCTGTCGCGAGTGGAAGTGGATCGTCAGGGCCAGAACAAGACCATCGTCATTGACGCCGACGCTTCCACCTACATCATGAATGTCGAACCAGAACAGGTGCACGGTACGCATTGGCAGGACATTCTGATGTCCCGGCCGCCGGCGCTGGCGAATGTTCTGCGGCCCCACGGGGAGTTCGCAATCATCGGTCCGGGCGGCGGGATCGACGTGCTGAGCGCTCTCGCTACCGGCAGTCCGAGCGTGACCGGCATCGAGATCAATCCTCTCATCGCCAACACCATCATGCGCGGGCGCTACGCCACTTATTCCAGGCACCTGTACCAGCGGCCCGATGTGCACATGCACGTGACCGACGGTAGATCGTATCTGCGTTCGACCCCGCAACAGTTCGATGTAGTGCAGATGACCCTGGTCGACACCTGGGCCTCCACCGCGGCAGGTGCTTTCGCGCTGAGCGAAAACAATCTATACACGGTGGAAGCCTTTCGAGAATATTTCCAGCATCTCAAGCCAGACGGCTTGATCGCCATTACGCGCTGGGAGTTCCGCGAGCCCCGTGAGGCTCTGCGCATCGTTTCGGTCGCAATGGAAGCGTTGCACAGGCTTGGTGTGGCGAATCCGGCGCGCAACTTTATTGTGGCTTCCGAAGGCCCGCTCAATGAAGATGGGATTCCCGTGGTGGTGCTGGCCAAGAAAACTGCTTTTACCGACGAAGAGGAAGCCGCGGTACAGGCTCATCTCGACGACTATGCCGACCTGGTTGCGCTCTATCTGCCTTCATATCCTGAAGTATGGCGAGACGGTCACAATCCCTTTGCTGATCTGATCGCGAGCAACGATCCCTACGGGTTCGCGCAGAGTTATGCCTACAACGTTTCGCCGGTCACCGACAACGCGCCGTTTTTCTTCTTCACTCTCAAACCCGCACAAATCCTTGGCCAGCAGGGGCTCCGCCATAGCGTTGACTGGAAGGTAAACCTGGGAGTGCTGGTTCTGGTTCTGGTGCTGGCCATCTCTTTTGTTGCGGTTCTCGGCTTTCTGATTCTGCCGCTGGCGCTTCATGGAGGCCGCCAGTCGCCGGTTCCGCTGCTTTATTTCGTGGCGGTGGGTTTGGGCTACATCCTGGTGGAGATCGCTTTTATTCAGCGCTTCGTGCTTTTTCTGGGGCACCCAACCTACGCGCTGACCGTTGTGATCTTTCTGCTGATGCTGTCGAGCGGCGCTGGAAGCCTGTTTTCGCGGCGCTGGCTTCCCCGTACCCAAATGGCCTGGATGCCGCTGGTGCTCGTAATCCTCGCCCTGGCAGGCAATGTATTTTTCCTGCCTCGCGCGCTCCCAGCTTGGGTAGGCCTCTCATTTGGCTACCGCCTGGTGGTGAGCGGCCTGCTGCTCGCCCCCCTCGGCTTCGTGATGGGAATGCCGTTCCCCACCGGCTTGCGCGCACTCGCGGCGCGCCCCGTCTTCGAAGTTCCCACCGGACTCACGGAGGCAGACAATGCGGTGGAGTGGGCTTGGGCGATGAACGCCGCCGCCAGCGTACTGGGTTCCGTTCTGGCGATGGTGATCGCGATCCAATTCGGCTTGACCGTGACCCTGGCCTGCGGGGTTGCAGCCTACCTGCTCGCCCTGATGCTTCTGCCGACTCTTCGCCCAAAACGCACTTAAAAATGGCCCGGGGTTTGCTATGATGCTGCGTGGGGCGGCGGTTGGGCTGTTCCGGGACCACCGCAGACGACACCGAAGATAACGCAGATGGCGGTTTGAGGGAATCCTTTGCCGAGCCAAAAGCAGCTCAGATGGTCGCAACTGCGGGTCGGTATTACCGTGATTATCGCGAGCCTCGTGCTCGGGTTGCTTCTGTTTCTTATGTCCGGAACCGGCGGCTACTTCACCAAGCGAATCACGCTGGCCTCCTACTTCGATAATGCCGAGGGGCTGCGGGTGGGCGCGCCGGTGCGGCTCAGTGGCGTGGACATCGGCAACGTCTCAAAGATTCTCATTGTCCGCGACCGGGACAAGCAACTCACTCCCGTAAAAATCGTCATGAAGGTCAGCACGAAGTACAGCTTCAACCTGCGCCGCGATACTCGCACTGTACTCGAGACTGCCGGCGTGCTAGGCGAGACCTTCATGGATATGGACAGCTCACAGGCCGTCGGCCCGCCGGCCCAGGATGGCGACACGCTTCCAACCCTCATTCATCCCGACTTCAACGAAGTCGTGCGCTCCAGCCAAAGCACGCTGCAAAACATGGATGCTCTGCTCAAGCGCGCCGACCGCATCCTGGCCTTCGCGGAAAGCGGCAAAGGTTCGCTCGGCAAGTTGATCTACGATCCCACGCTGTATGACCGCTTCTCGCAGACTGTTGCAGAGCTCAAAACCGTGGTCGACGAGATTGCCAAGGGACAAGGCAGCCTCGGCCAATTGATCAACAGCAACGACGCCTATAACAAGTTCGTCGCGACTCTCGACAAAATGAATGGCGTGGTGGACGACCTGCAACAGGGCAAAGGCACGGCTGGAAAGTTCCTGAAAGACCCCTCCCTCTACAACAACGCCAACGACACCGTCGCCAACTTGAAAAAAGTGAGCGAGGACCTGAATGCGGGCAAGGGGACCGCGGGGAGATTGCTCAAAGACGAGGAACTAGGAAAAAAGATCGACACCACCATGACCAAGCTCGCCGCCTTGACCAGCGAACTCGAGGCGGGACAGGGAACGGTGGGAAAACTATTCAAGGACGATACGCTGTATAACAACGCCAACCAGATGCTTGAGGAAAGCCGGAACCTGGTAAAAGCGATCCGGGAGAACCCCAAGAAGTATCTCAGCATCAAACTGCACATTTTCTGAGAACATCCTACAGGCGGCACGCACCGCTGTAACTCGCCGATCGCGAATGTCCGAGTCTAGGAAACCACGCGCGGCGCGGAGGTCGACTCGGCCTGCTCGTGCGCATGATAGCTGGAGCGCACCAGCGGTCCTGATTCGACGTGCCGGAAGCCGAAGCGCAACGCTTCGTTCCTCAACTCGCGGAATTCTTCAGGCGTGTAGAAGCGGGCAATGGGCAAGTGGTCGCGCGAGGGCCGAAGATATTGGCCCACGGTAAGAATGTCAACGCCACGGCCACCCAGATCGCGGAACACCTCGACCAGCTCCGCAGTCGATTCGCCCAGTCCAACCATCACGCCACTCTTCGTCACCATACCGGGAGAAAACCTCTTGGCGTTTTCGAGCAGAGCGAGAGTGCGCTCGTAGCGAGCGCCGGAACGAACCGCGCGATACAAACGCGGCACCGTTTCAGTGTTGTGGTTCAAAACGTCAGGCTGCGCCTCGAGCACGATCTTCAACGGTTCTTCCAAACCTTGAAAATCCGGGATCAGCACTTCGATGCGGCACTCCGGAATCAGCTCTCGAATTTCCCGAATGGTCTCGGCAAACACTCGAGCGCCGCCAACGTTGTCGTCATCACGATTCACGCTGGTCACTACGGCATGTTTCAAACCCAGCGTCGCGACCGCCTCAGCCACCCGGCGCGGTTCATCCCAGTCGATCGGCTCTGGGCGGCCCTTGGGCACGGCACAGAATCCGCAGCGACGTGTGCAGATGTCGCCCAGCAACATAAATGTCGCGGTTTTGTGATTCCAGCACTCGCCGATGTTAGGGCACTGGGCCGACTCGCAAACCGTGTGCAGCCCCAATCCACGCGCCAGCTTCTTCAGGTCGTGAAAGTTATCACCAACGGGCGCTTTGGCCCGCAGCCAGTCGGGCTTGGGCATGCGCGGCGGCGGCGCAAGCTCGATCTGAATCAGTTGTGAGGTCCCGGCCATCTTTTTGATTCTATCAGTTTGCCTTGGTTTCACTCCGCACCGCGGCGGCACGTCGAACTAAGTCGGAGGCCTTGATTCGCGCGCAGAATTGTTCAAAGCTCGCGCGCGGCTGGCGCCAGCGAAGATCATCGACCCCATCAAATACCGGCACATCGAGCCGCAGCGTAGCGAGCGCCCGAAACAACAGCGCATCTTCCCATCCCGAAAACAGCGATTCCGAAAGTGGACGGGCCCTGCGGATCGACCGATCCCACTCTCGCCAATTCTTGGGGACATCTTCCAGATGCGGATACCGCGAAAACGTAAGCGCCGCCGCCTTCTGCCCCCATCCCGGCAGTCCGGGAAAGCCGTCCGCACTATCGCCGACCACGGCCAGGTAGTCGGGAATCGATTCCGGCTTCACGCCAAACTTAGCCACGACTCCCGCTTCGTCCCGCACCGTGTCACGCCGGCGATCCAACTGCACCACCCGTGTGCCCACAACGCTCTGGCCGAGATCTTTATCAGGAGTGCAAATAAAAACCTGGTTCACACGATCGTCGAATGCGGCTTTGGCTGCCGCGGAAGCAAGCGCGTCATCCGCTTCAAAGTAGACCATCGGCCACACCACAACTCCCATCGCTTCCAAACCTTCTTCAAGAATCGGAAACTGAGAAAGCAATTCCGGAGCGACGCCCTCGCTCGTCTTGTATCCGGCATACATCTCGTTTCGAAACGACTCCACCACGTGATCGGTTGCGACTCCAAGGTGCGTTGCGCCGCGCTCGATCATCGACAGAACTGATCCCAGCACTCCTCGCACCGCCCCGATTTCCTGGCCGGACGCATCTACCGCGGAGGGCACTGCGAAAAAATACCGGAATAATTCGTAAGTCCCGTCGATCAGGTGAACGTCCATCGATCCCTCGATCCTCCTAGCCCACTTCCACCAGGCCGTAGGTGTGCTGCCAGCGCGTGCGCAAGGCCACGAGCGCGCGGCTGATTTCCACCTGCGTAACTTCGGAATTAGGGCCAGCCATCACCGCCGCGGCTTCGCGCTTGGCTAGTTCCAGCAATTGCCGGTCACGAATCAGATTGGCCACGCGAAAGCTCGGCATGCCGGCTTGCCGCGTGCCGAAGAACTCTCCCGGCCCGCGCAGTTCGAGATCGAGTTCGGCGATCTGAAATCCGTCATTGGTGCGCACCATGGCATCGAGCCGGCGCTCACCTTCTTCTGTCACCTTACCGCCGGTCATCAGGATGCAGTAAGACTTTGCCGCCCCGCGCCCAATGCGCCCGCGCAACTGGTGCAGCTGCGCCAGGCCAAAACGCTCGGCGTGTTCGATTACCATCACGGTCGCGTTCGGCACATCCACACCGACCTCAATCACCGTGGTCGCGACCAGAATCTGCAACTCGCCTTTCTGGAACATCCGCATGACCTGATCTTTCAACTCGGAATCAAGCCGGCCGTGCAGCAGGCCGACCTTCAAGTCGGCAAACACTTTCCCGCTCAGCTCGCGGTACATATGGATCGCCGCCTTCAGTTCGGTCTCTTCGTTTTCAGCGATGACCGGGTAGACCACATATACCTGGTGCCCCTTCGCGACCTGTTTGCGCACAAAATCCCACACCTCAGGCGAGCGGTTGTCGGTGATTCTCCGCGTCACGATCGGCATGCGCCCCGGCGGAAGCTCGTCAAGCACGCTAAGATCGAGATCGCCATAAAGCGTAAGCGCCAGCGTGCGCGGGATGGGCGTTGCGGTCATGACCAGAACATCGGGCTCGGCAGGATTTTTGTCATCGCTGTCCTCGCCCGACTTCTTCATCAACTTCAAGCGCTGCAGGACGCCAAAGCGGTGCTGCTCATCGACGATGACCAGACCTGGCTTCGCGAACTCAACTTTCTCCTCCAGCAAAGCGTGCGTACCGATGACAAGCTGCGCGTCTCCCTGAGCGATGTGGCGGCGAATCTCGCGTTTGCGGTCGGCCTCGAGCGAACCAGTCAGCAAGACGATTCGATACCCCGCATTCTCCAGAATTCTGCGCGCCGAGAAGTAATGCTGTTGCGCGAGAATCTCAGTAGGCGCCATCAACGCCACCTGACACCCGTTTTCAATGGCGATGATCGCCGCCTGAAAACCGATGATGGTTTTTCCCGAGCCTACATCTCCCTGCAGCAAACGCCGCATGGGATAAGGCTTCTGCATGTCGTCGGCAATCTCTTTCAACACCCGCTTCTGCGCCGCAGTAGGGTGGAATGGCAGAATCTTCTTGATCGCCTGCCGCACCCGGTCGTCCAGGCGGAAGGCGATGCCGGTCTGCGTCTTCTGCTGGCGCCGTTTGAGCTCCAACCCTAACTCGATGAAAAACAATTCTTCAAAAATCAGCCGGATGTGGGCCGGGGTTCGCGACGACTGCAAATCCGCCAGGCTCTCTCCAGCCTCGGGCCAATGCACTTTCCACAATGCTTCTCGCGGCGAAAGCAGCGCCAGCCGCTCGCGCACAGCTGCCGGAATGGTTTCAGCCAGGTCAGGAGTGAGATCGTCGAGCGCCGTGCGGATGACTCGCCGAAACCACCGGGCCGTGACGCGCCCTTGCCCCGCCGACTCATAGATGGGCACGATGCGCCCCACTTCAAGCGATGTGGCGGCCTTGTCGTCCGCGCCGTCGGAGCCGGCATCGCCCAGCATCTCAAACTGTGGCTGGATGATCTGCAGTTCTCCGCTACGCGAGTCTTGTTCCACCTTGCCGTAGAGCGCGATCAGCTGGCCAGGCTTGAATTTGTCCTGCAGGTAAGTGCCATGAAACCACAGGCAGCGCAGCTTCGATCGTCCCTGCCCGACGGTTAATTGAAAGATCGGCATTTTGCGGGTGCGAAACAAACCGGAGTTGCGCACTTCGCCAATCACGGTAGCCATCTCGCCGGCGCGCAATTCCCCAATCCCGCGCGGGTTCAACCGGTCTTCGTAGCGAAACGGCAGATAATTCAACAGATCGCCCACCGTCGATATGCCCTTGGTGGCAAGAATCTCCGCCAGCCGCGGACCAATTCCCTTCACGTATTGCACGGGCGTCGTGAGTTCGAGCATGGCAAAGGTTCCCAAGGAATGTTAGCAGTAACATCTTATAAATATTCTGCTTGGAGGCTCGAATCCCGCCGATCATGACTCCGGTGTCTAAACCCTCCGTGCTCCTGAATCTAATCCAAGCTCTCTGCGCCATAATCCTTGGCAACGTGGTGTACTTCCTGCTCGCGCCATCGCTGCCTCTACCGCGTCACCGCCCGTTCCAGTTCGACGTGGGGATGGTCGTCGACTTCTGGTTTTGCGTGGTTGCCTATGGCCTGATTCGCAGCGCCAGAAGGTGGAAATAGGGGAATCCATCGCCCTCAGAGCCGGGATTTCTTAGTTACTTTGGGAACCTCTAACAAACGCCGCCGTCACGTTACGATATCCCCAGAAGTATGAATAAAATTGCAGTCCTGTACGACGCGGGCCAGGCCGTGCTCTCCACCTTCGATCTAGACGAGGTGCTGCAGCGCATTCTCGGCATCGCGCACGACTATTTTCATCTGCGGAATGTGGCGATCGTGCTGCTCGACAAGCAGTCACAGGAGTTGTACGTCCGCTCGCAGATCGGGTGGGATGAAGGCCAGGACAAGGTTCGGCTCCCTGTGGGCCAGGGAATCTCCGGAGCCGCTGCGCTGAAAAAGCAGCCTGTCTACGCTCCCGACGTCAGCCTGGACTCGCGCTATTTGTGCACCGCCAAGTCGACGCGTTCCGAGGTCGCCATCCCCTTGATGGTGCGGGACGAAGTAGTCGGCGTGCTCGATTGCCAGAGCGACCACCTCAACCATTTCGACTCCGAGACCATCGATCTGCTCACGCTTTTTTCCACTCAGGCGTCGATCGCTCTGCAGAACGCCCGCCTGTACTCTCTGGAGGAGCAGCGAACGCGGCAACTGCAGGCCATCAACGCCATCGCCCAGCAAACCACCGCAGTTTTGGACCTCGAACAGTTGCTGGCTCGAGTCTGCGAGCTGATTCAGGGCGCGTTTCGCGTATCGCATGTCTCGCTCTTTTTGCGCGAGGATCACGACCTGGTGTTGCGGGCCCATCACGGCACGCTCACCCCTCGTGTTCCCGAGGGTGGCCGCTTTCCGGCCAGTACTGAACCCTGGGCCAGCATCCTGGCTAGCAGCAACACGGCAATGGAAGCCGATCTTTGCGTCGCGCCCTCAGGCACGAAGTTCTTCGCGGAATCAGCCTCGCGCATGTGCATTCCGCTGGTCTCGTTCGGACAGACGCTCGGGATTCTCGCGCTCGACAGCGCCCGGCCAGACGCGTTCCGCGACGGCGACCTGCAATCGCTCGAATCCGTAGCCGACATTTGTGCCACCGCCATCCAGAACGCGCACTATGTCGAGCGCGTGAAGCAGCTCGCCTATCTCGACGGTCTCACGGGTATTTTCAACCGCCGCTTCTTCGAGCTGCGCATCATGGAAGAAATTGAACGTGCCCGGCGTTACGGCACGGGCATGGCCGTCATCATGGCTGACATCGATCAGTTCAAGCGGCTGAATGACGAGTTCGGACACGTCCTCGGCGACGAAGTGCTGCGCCAGGTTTCCAGTATTTTCCATCAGCAGTTGCGGAAAATCGACGTCGTCTGCCGCTACGGGGGCGAGGAATTCGGGATTCTACTCACTCAAACCAATGCCAGACATGCCATGAAGATCGCCGAAAAACTGCGAAAGATGGTGGAAGGCTGGCTGTTCCCCGGTGTGCCCCGTACCGTCACCATCAGCGCCGGAGCCGCCGCTTTCCCCGAGCAAGGCACCACCCGCGACGAGCTGGTCAGGGCCGCAGACTCCGCCCTCTACGTAGCCAAGCAGGCCGGACGGAACAAGGTTTGTCTGGGAACGCTGGCGCGCGTCCACTCGATAGGCTCTTAAATCGTGCGCTCTCGCTAAATGTAGCGTGACCAAAACACGCTTGTCATCACGCCGCGACTGAAGTGGCTGTGAATCCATCCTAGATGTCTAGCGAGTCAGCACTCATCTGCCGGCGAAGCTCTTCCATCTGCTGCCGCAGCTTCTCCCGGCTCTTCTGTAGCTCTTCCTGCACCTTGGGCCGGAGTTCCTGCCTTAGCTTCTCGGCCTGCTCCCGGAGTTGTTTCTGCTGATCGCACATTGCCTTGCGCATTTCGGCAGACGCCTTGCGGGTTTCCTCTCGGGCCAGCTCCATCTGAGGCCGGAGCTTGGCAATCTCGTTCTGCACTTCACTCAGCTCCGCCCGAGTTTCCGCGCTCAGTTCGGGCGCTTCCAGGCTTTGCTCAATCATCTCGCCGGAGTCCCTGCGTTCAGGCAATGTGATGGTAAGAGTTTGCTCCTTCTTGTCGCGGATCACGCCCACGCTGACTGACCCGGCGCTGTGAGAGTGCAGTACGTGGCTGAAGTCGCTGGTGTCATGAACCGGCTGGTCGCCAACGCGAGTGATCACATCGCCGGCGCGAAGTCCAGCTTTATCAGCACGGCTGCCCTTTTCCACCGAACGAACCAGGACTCCGTTTCCGTTCTTCGCGCCAAAAAACTCGCCCAGTTGCGGCGTAAGGTTCTCCACCATCAGGCCGCTGCGCATCGAGGATTGCACCACGACAACTCCAATATTCGGAACATCGAAGTCCGGAAGATTGGGAATCGGCGGAATCTCGACATGGAAGTTCTTGCCCCAGTCCTCCTCTTTCCCGGACATATGCGCAAACTCGTTACGCCGGTCGGCCAGTTGCACCTTGATGCTCATCGGCTGTCCATCGCGGCTGATCCCAAACGTGACCACGCGGCCCGGCGGAGTTTCACGGATCATCCGTTGCAATTGCGTCTTGCTTTCGATGCTCGTTCCATTCATGGTCAAGAGAACGTCGTGTTCCTTGAATCCTGCTTTGCCCGCCGGAGCGTCCTGGTCGACCATGGTCACTTCGACGCCTTGTTCCTCCTTCAGCTTCAGGGCGCCGAGCCGGTCGGCCGAAATATCTGCAATGTCCACGCCCAGGTAAGCGCTCGCCCCGGAATCCTCGCTGGGAATGCCCATCGGTTGCAAGGGATCAACTGTCCATCTTTGCGAGGCATGCGACAGGTTCAGCAGCAAAGGCAGCAGAGCGATCGCGGTCAAAATGTGTTTGCGCATAGCCAACCTCCTGAATATTCCCTGGCGTGTTGTCATCCTGAGGCGGGCGCTTTTTGCCCGTCGAAGGATCTAGGCGAGCCGCGCCATGCGTCGCGCTTTGCTCTTTGCGCCGCCATACTGGCGCGTTTGGCTCGCACCCTTATTTCGCCCGCCGGAAGCAGATATCCCCGGTCGTCGTTCTCACCTTCAGCACGGGACCGCCTCCGTTCAACTTACCTTCCGCCGTAAGCGTCTTCGGACTCCACTGGTCGCCTTCGCTGCCGACGTGGATGTCCGGAAAGTCAGAACTGATGTGGTGCCCATTGCCCAGGTCCACGCTGGCGCGTACCGAGATCGCCACATCCGGCGCGATGTAAACCGTTATGTCGCCCGCAGAGGTTTCAAGCACAGAATCGCTGGGTGGGGCTCCAGTCTTTACCAGCTTCACAACGATGCCGCCCGCCCCCGTCTCAACCCGAGCCGAGGGAACCCCGTAGAGTTCGATCCCGCCGCCGCCCGTGTGAGCCTCCACGTGGCCTTTCGCAGATGCCAGATGGATGCTTCCGCCGCCAGTTTCAATGTCGGCCGCCCCGCCAATGTCCCCCAGATCGATGCTGCCGCCGCGGGTTTCCGCCTTCATCTTCCCGGCGCATTGGCTCACCTTGATTCCGCCGCCGCCGGTCTCGATGCTTGCGCCCTCCGTGGCCGAGATAATTTCGATGCTGCCGCCGCCGGTCTCCGCAATGATTTTCCCGTTGGCATGACGCACTTCAATTGAGCCGCCACCCGTATGCAGCCCAATATCGCCGGTGATGGTCCCCACATCGATCGATCCGCCGCCCGTGTCTACGTGCGCGCCTCCGCCAATGTCATCGAGGTGCATGCTGCCGCCGCCGCTCTCCGCTTCCACACGGCCTGCTATACCGGTAGTGTCAATGTTGCCGCCCTCAGTTTCGATCTTCACCAGGCCAATCTCGCGCGGCACATTAATAGCAAACTCTCCCGAGAAATGGCGCGGCCTCCCGCCCTGCCAGTCGCCCACGATCCACGCCGTGTCTCCGCGGACGTAGGCCGTAAGCTTGTAGGATTCGAACTGGCGTTTGGCTTCCTGCTCCGAAGAAGTATAAGAACGAGTATGAAAAACGTAGTTGATGTCCCGCTGCGAGCCGCCCTTGACGATCACTGAACCAACATCTACCTTCACCCGCAAGGTTTTCACCGCGGCCAGCGAACCGTTGACTTCCTGGCCCCAGGCTCCTCCCTCGCGGGCAATGCGCGTTTCCTGCGCCCATGTCAGCGGCGCAATTAGAACCAGCATGCCAAGCCAGCCGGCGAATTGTGGCGAACGTTTCAAAATAACCCACCTCAGTTTCTGTCTGTCATTCTCTATCTGTCATCCCGAGCAAGCGCTTTTGCGCAGCGAGGGATCCGGGCGAGCCGCGCGAATCCACAGAGCCTGCCCTGAGACAGCGCAAGCGACCGAAGGGCGCGTTTGGCTCGCTTCCTTATCGCTTTCATCCGTCTAATCAATCTCCGGCAACTGCGCCAGCATGGTCCGCGCTTGCGACTTGATGTACTGGCTCTGATCCTTCGCAGCCAGGGTCATCAGCACTCCGCGCACGCTGCCATCCGCTTTCACCGGCTCAATCAGCCGCAACGCTTCGGTGCGCACGCCGGGGTTTGCATCACTCACCAGGGCCTCGAGCACCGCATCGCGCACCCGCACATCATCCTTCACAAAGCTGCCTAGACCATCGAGAGCCTTCAGCCGCACTCCCGGATTCGTGTCGTATTGCAGCGCGTAGATCAGCGCATCGCGCACCTGCGAAACATCGGGCTTCTGGGTCAGCAGATCCACGGAATCCATGCGCACGCCCGAATTATAGTTATTCCGGGCGGCGAACAGCAGCAATTGCTGGATGCGCTGATCATTCATCGATCCCTGCGTCTCCAGTGTGGAAACCGTGTCGTACTTGATGTCGATTTTATTTGTGCCCGGCTCCTGCGTGATGGAACGGATGCCGGTGATCGAAGCCTCGGCGGGTGCGGGAGTCGCGATGGTGGGCGAACTCGCCAGCGGATGATCGAATACCCGGTAAGAAGTCCCCACTCCACCGGCAAACCCAAGAATCAGAATCACCGACGCCAGCGCGGGCGAGAAGCGCACCTGCCGCAGCCAGTTCGCCGGATCGAATGCCAGACGATGCCAGAAGCGCCCCTGCTCAGCCGTCTCCAGCGCTTCCTGCAGCCGCATACGCGAAGCCGCCAGCAGGTTCGGCGTCGGCTCCGTCGCCCGGTCCTGCGACAACACAGCGTGAAACTCCTGCTCCGCTTTCAGTTCGGCGGCGCAGTCCGCGCAGCGCGCCACATGCTGCTCCAGTTCATGCCGCACATCATCGGCCAGTTCGCCATAAACGTGCAGCGTGATATTTTCTCGAACCCATTCGCATTTCATAGGAACCCCATTCAGCCCCGTTTCAAGGTTTCTAAGGTTTCAAAGTTTCAAGGTCTCTGAAACCTTGAAACAGTGAAACATTGAAACCTTTTCACCTCATATCCGCCAGTGCCCCGCGCAACTTCTGCGTGGCTCGAAACAAAGTGTTCTTCGCCGTCTCTTCCGTCGTATGCAAAATCTCTCCCACGGTGCGCAGCTTCAATCCGTGGTAATGCTTCAACTCAAAGACCATGCGCTCCCGCGGCGTCAACTTTTCCAGCGCTCCGGAAATCCGCGCCCCCAACTGCCGCCGCATCAGATCGCGCTCCGGATTCGCCCCCGCCCGCCCGTCCGGCACCTGATCAAGCAGGTCGTACTCCCCACCGTCACCGTCCTTCACCACCGGAGCATCTTCCTTGCGCACGTTTTTCTTGCGCAAGTGATCCAGGCAGAGGTTGGTCACGATGCGGTAGATCCACGTATAAAACGAACATTCAAAGCGAAAGCTTCCGATGTTCTTATAAGCCTTGAGAAAGGCGTCCTGATAAACATCCTGCGCGTCGTGTTCGGTTCCGGTGAGATGCAGCGCCAGCCGCAAAACCGCCTGATCGTAGTGACGCACCAGTTCCTCGAAGGCGGCGCGGTTCCCGCTTTGCGCCTCGCGGATAAGGATCGTATCGTCGATGCGGCGTTCTTGCCCAGCCATGCGGTCCCGCGTGGGGTCCTGGGTCTCACTGACTATGCAACCGCTGACTTTTTCCGCCCTCGTTTTCAGCGAGGGAATCCGTTCACCAACCGCAAGCGTTACTGCCAAAACATCGGCCGGCATGTTTCGTCGTATCCTCTACCGCCCGGTGTCAATGCCGTACCCGGGCTTGCACAGGAATAGACGGTCAGTCAGTGGAACCGTGAGCAGAAATTATAGGCTGCCGGAGGATTTTATGCCGCCTAGGTGATTCTTTCGTAATGGTTTAGCGGATACAGAACAGGCGCATGAGGTGAGGAACGCAGATTTGGCAACACGAATGCCCCGAATGCGATGCAATTCACTCCTGACCCTGAGTCGCGAAGCGACGCCATTCAATTTGCCCCACACGTAAGTGCGGGGGACGCGGACGAAAAGAGAGCGCAGAGTCCCTTCAGGGACGATCCAGTGAGGCGTGTCCCCATCGAGTGTATACTCCCAACCGTCGCGTCGAAATGCAGCCACAGGAAGGAAGTAACATGAACCTCACTGGGCGCCGTGAAGTGCACCTCCTGGTCGCATTAGCAACTCTCCTCTGCCGGCCGTTGGAAGTCGCAGGGCAAACCCGTCAAGCTCGCCCGATGGGGGCAGATATCCCCGCGTCCAGTTCGCTCGCCGAACCTCAGATTCGCGACAAGGCCAAAAACCTCCTGCAGCAGATGACCCTGGAGGAAAAAGTCGCGCAACTATCTCAGCTCCCCGGAATAGATGCCCCCGAGTTCAAGGAAAACGTAAAGCAGCCCATCGAAGAGTTCGTAAAACAATTCGGCGCAGGTTCCATACTCTGGATCTCCGATCCCAAGGAGATCAACCGTCTGCAGCACATCGCCGTCGAACAATCGCGGCTGCACATCCCGGTGCTCTTCGGGCTCGACGTTGTCCATGGCTACCACACCATCTTCCCGGCGCCGATCGCCATGGCTTCCTCCTGGGATACGAAGATGGTCGAGGACGCGCAAACCGTAGCCGCGCAGGAGGCCCGCGCCGCAGGCATTCAGTGGACCTTCGCGCCCATGGTCGATATCGCTCGCGACGCCCGCTGGGGACGCATGGTCGAAGGCGCCGGCGAAGATCCTTATCTCGGAGCCGCCATGGCGCGAGCCCAGGTCCTGGGATTTCAAGGCAAGCTCCTGGGTGCGCCCGATCGCGTGCTGGCTTGCGCCAAGCATTTCGCCGGCTACGGCGCTGCCGACGCAGGACGCGACTACGATTCTTCCTACATTCCCGAAGAGCAAATGTGGAACACCTATTTGCCGCCATTCAAAGCCGCCATCGACGTCGGCGTCGGAAGCCTGATGAGCGCTTACATGGATCTGAACGATGTCCCCGCCACCGGCAACCCATGGCTCCTGCACGACGTGCTGCGCGACGCATGGAACTTTCAGGGATTTGTCGTGAGCGATGCCTTCGCCGTCCGCAGCCTGCGAATCCACGGCTACGCCCGCGATCCCCAGGACGCCGCTTACAAGGCTTTCACCGCCGGATTGAACATGGATATGGCCAGCGGCACCTACCTCAAGTATCTGCCGATCGAATTGCAGCAGGGACGCATCTCCATGCAGCAGATCGACGACGCCGTGCGGCCCATTCTCGAAACCAAGATTCGCATGGGATTATTTGAGCATCCCTACGCCGACGAATCTCGCCTCGAGCCCACGCTCAACGATCCCGCGCACCAGCAACTCGCGCGCCGCGCCGCCCAACGCTCTGTAGTTTTGCTCCGCAACCAGGGCGGCTTGCTGCCGCTTGGTAAGACAGACAAAGCTAAGACCGAAAAAGATAAGACCGGCAAAACTATCCATTCCATCGCAGTAATCGGCGCGCTCGCCGACGCCCAAGCCGACCTTCTCTCCATGTGGGGTGCGCTGACGAAACCGGGTCCAACCGTCAGCATTCTCCAGGGTATCCAGGAAAAGGCCGGCTCCGCCCTGCGGGTCGCCTACTCGCATGGACCAAACCTCAGGCGCGACATCCCCTCGCCGTTTGAAGGCATTCCGATGACCGCGATAATGAAAGAGCAACCAGCCCAGACCGCTCAGGAAACGCAGCAATCCATCGCAGATGCCGTAGCTCTGGCCCGGCAAAGCGATGTGTCCATTCTGGTTCTAGGCGAGATTGACCTGATGAGCGGCGAGTACGCTTCGCGATCTTCTCTGAAGCTTTCAAACGGTCAGGAAGAACTGCTGGAAGCGGTTTCCGCCACCGGCAAGCCTGTCGTGCTGGTTCTCGTCAATGGCCGCCCGCTAGATATTTCCTGGGCCGCGGAGCACGTCCCTGCCATTCTCGAAGCCTGGTATCCGGGCAGCCAGGGCGGCAACGCAATCGCCGACATACTCTTCGGCGACGCCAATCCCTCTGGCCACTTGCCCGTAAGCTGGCCGCGCAGCACCGGACAAGTCCCCATTTATTACAACCACAACCTCACGCAAAACCCGGAGACGTCGCCCGATTTTAAGTCGCGCTACTGGGATATTCGCAGCACTCCGCTCTATCCCTTCGGCTATGGCCTGAGTTATACGAGTTTCTCGTTCGACAATCTGAAGGTAACCCCAACCGCCCGAACCGGAGGCACGATCGAAGCTTCAGTCGACGTGACCAATACCGGCAGCCGCGCCGGCGACGCCGTGGCCCAGCTTTACATTCACCAGCGCGCCGGCAGCGCCTCCCGCCCGGTTCGGCAGTTGAAGGGATTCGATCACGTCACCTTGGAGCCCGGCGCGAAACGCACCGTGCACTTCACCCTGGGAAAAGACGAATTGCAATTCTGGAGCCCGACCGAAAAAAAATGGGTCGTCGAACCGGAACAGTTCGACGTATGGGTAGGCGAAGACTCCACGGCCGCGCTGCACGCGGAATTCCGGCTCACGGAGTGATTGTTCCTACTCCGCGACTGCTTCCTTCTCAATCACAACCTTCAAATGCGCAGTCACGTCCTTGTGCAGCTTCACCGGCACGGTGAACTCGCCCAGAGTCTTCAGCGGCTCGTGAAGCTGAATCTGCTTGCGGTCCAGGTTGACTCCCTTTTTCACGATAGCTTCGGCAATGTCGCCGGAAGTAACCGATCCGAACAATTGATCGTGCTCGCCCGCCCGCTTCTGGAACGTAGCCGACAGTCCTTCAAACTGCTTGGCGAGTTCCTCAGCCTGCGACTTCTCCTTGGCCGAGCGCCGCACCGACGCGGCCTTCATCTGCACGATGACGGCTTTGTTCCCCGCAGTGGCCTCAATCGCCAGCTTGCGTGGCAGGAGAAAATTGCGCCCATATCCTTCGGCAACCTTCACCACATCGCCGCGCGTTCCCAGCTTGCTCACATCTTCTTTAAGAATGACTTCCATGATAGCTCCTAGCTTCTAGCTTCTAGCTTAACCTTCGCTCCAGCACGACAAAAGCCAGGAGCTAGAAGCTGCTTTTTACGATGCCCGCCCGGCAAACGGCAGCAGAGCAATGTTGCGAGCCTGCTTGATCGCCGAGGCCAGCCGGTGCTGATGCGGCGAACACACACCGGTCAACCGGCGCGGCACGATCTTGCCGCTCTCCGCCACGAACTGCCCGAGCAGACGGTAATCTTTGTAGTTGATGTCGGCGATCTTCTCGGTGCAGAACTTGCAAACCTTCTTGCGCCGGAAAAACTTTCGCCCGCCTTCACGCGGCGGCCCGCCAGGCCCGGAACGCCCACCAGCCCCGCCGAAACGCGGACGGTCTCCCGAGGGCCGGAACTCGCGCGGTCCATCGCCGGCAGGCCGCTCCGGCCGCTCGCTTGGTGCTTTGGTCTCGTCAGTCATAACGCTCCTTAATCAGTGGCCAGTGGTCAGTGACCAGTGGCCAGTCAAATCTCTTCGAACGAGAGGACAAGAACTGGTCACTGACCACTGGCCACTGACCACTTCTTTTACGCCGTTGCAGGGGTCTCGGCTGCCGTCGCCGGTGCCGCCGGCGCTTCTTCCGCGACGGCCGCTGGTTGTGCGCTCACCTTCTTCTTTGCATCGCGCAGCTTCTTGATCTTCTCCAGCCGCTTCTGCTCTTCGTCGATGCGTACCGTGAGGAACTTGATCACCGGCTCAGTGACCCGCAGCCGGCGTTCCAGTTCGTGAACCACCGAACCCGCCCCTTCGATCGTCAGCAAAATGTAGATGCCTTCGCGGAACTTGCGCACGACATACGCCAGACGGCGCTTGCCCATGCGGTCCACGCTCTTGATCGAACCGGCGGACGACGTCACCGTGGTTTCCAGGTTCGAAATCAACTTCTCGAGATCCTCATCCGCCATATCCGGCCGGACAATAAACATCAGCTCATAAGTACGATTCATTTGCATCTCCAAATCTTTGCCAAAACTCGATTGTCATCCTGAGGTGGGCGTTTTCTGCCCACCGAAGGATCTGGGCGAGCCGCGCGATGCGTCGCGTTCTTCGCGACGCAATACTCGCGCGTTTGGCTCGCTTCCCTATTCGCTCTCTTTCCGGTTAAACCGGTTCATCGCCGCCGCCGCACCTTCAGTAAGAATCGCCATCACCGCTTCAGCCGCGGTATCGAGCATTCCATCCACGACCGCCAGCTCAGCCTTGCGAAACCGCGCCAGCAAATACCGCTCACCGTCTTCCACCTTGCGCTCCGGGGCCACGCCAATCCGGATGCGCAAAAAATCCTGCGTCCCCAGCGCTCCAATGATCGACTCGATCCCGTTATGCCCCGCCGAACTCCGCCGCGTGTGAATCCGCAGCGTGCCCAGCGGAAAATCCAACTCGTCCTGGATCACAATCAGGTCCGATTCCGGCTTCGCTTCGTATTCCGCCACCAGTTCCCGGACCGACACGCCGCTCAAATTCATGTAGGTCTCAGGCTTCGCCAGCAGCACCGGCTCGTCCCCAACCTGTATCCGCGCCGTCAGCGCCCGGCACTGCCGGTTCCTGATCTCAACCCCGCGCTCGCTGGCAATCCGGTCCACCGCCAGAAACCCCACGTTATGCGGCGTGAACTGATACTCGATCCCAGGATTGCCCAGCCCAACAATCAGTTTCACGCGGTATCAATTTCCTCCGCTTGCGCTCTTGGTGAAGACCGGTTGTCATCCCGAGCAAGCGTTCTTCGCGCAGCGAGGGATCTGGGCGAGCCGCGCGACGCGTCGCGTTCTTTGCGACGCAATACTCGCGCGTTTGGCTCGCTTCCCTATTTCTTCTCCTTCTTCTCAGCTTTCTTCTCGGCCTTTTCCGGCTTCTCGGCCGCCGCTGCCTCGCCGTCTTCCTCAGTTTCCGCCTTGCCCTTCTTGATGACTTCAGGCTCCGCCGGAACCGCTCCGGCTTCCGCCGCCACCACCTCAGGCGCAGCCACAACCTCTTCCTTCACGCTGGTCACGTGAGCAACCGGCTGGTTCGCGTCCGAAAGAAACTTCAGCTTCTCGTTATGCGGCAAATCCGATACGCGCAGCACCTTGCCGAACGTAAGCTCGCTCACATCCACATCGATGTGGCTCGGAATATCCGCCGGCAGGCACTCGATCTCCACTTCGCGCAGTATCTGTTCGAGAATCCCGCCCTCGGTCTTCACGCCCGCCGGCACACCCTGCAGCACGATCGGTACGTTCACCCGCAGCGCCTTGTCCATGGCGATGCGCTTCAGGTCGATGTGCAACAGATGGCCTTTGATCGGCTCGTACTGCCAATCCACGATCATGGCCTTGGTGCGTTCGCCGCCGTGCAGCGCCAGATCGAAAATCGTGTTGTGTCCGCTGTCGGAGCGAAGAATGCGCAGCACATGCCGCGGATCGACCGTCACCGGCAGCGCATCTTTGCTCGCGCCATACAGCACGCCGGGAATCTTGCCCTCGCGCCGCACCCGCCGGGCATGGTTCTTGGTCCCAGCCTCCCGCGGTTGCGCTTCCAGAATGTTCTGTTCCAATGTAGTTGCCATAATTTCGATTCCTTCTAAAAGTGTCCCATCAAATACTGTCATCCTGAGGCGACAGCTTTATCGTCGCCGAAGGACCCGGGCGAGCCGCGCGAAGCGTCGCGTTCTTTGCGACGCAATACTCGCGCGTCTGGCTCGCTTCCTTATAATCTCTGGCCGCCGCCGCAGCCCGCCGCTAGATAAACAACTTGCTGACCGACGTCTCTTCGTGATTGGCCTGAATCGCCCGCCCAATCAATCCCGCAATCGAAAGCACCCGAATCTTCGGCTCCCGCTTAGCCTCTTCGTTCAGCGGAATAGTATTCGTAACCACCACTTCCCGGATCACCGACTTCGCAATGTTCTCCACCGCCGGCCCCGACAGCACCGCGTGCGAAGAGCACGCATAAACTTCGGTCGCCCCATTCTCCATCAAGGCCGCCGCGGTTTTCACCAGCGTCCCGGCCGTATCGATCAAATCGTCGATGATCAGGCAGGTCCGCCCATGCACATCGCCGATCACGTGCATCACTTCAGCCACGTTCATTTCCACGCGCCGTTTATCGACGATGGCCAGCGCCGCGTCCACCTTCTTCGCGAAAAACCGCGCCCGCTCCACACCGCCCGCGTCCGGTGAAACCACCGTAAGATTCGGCAGGTTCAGCTTCCGGAAGTGATCCACCAGCACCGGAGAAGCGAATAGATGATCTACCGGGATATTGAAAAATCCCTGCAACTGCGGCGTATGCAAATCAACAATCAACGCCCGGTGTGCTCCCGCCGTGGTAAGCAAATCCGCCACCAGCTTCGACGAGATCGGGCTGCGCGGCTTGTCCTTCCGATCCTGCCGCGCGTAGCCAAAATAAGGCATCACCGCCGTAATCCGCCGCGCCGACGCCCGCTTCAGCGCATCGATCATCAGCAGCAATTCCATCAGATGCTCATCCACGCTCGTGCTCCGCCCATCGGCGTGCACCACCCGGCACGTCGGCTGCATGATGAACACATCCCCGCCGCGAACATTCTCCTGGATCTGCACATACGCCTCGCCGTCGGCAAAGCGCGTCACCTGCGCCTGCCCGCGCTGCATCCCCAGGAACTGGCAAACCTCGTCCGCCAGCGGCTCGTTCGCTGTCCCGCTGAAAATCTTAAATTTCTCGTCCAGCCGCGGCCGCTGCTTGCGATCCGGCTTCTCTTCCGGCGTGGGTGGGACGTTCTTTTCCATCTTCTCCGCTTTTTCGGTCGGCGTCACCAAAGTAGCCATAATTTTCAGCTCTTAGCTTCTAGCTGCTAGCTTCTAGCCAACCAATTCCGAACTGGCTAGGCGCTAGCAGCTAGAAGCTGGTTTTCTGGCTGGGCCGCTAGGATTCGAACCTAGACAAAGTGCTCCAAAGGCACTTGACCTACCATTAGTCGACGGCCCAGTACCATTACTGGTTTTTGATTGATCCCGAAACTCGGGCATCCCTATTGTCAATCAACAATCAGCAATCAACAATCAAAAATTCGCCGCCAGTACTGGCCCCGCGTCAGCGTAACCGTCGCCTGCGCCGCCCATCCTTGCTTTCGTAATCTCTCCACCGCCGAGCGCGCCGCCTCTTTCGAAGAAAACAGCCCGTACAAAGTCGACCCGGAGCCCGACAGCGACGCATACTTCGCGCCCGCACGCTCCAGCGCGCTCTTGCCTTCACTCAGCTCGGGATACTCAGGAAAGACGACGTCTTCAAAGTCGTTCTTGATCCCGGCCCGGACAAGCTCGAGAAGCGGATTCTCGGCCCGGCCCCTTCCAAAAGGAGCACCGGAGTAACTCTTGCTCAGCCACGCCAACAACTCGCGGCCAAGCTCAACCATTCTATCGGACCGTGCTGGGACCGTCAATTCTACTGCCGAAATTTGTGTGGGGACAGCCGCCTCGAGAGCCTGTCCCGAGCAAAGCCGAGGGGTCCGGCCGAGCGCAGCGAGGCCTGCGTTCGTCGCCCTGGGGCCGCGAGCCATTCTCCGATCCCACTCCGCAAACGCCTTCGGCGTCGAAACCCCCACCTCCGGAGTCACCACCACGCAAGCCGTAGCCGCCAAATCCTCCAGCGGATACACCTGCTCCCCGCGCCCCACGCCAAGCACCGTCCCGCCCACCAGAAACAGCGGCAGGTCCGACCCCACTTCCGCCGCAATCCGCAGCCGCTCCTCCGCCGGCAAGGCCTTCTTCACCACCCGTTCCAGCCCCAGCAGCGCGGCTACGGCATTCGCCGAAGCCCCGCCCAAACCGCCCTGCACCGGCAACCGCTTCTCAATCTCAATCACAACCCGCCCTGTCGCGCGCAAAGCCCGCATGGCTTTTTCGACGATGCGATAACAAGTATTCGACTCATCTTTCGGAACTCTAGGATCGGTGCACCGAATGTCAATCCCGCGACCTCGCCCCAAGCTCACGCGGACGACATCGTGCAGTCCGATCGTCTGATAGACCGTGAGCAATTCATGAAATCCGTCCCCCCGAAGCGCGCCAATGCGCAGCCCAAGATTGATCTTCGCGAACGCTCGGACGGATATCGTCATGGCCGCATTTTAATCACACCGCAAATAACTTGCGATACAATCGTCAGCATTTCGACGGGAGAGCGCAGCATGCGTCACTTCGATCCTCTAGGCCTCCTGCCCCTCGCACGCGACCTCATCCTCCTGGTGGTCGGCGTTGCAGGTGGGGTCCTGGCATGGCTCAAAGCCCGCCGCGCCCAGTTGTGGCCCTCCACCCAGGGGACGGTTATGGGAGTCACGTCGCAAGGCGTCGGTGGAGTCTACAAGCCGTGGATCGGCGAATTTACCTACACCTATATCGTGAACGGTGAATACTTCTCCGGCGTCCACCGCGTAAGAGCTTTTAGCGAGAAGCGCGCCGACGCTCTCACTCTCGGCTGGAAGGGGCGCATGCTGGTTGTGCGCTATTCACCCTCCAGCCATGAAACCTCGGCCTTGCTCGAGTCAGACCAGCCGGGCGGCCAACTGGGGAACTAGAAAAGACCCTCCCCGCCCGATACACCACCTTGGTAATCTCGACCTCCGGCAGAGTTTGGCGCAACCTTCCAATTAACCATTGTTCCAATTAAGCGACCGTCCCCCTACGGCCCTCCCGGTTTGGGACAAAGCAAGACCGCATACACGAGCGCTGGCCCGCCTGTTTGGGGGCACCCTGTGAGCGCTAACCCGCAAGTCGGGTGCAAGTCGTTACCTGCGGAACAGCAGTGCGGATCGACCTAAATTTCAGCCCGCGCTCCACGACGACCGCGGATAGGCCGCGTGTAAGCGGGTAAACAGGGGTTTCAATATGCGCAGTCTTATTGCCCGTTTTTCTTTACTCGCGCTCCTTCTTGCGGTTGCAAGCTTTGCCGCGGCGCAGGGCGACTATCGAGTCATCTCCGTCACTGACGGAGGAACGATCTCCGGCACCGTCAAATGGTTGGGACCTGTGCCCCGACAACTCGACTTCCCCGTTACCAAAGATCCCCAGATCTGCGACCCGGACGGAAAGAAAACCGTCAGCCTCGAACGTCTGATCATCGGTCCGGAGGGCGGCGTAGCCAACACCATCGTTTACCTCAAAGACATCTCCGCCGGCAAAGCGCTGGAACTACCCGAGCAACGGCGTCACCTCGACCAGAAGCAGTGTCGCTACGTCCCCCACATTCTTCTCGTACCCCAGAACGCGCCGCTGCAGATGAATAGCTCCGACGCCACCCTGCACACCATCCACATGGACGGAGCGGCCACCTTCAACCTGCCCTTCCCTTTCCCCAATCAGCCCGTCTCGCGCAACATGTCCACACCCGGCCTGATCAATCTTCACTGCAATGGCGGCCACGTCTGGATGAACGCGGAAATGATGGTCGTGACCCATCCCTATTACGCCGTCACCGACGAGAGCGGCCGCTTCGAATTTTCCAGCGTCCCGCCCGGCACCTATCAGATCGTTGCCTGGCATGAAGGCTGGGGACTGGCCGGCAAGGAGCAGGCCTACGACGTCCTCACCGAGCGCGCTGTGCAACGGCCCATCTTCACCGAACCAAAGAGCTGGGCAAAATCGGTCACGGTCAAGGCCAACGAGCCCAGCACGGTCAACTTTGCGATAGGGAATAAGTAAGCCTTCGTCAGGCGCAGGATTGGGGAACGGACAAAGCACTGTTTGGATGTGGGGACGGCCGCCTCGTGAGCCTGCCCTGAGCGAAGCCGAAGGGTCCAGACAAGCGCAGCGAGTCGCTGCAGCGCCCAACTCTGACGAGCTTGGGATGTTTCGCTGCCACGACTTGAGTGGCGCCGCTCAACGGCCCGTCGATAAGTAATGCTCTGTCACGCGAAGGCTCGGGAAGGGCACGACTTCAGTCGTACCGCTCAACGGCCTGCCGCTCCAGGCTTTAGCCTCTGAGGCTAGCCGCCGTTTACAGCCGCGGCTGGAGGAGGTCTCACCCCGGTTTCATTCCTAGAAGGGTTCCAAAGCAGAAATTCCATCCGTGCAAATCCGTGGCAAGAAGAATTTATCCCCGCCGCTTGTACAACACCGCAAACTCAAACCCCGCATTCGCCGGAAACAATTCCGCCACTTTCCGCAACCGCTCCGCCATCGCCGAAGGCGCCAGCAGCGGATAGTCCCGCTCCCGCAGATCGTGGTAATCCACATCCAGATACAGCGAAAGCAGGTAAATCGAGATCGAGTCAGAAAACGTGGCCTCGAAGTATTCGTTCTTGAAGCGCTCCGCATCCGGTCCGCCCGCCGCAGCCAGCTTCCGCGCCTCAAAGGCGTCGAGTGAGGTCTCTCCGCGCACCCCGCCCTCCACCTGCTTCCAGGCCAGCTCGTTGAATTCCGCGGAAACTCCCGCAACCTCCACCAGCGCGTGCCCGACGTTGATGTAAAACTCAAACGCCACCGAAAATTTGTCGTCCATCAGCCGGGTCGAGATAAACACACACTGCGAATCGCCCAGATTCAGGTTGCGATGGCAAACCGCAGTATCGCTGAGCACCACGTCGTAGCGGTCCGCGATCAGGATCTCTTCTCCCTGGCTGATCGTCAGCGGGACAAAGTAATAAGCCTTGCGCTTGAGCGCCGCAGCAATCTTCGCAGGCACCGCCGCGATCATGCGCTCCAGGTCAGAGGAGCTGATCGAGACCTCGCCCGCCACGGCATAACACACCCCGTTCGCCGCCTGTGAAACCGGCGTCATCCGCACCACATCCGCGGGGCTCCGCGTAATAACCGTCGCTGCCTGCGACATAATTACTCTTTTATACACTACGGGGCTCGCGTGGACCCGCCTGCGTGGAGCGGTTGGGTGCAACTGCTCGTGTGGAGCGGGCACTCCTGCCCGCTGCCTTTGACTCTGCTCGTGCCCTTGACGTGCCCTGACATGGACGGACGATTTTGGGTGGCGCAGCGCTTCAGCGCTGCGATTGACCCCCTCGATATGATCGGGGCTTTAGCCCCTGAGAGGAAGCGCATGAGAATTGCACTTCCGGAAAAGATGCCGCAGGGAACGACCCAACCCCAGCCCGAAGGGGGCGGCACATATTAGCCCCGGACCGGGGCTAAGCGGTAAAGTCGGAACAACTCAGGGACGGCACAGCATTTTCTGCCTCGCCTCTATGAATTCCCTTGACTTGGATTTCGAAAAGAGTAATCCTATCTCTATACGGATTGGATCTTTGATAACTGAATAGCAATGAGCTAACTAGCGCCAATTCAATATTTTGCGATCCCGCCCACTGATTCCAGGCTATTTAGCCACGGCAGGCACTCCTAAGTCCTTTGAATGCAAGATTTTGCAAACAAGTCTTTTGCTTTCAATATTTTAGCCGGACCCAAACCAGATCGCGAACTCGCAACTGACTGATTCCAGATATTTTAGCCGGATCGATCTGCGTTTTTTTTTAATCCAGATCAAGGCTCAGCCAACGCCAGGTCACCGGGATGATGGTAGCCTGAAAGCATGCCGCCGACCCCGCGCCCGCCCCGCTGGTATGCGATTCCGGTGCGAGTCCTGCTGCTGACCTTCATCGGCACTCTGATCTCGTTCGCCGTCAGCCTGTTCGTGGGAATCATCGGGACTGTGGTGGTGGCGGCTGTGCGCCACATCCATCCCAACATGACCGTGGCCTACCGCCAGATCGCGCTGCCCGCAGCCGCAATCGCAGGCAGCATCATCTTCGTCCTCGCGCTCATCATGGAGATTCGACACTACCGCCAGTCCAAGATCCTGGCCGCGCTCGAGGGCTTAACACACGAGAGGATGAACTGATTGCCAACGAACCCACGGCCCCGTATCGCCATTCCCATGCCGCACTCGATCGACCAGGAGTATGCCGAGCGCGCCATCCCGCAATACGAGCGCGCCGTCGAGCAGGCAGGAGGCGAACCCGTCCGCATCCCGCTCAACCAGACCTCAGACCAGCTCATGAAGATCGAGGTCCTGAAAATAATGGAGAGCTGCAATGGCGTGCTCCTGCCCGGGAGCAAAGCCGATGTCGATCCCTCAAAGTTTGGCGCGCAACGCTCACCCCAAACCGCCGCCGCCGACCCGCGCCGCGACTCCGTCGATGAGCTTCTTCTGCAAGACGCCTACAAACGGCGCCAGCCCGTTCTCGGCATCTGCTACGGCCTGCAAAGCCTCAACGTCTTTTGCGCCGGATCGTTAATCCAGCACATCCCGGATTTTCTGCCGGAAGATTTGCGCACGCGAGTGGATCATGAAGCCGGAAAGAAGGTCGCGGTAGCACACACGGTCGAGATTGAGGGCGATTCAAAGCTGCAGGACATTTTAGGCAGAGCCGACAAACGCATGATTCCCGTGAACTCTTCGCATCACCAATCGGCCGACGTGATCGGCAACGGCCTGCACATTGCCGCCCGCTGCCCCGACGACGGAATCGTCGAGGCCCTGGAAGGAACCGCCAGCGATCACTTCGTGCTGGCAGTGCAGTGGCATCCCGAGCGCTCAGTCAATGAGGACGAGCCTTCGCGCGCCATCTTCCGCGCCCTGATCGAAGCAGCAAGGATCGAAGCGGCGCAGATCGAATCAGCGCAGATCGAATCAGCGCAGATCGAAGCGGTGAAGATCAAAGCAGCCGCGACACGGCTCAAATAGCTCAACGCCGCTTGTTCTTCGTAATCTTTCTCCGCGCCTTCTTCGGACTGCTCCTCTTCTCGAGCAACACAACCACATGCGCGACCGCGGCGTTCTCCAGATTGAGCCCCTCCGGAGTCTTCGCTTTCAAGCCGACGCAATCGGCGCGCACTCCTAACAGCTTCGCCACGCTCGCCCGGATCGACGCAGCGTGCGGGCCAATCTTGGGCGCAGCCAGAATCAGGCTGGCATCGATGTTGGCCACACCGTATCCCGCGTCGCGCACGCGTTTCAGCGCCTCGCGCAGGAAGACCACCGAGTCCGCGCCTTTCCATTTCGGGTCGGAAGGCGGAAACAGCGCTCCGATATCGGGCGCAGCTACAGCCCCGAGCAGCGCGTCAGTAATGGCATGCAGCAGCACGTCGCCATCAGAATGCCCGCCCAGCCCTTTGTCGTAAGCCAGAGCGATGCCGCCAATCTTCAGCGGAATCCCTGAGCGAAACTCATGCGAATCGAACCCGTAGCCAATTCTCATGCGGAAATCTCGGCCACGGATTCACACGGATTCTCACGGATCTTTTTTCTTGCATTGTCGAAGAGAAGGCGGCGGAACCGGGGATGCAATCCGAAGTTCAGGAGCAAACCAACCTCGATGTCGGTCGCGCGGAGATAGTGCAGAAGTTGCGCTTCGTGTGCAGATTCGAGGGTTCTCGCAGCTTTCAGCTCGAGAAGAATCACGCCATCAACAATCAGGTCGGCAAAGTATTGCCCGACCTTTCTGCCGCGAAACCACACTGGCACCGGGACCTCGCGCGCCGCAGTCATCCCTGATTCCCGCAAGGCCACCGTCAGC
This sequence comes from Candidatus Sulfotelmatobacter sp., assembly GCA_049512915.1. Classification (GTDB taxonomy): domain Bacteria; phylum Acidobacteriota; class Terriglobia; order Terriglobales; family Acidobacteriaceae; genus Sulfotelmatobacter. The sequence goes on from JBEKWP010000012.1 coordinate 49,721, forward strand.
GACTCGGCATAGGTCGATTCCAGAAACCCATGCCCGAGTTCGTTATACACATCGTAGAAAACTCCAATGATCTTCTCGGTTAATTCGGAATGCTTCAGCGCGGTCGGCAGTAAGTTCATCACCAGCGAGTTTACCTCGCAGTAATGACTCTGATCCTTGGAAATCCGTGGAAATCCGTGGCTCATTTTCCTAAGTAGAACTCCGCCAGTTCCATGTCGGCGGGGGCTGTGATCTTGATGTTTCGCTGCGAGCCCATTACCACGGCCACTTCGTGGCCTGATCGTTCGACCAGCGACGCTTCGTCGGTGCCGAGGAAGCCGTCCGCCGAGGCTTCGTCGAACGCCTTCTTGATCACGCTGTAGCGAAAGCCCTGCGGTGTCTGCGCCATCACGATCCCGGCGCGCGGGATGGTCGCCTTGATCAGCGCGCCCTCCGCCGTGCGTTCGACTTGCTTCACCGTGTCGATGGCGGGCAGGGCGGCGATCGCCGCCCCGTATTTCTCCGCCGCATCAATTACTTCCTGAATAATCTTGCCGGTCACAAACGGGCGCACTGCGTCGTGCACGAGCACGACATCATCGTCATGCGCCGCTGCTGCGGCAACCGCGGTCAGCGCATTCTCCACCGACTGCTGGCGATGCTCGCCGCCGAGAACCAACTCCACTTTCTTCTTCAGAATGTCTTTTTCATTCGTGAGCCGCGCGCGGAATCCTGCAATCTCATTCTCCCGCAGAGCAATCCAAATCTCGCTCACCGCGTCAACCGCGGCAAACTTGCGCAGCGTGTGGATGAGAATCGGCGTTCCGCCCAGCTCAGTGAACTGTTTGGAGGGCGGCGCCTTCTGCTGCTTGCCCTTAGCGCCGACGGGCATGGGGGCCATGCGGGTTCCAAGGCCCGCAGCCGGAATGATCACGATCACCTTCATGGCGGGGAGTAAGTATACGGGCGCGGGACGGGGAGTTCAAATGCGGGGCAGCCGGTGGTGGTGCAGTTTGGCTTACGCGTTCGGCCGGTTCAGCGGGAGATCCCTTCGACTTCGCTCAGGGCGTCTACGGCTGAGGCTTGGTCTCGACGAGCGTGTTCGGGATTACGGCTGCGGGCCCTGACACGCTGGGAATGGATGGCACTGTCGCCGGCACTACGGGCTGGACCACGCCGCTGGTGCGGGCGAAGGCGCGTTCGTCCCATTTGCCGAAGATCATCTTACCCGCAGTGGTCTGCAGCACCGATGTGACCGAGACGTCGATGGTTTTGCCGATCATTTTCCGTGCATTGTCCACGACCACCATGGTGCCGTCATCGAGATAGGCCACGCCCTGGTTGTATTCCTTGCCTTCCTTCAGGATGAAGACTTTCATGATCTCGCCGGGCAGCACGATGGGCTTGAGCGAGTTCGCCAGCTCGTTGATGTTCAGCACTTCGACGCCCTGAAGCTGCGCTACTTTGTTCAGGTTGAAGTCGTTGGTGATGATTTTGCCTTCGTAGACCTTGGCCAGTTCGATCAGCTTGAGATCGACTTCGCGGACGGCGGGGAAATCATCTTCCACAATCTGGATCGACAGCGTGGCCATCTTCTGCAGGCGCTGGAGGACGTCGAGGCCGCGGCGGCCGCGGTTGCGCTTGAGCGAGTCAGCGGAGTCGGCCACGAGTTGCAACTCGCGCAACACGAACTGCGGCGTGACGATGATGCCGTCGAGGAATCCGGTCTCGGCAATGTCGGCAATGCGGCCGTCGATGATGACGCTGGTGTCGAGAATCTTGTAACTCTTCTTGCCTTGCTTCTCGCCGCCAAAGACTCCGCCTAGCGCCGCTAAGTTCAGCAGGTCACCCTTGCTCGCGCCCACGACCAGGCCCACGTAGGCCATCAGCAGCATTACCAGGATTTGCAGGAAGCTCTGGGTATTGCCCGCGGGCACACTGCTGCGAATGACCAGAGCAAACAAGTAGGCGCCGCAGATACCGAGGATGCTCCCGAAGGCCGCGCCGATCAGCCGCTTCAGGCTGACCGCGCGCAGCTTCCATTCGAACAGAATGATTCCCGCGCCCACCAGAGCGCCGATTCCGGCATCCAGGTTGCGAGGCAAGCCGAAGGGAGCAATTACGTAACAGGTAGCAGCAACTACTATGACAAAAAGAAGACGTACCAGAATCAAATCCACAATATAACCTCCCCCGGATGCAGCTCCGCTGTACATCTGGCGCGATGCACCGGTGCCATTTCCTCGCCGCCTCGGGCGGGAATCGGCAAATCAGCATGCGGGGCGCGCAAGAATTAGGGGAATGAATGTACGCCCCGTCCCGGCCCTTGGAGGCTGGCCGGAAGACCTCGTTAAAGCTACGCGGAAAGTATATACCTGAGGGCAAATGTCGGACGAGGAAACCGTGGGTTGGGAAGTGGTGCAGTTTGGCTTAGGCGTTGGGCCGGTTAAGCGGGAGATCCCTTCGGCTTCGCTCAGGGCAGGCTCTGCCTGAAAAACACGCCCCCCCCACCACCACCTCCGCCGCCACTCCCACCGCCTCCTCCACTCCCTCCGCCACCGCCCCCAGTGGAGTCGCTGCTTCCGCCTCCGCAACCGGAGAGCACGAGGCAGAGCAGACTAACAATCAATGCCGTCGATGGAACGCG
>JBEKWP010000013.1:0-46117 GCA_049512915.1 Candidatus Sulfotelmatobacter sp.
TCAGCTTCCGCATTACTCAGAGACGGCCCTATGGAGGGAGTACCCATCGCAGCCACCATGACCGGTGGCTGCGCGTTCGGCGAAACCGATGATCCTTGTAAACCAGCCACTACTTGCTTCAAGCGCTGGGCGTCTGTAGTGAAGTTTTGTGAGATGTGCACCGTGCCGCCGAAATCAGCAATGGCTATCAAGTGGCCGGGGCCGGCATTTGCATCAATAAACTTTGCGGCTGCGTCCCGCGCTCTCGCCTGGTCGCCCATGTCCATGGTGGAGTTGTCGAAAAATAAGACCAGGTAGTGGGGCTGTGGGTTGGTGGAGTTCGTGCTCTCCTCAAAAGAGAAGCTGGTGATGGCTTGCTCCTTGCCATCTTCCCAGACCTTGAAGTCTTTCTGGGTGAGATCGCGAACGTACTCGCCCTTCTTGTCGGTGACGACGCTATCCACCAGGACCAGACGGGTCTCGGCGCGGATCACCCCGGCGTCATCCGCGGCCGCTGCGCTTGACTGTTGGGCATACACCTCGGGGATGTTTGACCCAGAATCGCGAAGCATCCAGAAGCTGGCCAGGCTAATCAGGCCAATGAAAAGAACCAGCCGGCGATGGCGCATACCGTACCTCCAAAATGTATGTTTAGCGAATCTCAACCGTACCGTTCTCTGCGGACATCATTTGCCCTTCCGCATCCCTTACCACGAGCCTTACCAGATAGCTCCCCGGTTTTACGTCGAAGCTCGTCTTGAGCGTAATTCCTGAGCCGAGCTTGCGCTCCAGAGTCTCGTCTTTCAATTTCATGGTCACTGTCTTCTCTATTCCCTCGACGAAGTTGCCATTGCGATTGAACAAAGCTGACACGCAGGTTAAGACGTTGTTATTTCGCCCTTCGACTTTTCGAAAGCGCAGACGCTTTACGTCCACATGAGCGAGGACGACTAGCGTGGCATCCTGATCGCTGGCTTTGAAAAACTGCGTGTGCAGGTTGACGGGAAGATTGTGCAACTCCTCCTGGGAGTACATTGCGTCGACAATTTCCTGTTTGGCTTGCTCGTCCGGGCTGGTGAAGTTCTTGGGCGCGTAATAGCCACGGCGGGCTTGCAACGACAGTTTTTGCGGATTCTTTAGCGTGACCTTCAGGCTGTGAAAGCTGCCGTCGAGCTTGAGGTTTTGCGGAACGAAAGCTAACACATAGGAATACTCCGGTGTTTCCGCGACGTGGCGGAAACCTTCGTCGAGATCGTTATTGTTGTGGAAGAAAACACCGCCCGTACCGTCCGCTAAGACGGCAAGGAGGTCGTCCTGCGCGGATGCAGCTGCAATCTCAAGCAAAGCCTTGCCTGCCGGCGGCGGAGTGGAAATGCTGGCATCCGCGGCCGACGATGGGACGTACAACCCTCGAGCGTCCAAAGTATTGATGACAACCTGCGAGCGCAGCGCGCTATCGATAATCTGGGTATAGTCATACTCCAGTTGCGGGGTGATGAATCCGGGCGAAACCAGGACAACGCTTCGCTGGCCGGGCTTTCGGGATACGTTGCGCACTACGTCGCTGAGTAAACCGAGGGCGATGCGGCTTTCGTGATCACCGGCGCTTAACACGCTCGCGCTGGTCCCTTGCACTAACGCTGTGGCCATCTGCAGTGCTGCTGCTGCGGAATTGTTGGGCGGTGGTGGGCTGCATGCGATCGCATCCTGGATGGCCACTTGCGTAGCCTGAGGATCATTCTTGTTGAGGATCAGATCAGCCTGGTAGTAGCTGATATCCGGACAGTCGTGTCCAAAAGCGCGGGCGATGGGGCGGGGCTGAAGGCGAAGCAAGGTCGCATGGAGCTGAGCGTGATCGTCGGTAAACTCCAGTGTCGTCTGGCCTGAAGTGCTGAAGATGGCGGCACGGTCGGTGGGCCGCAGCTGGGCGAAGTGGCGCTCCGCGGCCTCTCGCACACGAGCAAGATCGCCGAACTCCAGGTGCACATCGTCGAACAGGTAAGCTACAAAACGTTCGGGCACAGCGGGCACATTTCCAGTGCTAGGAGAAGTATCGGCGGAAGGAATCTCGCCAGAGTTTTCAATCGACTGCTGGCGCACCCTGGCTGCCAGAGTTCCCGGCTGCTCGACTTCGAACTGGGTAATCACTTGCGGCTTGCCCTTGTCGAAGACCTGAAAATCGTCCTGGCGAAGATTTCCGATGGCGTGGCCCTGGGGATCGCGGACCACTGCCCGCACCACCACCAGCTTTACGTTTACTTTGAATGTGGCAGGCTCGTCGTGAGAAGCGAGTTCGGCAGAGTTTTGCTTAGTCTCGGACTGAGAAGCGGAGTTGGTGGCGGGGCTCTCCTGAACACCGATCTGCTGAGCACCGATCTGCTGAGCACCGACCTGCTGACTACCTACCTGAGCGGATGCAGAAACCGGGCAAATCGAAAACCAGGCAGCCCAGGCCAGAAAACAAAAGAGCAGGCTTCGCGCAACAAATAAGTCTGTGGCCGCACCGCTGAGCGTAACCATCCGCCTCGCTTCCGGAAAACTCCGCATGAAAACTCCAACCGCCGGGGAAAGGCAGGACATTCCTTGGTCGACTCGCCCCGCTAGCAGGGGTCCTCGTCGAATGCTGCCAGACAGTGTACACCCCTTTCGATGGCTCCATGAGATGCGTCCCACCCCTTGATCCATGCTAGTTTTTAGCATGAGCCGGAGATGATGAAGTTCGACTGGACAGAAGGAGCTCTCGCGGAAGGCTTACGTCTTTACGATGCCGGTGAGTTTTTCACGGCGCATGAGGCCTGGGAGAGCGTGTGGCTAAAGCTGCCAGAGCCGGAGAAAACCTTTTTGCAGGGACTAATTCAGGTGACGGCGGCATTCCATCACCTGCAGTGCGACAATCGCCTGGGAACTACTCTCTTGCTGCAAGCTGCGCTGGGGCGGCTCGACCGCTTCCCAGAATTTTTTGGAGGCATTTCCCTTGAGCTGCTCCGCGGCGACATACGCGAGCGATTGCGAATGCTCGAAGCGGGTGAACCGGCACGCGAACTGGTTTCGCCCCGCATACGACCAGGCTAGCGGATAGCGTTCGCAGGAGAACATTGATTGGACGGGGCCTATTAAGCTCCCGAGCTTACTTGCCGCGCCCATTGCATCGCTTGCCAGTAGGCCGCCGAAACGTCGGCTTCGCTGAGGTGAAGCTGGGTTGCAAGCTCCTTGACCGCGGCCCACTCTCCGGCTTCTTGCGCCAGCATGAGCTGGTAAAAGGGGCGCAGACGGCTGGTCGCGCCCAGCAGCACCGCTTTGCATTCCTGATCGATGGGGACGTTATCGAGCACCTGGCGCATGGGAATCTCAAGAATCGTATCCATCAGCGAGAGCAGGCCAAAGAGGAACAAGTCAGAATCTCCGTGCCGAATTTTGGGCGAGAGCAACTCACAAAAACGGGCGCGTACCAGGGCGGCGAGCACCAGGTCGCTCGATTTATCCTGGCCCGCCCCCAGGCTGGCTACCAAGCGGATCCAGCGGCGAACTTCGCGCTCTCCCAGGATGGAAAGCGCGTGCCGCACGGAGTGAATTTCGGAGGCAAAGCTGAAAGCAGCGGAGTTCAGATAACGCAGCAGACGGTAGCACAGCGATGCCTCGCCCTTGACCAGGTTTTCTATGAGACGCACGTCTAATTCCGGTTGCGAAACCGCCGTCAGCATGCGTAGATAATTGAGCCGGTTGGCGGGAATCTCACGCGCGCTGAGTATTTCCGGACGGCGGAAGAAGTATCCCTGGAAGTAAACAAAACCGGCTTTCTTGCTGGTAATGAACTCTTCGCGCGTTTCTACTTTTTCTGCCAGCAACCGGCAGCGCAAGGGTCCGTACCGTTGCACCATTGCGGCCGCGTCATCCGGCGCGGTAGCCCTGAGGTCCACTTTGATGATGTCGGCGAGATCGGTCATCCCTTCCCGTGGATCGCCTGGCCCAAAATCGTCCAAGGCAATCATGTACCCGGCCGCCTTCAACCGGCGGCAGGCTGCCACCACCAGGTCATCGGCGGGAACGGTCTCGAGAATTTCGACCACGGTCTGGCCCGGCGGCAGCAGTGTGACGTAATCCTTAAGCAGGATCTCGCGGGTGCAATTCACAAAGGCGCGGCGTCCATCACAAAGTACATCGAGGCCCAGCAACATGGAACTGTTTAACGTGCTGCGGGAGGCGGCGTCGGAATCCGGACTTCGAAAGAAATCTTCGATGCCGTCGCGAAACAGAAGCTCGTAACCGAAGACTTTCTCATCGGTCGTGAGAATCGGCTGGCGGGCGACAAAGTGGGTTCCCGATGGGGGCACCGGTTTGCCTGTATCCGGGTTAAGTTCTGAGGAAGGGGAAGTCACTCATTGACTATCGGCATAGCATCGCCGAACCTTAGCCGGCACTTGCTGCAACGCAACAGATCAACTCGATCGTGTGACTGCTGTCGAGCCGGCTCGCGATCAGGTGCTCTGGGTTGTCCGTGATCAGCGGGCGCTAAATCGTTCGCAACCCCACGAAGGAGCGAAAGCGTGTAAGATTCGGCTTCTTGCAGGAGGGCTCTCCGCGCTCGATTCAAGCAGTCTGCGGATTGTCACGAATCAGGAGGTCTATGAAATTCACGCTCAAGCTCTTAAGCGGTTTAGCGGTATTGCTGCCCTTGGCGGCTTCGATATCGTCAGCGGCATCCGCGCAGGCCGCTCCGATTGTCTCGCGCACGGCTCAGGTAGACGGCCTCGGGCTGCACTACTTGACGGCGGGCCATGGCCCGGCGGTGATCCTGCTGCACGGCTATACGCAGACGTCGCGCATGTGGAGGCCGATCATTCCACTGCTTGCCCAGAAATTTACGGTGATCGCCCCGGACCTGCCCGGAATTGGCGATTCCGATATCCCGAAGGACGGTTTGGACATGAGGACTGCTGCCGTCCGCATCCACGGGCTCGTCAAGTCGCTGGGAGTCGAGAAAGCGAGAGTGGTCGGCCACGACATCGGGCTGATGGTTGCCTACGCATACGCTGCACAGTTTCCTGCGGAGACGGAAAAGCTGGTGGTGATGGACGCGTTTCTGCCGGGCGTTGCGGGATGGGAGGACGTTTATAACGATCCGAGCATTTGGCATTTTCGCTTTAACGGGCTGACACCGGAAGCGCTGGTGCGCGGTCGCGAGCGAACGTACTTCGATTATTTCTGGAACGATTTCGCGGCCGATAAGACGCACTCGATTCCAGAAGCCGATCGCGCGGCTTACACTGCAGCCTATGCGCGCCCCGGACGGATGCGGGCCGGCTGGGCATATTTCGTTTCCTTCCGGCAGGCCGCCACGGATTTCGCTCAGCTTTCCCGAAACAAGCTCACCATGCCAGTGCTGGCAATCGGCGGCGGGAAGGCGAATGGAAAACTGCTTGGTGAGCAGATGAAACTCGTCGCGAACGGCGCCACCATGGTGGTACTGAAAGACTGCGGCCACTGGGTTATGGAGGAAAAACCCAAAGAAACGATCGACGCCTTGATCAAGTTTCTGTGAGGGGGACGCAATTCGACTGCGAATCTCGCTAGTCGTTGTTCTCGCTAGTCATTATCCAGGTATTCGCCGGGCACATCGTCCTCGGGCACTTCACGAGTGTGAACTTCTCTTCCGTCCTCGCCGTCGGCCTCTTCAACTCCCGAAACCACGCCAGCTTCGAAGGCGTTTCCCTCCTCGAGCAATTCGTCAACGCTTTCCGAATCGGCACTTTCGACGTTGGACAGGCCTTGCAGATCTCCCGATTCCCCGCCCGAGAACGGCTCCGGCGTCTCACGGGAGAATGCCGGCGCGCTCCGCCCCTGGGGCTTTCTTGGAACCCCCTTGTTACGCGGGCTCGTGGTCTTCCCGCTGGCCGCTCTCTTCACGCCCTTCTTCTTGCCCGCGGCTTTGGACCGAACGGAACTCTTCGCCAGTTTCTTAAGAGTTTTCTTGGTCTGCGCGCGCTTCTTCGTTCTCGCGACCTTCCCGCGCGCACTCTTCTTCGGCTTCGCAGACTTCTTCTTAGCTTTCTTTTTGGTAGCCATTTGCGCAGTCTAGCACCGGACGCATGGGTGGGGCAAAAACCCCCGACCGCGCCCGGCAAGATGCAATCTCAGTGGACCGACCACACCACCCGCACAACGGTTATGCTTTTACGAACTCGACATCGAGGGTAATCGTCACCTCGTGTCCCACCATGATGCCACCGGCCTCGAGTGTTGCGTTCCAGCTTAAGCCAAAATCCTTCCGGTCGATGCGCGTCGTGGCCGAGATTCCGATCCGAGTGCTGCCCCAAGGATCCTTGACCGCTGCGCTTGGACCCTCGACCTCAAATACCACGTTACGAGTGACACCATGGATCGTGAGGTTGCCTTCCACTGAAAGTTCGTCAACTTTTACCTTTGAGATGCGAGTCGATTTGAAGGTCAAAACGGGGAACTTCTCAACGTCGAGAAAATCCGCGCTCTTCAGGTGCGCGTCGCGCTGCGGCTCCCGGGTGTTGATCGTGCTGGCATCGATGGAGGCTTCGATCTTTGACTTGGTGATATCGGCGCTGTTTAATTCCAATTTTCCAGTAACGGCAGTAAACTCGCCCTTCACGTTCGAGATCATCATGTGCTTGACCTTGAACTGGGCATTTGAGTGAACAGGATCAATATTCCAGGTTGTGACGGCGGTTACTTCGGGTGCAGCGACTGTGCTCATGGTTAGCTCCTTCTTGTGACAGATGCTCGTAGCAGAGGCTAAGTATGCAAAATAATTTTCCAGCTTCCGCCAACACCAGTCGAGTTATTTGAGCAGGAAAGCGTTTTTTTATTCGCTCGATTAATCTTTTACCTTAGACTTTCATCTACATTTTCTTGCGGAGGCTTCTTTGGCCCGTTTTCCCAAAATCTCCCCTGCGCTTAAGAAGCGTGCTGCGCGGATCGAACTGCTCCTGATGGACGTGGACGGCACAATGACCGATGGCAGCGTCACTCTGCTTTCGCAGACCGACGGCATCGCCCTCGAAATCAAGACCTTTGACGCCCACGACGGACAGGGATTAACTCTCGCCCAGACGGCGGGCCTGCGCACGGGCTGCATCACGGGCCGCGAGAGCGCCGCGCTGCTTCGCCGCGCCCAGGAAATGCGAATGGAATTTATCTACATGAAACAGCCAGTGAAGATGCCGGCATATGAAGACATTCTTCGAAGAGCGGGCGTGTCCGACTCCGCTGTCGCTTATATCGGCGACGACCTTCCTGATATCCCACTGATGCGCCGCGCTGGCCTGGCCATTGCGGTCGGCGATGCGGTTCCCGAGGCAAAAGATGCGGCCCACTACACCACGAAAGCTCTTGCAGGCCGCGGCGCAATTCGTGAAGCCGTTGAGCTGGTTCTGAAATCCAAGGGTATTTGGAAAGCGATGATCGACAAAGCCCGGGCGTAACGCGATTCTTCCGGGAGTTGGCGTCGTGTGCGGTTCATGCTTCGGCGAGCCCACGATCGTGCATGCACTCAGGCACCCGGCATATCATGTCATCCTCCCCGCTTGTGGGAGTGCACAAGTCTTAGCGTAGTGAATATGGAGGAAACTCCCTTGAGACTCACTTACGAACGCTGCCGCGTTTTCCTGTTGGCCGGAGTCCTGGTTTGCGGGGCGGCAACATCCCTGGCGCAAACCGAGACGCCACCCGGCCCGAACACTCCTGGCCAACAAATTCCCGGAACAACCGGGGTGAGTTCGTTCGCCGCAAGCGTCCCGGCAAAGCTGGTTCCGGGAGTTCTGTCGCTTTCGTTTGAGGATGCCATCGACCGCGGATTGAAACAGAATCTCGGATTGCTCCTTTCGCATGCGGACGTTCGTGCGGCCCGGGGACAGCGCTGGGAGCAACTGAGCGCTCTCTTGCCACACGTGACGGGAGACCCATACGTGGGAGTCTCAAAAGTCAATATCGATGAGCTTGGCTTTGCCGGCCTTGCCAAACTCTTCGGTCTCCCGCCTTCAGTGGGCCCTTTTTCGTACTTTGACGCACGCGCGAGTTTGACGCAGACCCTGTTCGATTGGAAGTCGATTAATGCTACCCGCGCAGCAAACCAGAGTGTGAAATCCGCCAGCTACACCTTCAAGGACGCTCGCGATCTCGTCGTGCTGGCCGTAGGCTACACCTACTTGCAGGCTATCGCCGACGAAGCCCGCATTGAAACGGCGGAAGCACAGGTGAAGACTGCGCAGGCGCTTTACGATCAAGCCAACGACCAGGTGAATGCCGGCACTTCTCCCGACATCGACGGCCTGCGTACCAAGGTTGAACTCCAGACCCGGCAACAGCAGTTGATCCAGGCGAGGAACAACTTCGCCATCCAGAAGCTGACCGTGGCGCGCGTGATTGGCTTAGCTCCCGGCCAGGAATATGAATTCGCCGACAAGGCGCCGTATCAGGCGCTCGAAGCCCTTACCGTGGATGCGGCTCTGGGACGCGCCTATGCTTCGCGTTCCGATTACCAGGCAGCGATCAGCGAAGTGCGCGCAGCGGAGTTTGCCCGAAAGGCAGCGCTGGCAGGATATTTCCCATCGTTGTCCTTCAATGCGGATTATGGCTTGGGAGGGTCGCATCCCTCCACGGCAACGCAAGTCGCCGACGTGCGCGGAACGCTTTCGATTCCAATCTTTCAGGGCGGGAGCGTTCACGCCGAGGTTCTGCAGGCCGATGCCAGACTCGAACAGAGCCGCGAACGCCTGGAGAGTCTGCGGGCCCAGATCGACTCCGATGTGCGCGCCGCGCTGCTGAACCTGCAGTCCTCGGCCGATCAGGTCAACGTGGCGCGGAGCAACATTGATCTGGCTGAAGAAACGCTGACTCAATCGCGTGATCGTTTCAGCGCCGGGGTTACCGATAGCGTAGAGGTGGTGCAATCGGAGGAGGCGGTCGCAAGTGCGCACGAGCAGTACATATCAAGTCTATACAGCTATAATTACGCGAAAATTTCGCTGATTCGCGCGCTGGGAATTGCGGAGCAGGGCGTCAAAGAATATTTCAAAGGACAATAAACATGGCGGACGAAAACCCACCCCATTCGGAATCTTCAGCAGATTCATCGCCCTTGGCGGAGAGAAGCTATACGCCGCCGGTGCGCTCGAATCCCAAGCGCCGGAGAAACATTTTGATTCTCGTCATCGCCGTGGTGGTGCTGGTCGCCGGCGTGTTCCTGTGGCGCTACCTCAGCAGTTACGAATCGACGGACGACGCCCAGGCGGATGTTCACCTTTATCCAGTCAGTGCGCGTGTCTCCGGCTACGTGGTGAAAGTCAACGTAGACGACAACCAGTGGGTCGAAAAAGGCACCGTGCTGGTCGAGATCGACCCGAAAGACTACGACGTTGCAGTCGCCCAGGCGCAAGCCAATCTCGACAACGCGGTGGCCACGGCCCAGTCGCTGAACATTACGGTTCCAATTACTTCAGTAAACAGTTCAAGCCAACTCAGCTTTACTGCCTCTGGCATTGAAGACGCCGACGCCGGAGTGATCGCCGCCGAGCGGCAGCTGGCCGCAGCTCACGACCAATTGGAAGCGGCCGAGGCCAATGATGTAAAAGCGCAGGACGATCTCCACCGCTACAAGCAACTCGTCGACAAACGGGAAGTATCGCAACAAATCTACGATCAGGCGTTGGCCTCCGCCAAATCGAGCACCGCGACGGTTTCTGCAGCTCGGGCCAGCGAGTCCGCGGCGCAGCAATTCGTTCAACAGGCCCGCAGCCGCCTGTCGCAAGCCAATGCAAACCACCAATACGCCGAGACCGGACCGCAGCAAGTGTCATCTACCCGGGCTCGCGTGCGGGCTGCCATCGCCGATGTTGAGCAAAAGCGCACCCAACTCGAACAGGCCCAACTAAATCTCGGTTACACAAAAATCGTTGCTCCGGTCACCGGCGAGGTGAATAAAACCGTGGTGGTTGGCATGAACGTCCAAAACGGGCAACAACTCCTTACCGTCGTGCCTCTCGATGAAGTCTGGGTCACTGCCAATTTCAAAGAGACCCAGCTCAAGCATATGCAAGTTGGACAGAGAGCGGAAATCCATGTGGATTCGAGCGGCCGCAAGCTAAGGGGCCATGTGGACAGCATCGCGGGAGCGACGGGACCGCTCTTCAGTTTGCTCCCCCCCGAAAATGCGACGGGAAACTACGTGAAAATTGTCCAGAGGATTCCGGTCAAGATTGTTCTCGAACCCGGCGAGAACAAGGATCGCCGGCTGCGCCCCGGCATGAACGTGGTGCCGGACGTTTATCTCAAATGAGTTCCGCTGCTCTCACACTCGATGAGGCAGTATGGCGGCCCAAGTACAATCCCTGGCTGATTGCTGTGGTCGTGGCGATGGCTGCCTTCATGGAGGTGCTAGATACCAGCATCGCCAACGTGGCGTTGCCGTACATGGCCGGCAATCTGGGGGCGAGCAACGACCAGAGTACGTGGGTGTTGACTTCCTACCTGGTCTCGAACGCCATCATCCTGCCGATCAGCGGCTGGCTCGCAGGTGCATTGGGACGCAAGCGCTTCTTCATGTCCTGCTTGGCTGTCTTTACCGTGAGTTCTTTGCTTTGCGGCATCGCGCCCACTCTGGGATTTCTTCTTTTCTTTCGGGTGCTGCAAGGCGCGGGTGGCGGCGGCCTGCAGCCGATGGCTCAAGCCATTCTGGCGGATACCTTTCCGCCCCAGCAGCGAGGCCTGGCATTTGCGTTGTATGGAATTACGGCCATCATGGCGCCAACGATCGGACCAACTCTGGGCGGGTGGATCACCTTCAACTATTCCTGGCGGTGGATTTTTTTCATCAACCTTCCGGTTGGCGTGCTTACATGGCTTTTGGTGCGGCGCTTTGTCGAAGACCCTCCCTACCTAGCCAAGCTCAAGGCAGCTGGAGTCAAGATGGATTACATCGGCATCGCCCTTCTGGCACTCGGTATCGGAGCGTTGCAAGTGCTTCTCGACAAGGGCCAGGAAGATGATTGGTTCGGTTCAAACTTCATTACGACTTTAGTCGTCGTCGCAACCGTATGCCTGATCTCACTGGTGATCTGGGAGTGGTATCAAAAAGCGCCGATCATCGACGTCCGCATGTTCAAGAGCTTCAACTTCGCAAGCTCAAGCCTGATGATGTTCACCCTGGGCATCATGTTGTTCAGCAGCCTGGTGCTGATGCCGCAGTTCCTGCAGACGCTCGTTGGGTACACCTCGCAATTGGCGGGACTTGCTCTTTCAGCAGGGGGACTGGTTTTGCTGTTCGAGATGCCCATCATGGGGCAGTTGACAACCAAGATCCAGGCGCGCTACCTGATTGCTTTCGGCTGGCTGGCACTATCCGTTTCCATGTTCTATTCCACGAAGCGAATCGACTTGCTGATCAGCTTCAGCGCCGCGACGTGGCTGCGCATTGCCCAGGTGATTGGGTTGGGATTCCTGTTCGTGCCGATTACGCTGGTGGCATACATCGGAATCGCGCCAGAGAAGAATAATGCGGTCGCAGGAATCGTCAATTTCATGCGCAATATGGGAAGTAGCGTGGGAACATCGCTGGTGACAACGTTGATTGCACGGCGCTCGCAATTCCATCAGGCTCGGCTGGTGCAGAATGCCAGGCTCGACAACCCTAATTTCGTGAATTCGGCGAACGGCCTGGCTCAACGCCTGGCTACCTCCGGTGTGGGCAGGCATGAGGCGCAACTCACGGCTTATGCCAGGATCTACCAATTGCTGCAAGCGCAGGCCGCGAGCCTGGCATACATTGATACGTTTATGGTTCTTTGCATAGGATCGGCAATCATGTTCGGCCTGGCTTTTCTCCTGAAGAAGAATGATCCTGGTGGCGGCGGGGTGACAATAGCTGAGTGAAACAATCAGTCGGATGTAACGCAGGGAAGCAAAAGGATTCGAGAGCGACATGATAAAAATTGTTACGATTGAACGCGAATACGGATGCGGCGGCGGCGAAATCGCCCAACTCCTTGCCAAGCAGCTGGGCTGGAAGCTTTGGGATCAGTTGCTGACAGAGGAGATCGCACGCCTTGCCGATTGCCCCAAGACAGTCGTCGAGGGGCGGGAGGAACGAACCGATCCCCTCTACTACCGGCTTTTCAAATCGTTTTTGCGCGGCAGTTACGAAGGAAGTTTAAATGCGCATAAGCTCAAGCTGGTCGATAGCGAATGCATTTTGAAGTTTACGGAGCAGGTCGTTCAAAGCGTGGCGAAGACCGGCAACTCTGTGATCGTCGGAAGAGGATCACAGCAGTTTCTGAAAAACCGGCAAGATGCGTTGCGCGTTTTTCTTTATGCTCCGAGGGAGAACAAAGTGCGACGCCTGCTGGCTCGCGGCAAGAGCGAAAAGGAAGCCGAGGAGCGCGTGGACACAGTCGATCGCGAGCGGGTTGATTTCATCCAGAAATATTTCCACGTGGAATGGCCTGATCGCGCCGTTTACCACACCATGATCAATACTGCAGTCGGCGATGAGGCTGTCGTTCACATGATTCTGGATCTCATGAGAACGCTGGATACAACGGTCGCTGCGCTCGCAAAATAGACCGGCCGTCATCACCCGGCGAGCAAGCTACCACTGGACTCACCCATCCGATGCCGAGATCCCGCCAGTATTTTAACGACCAACCGTTTTCCCATGCGACTTTGCCGCCTCGCCTTCCGGCATGTAAGATGCACGAGGTTCTGAGTGGAGGATTCCAGGAATGCTCATCAGAAAAATGACGCTGTGTTTGGCTGCGATTGCCGTGCTTGGAAGCATGTCAGCGCGTGGGCAACAAACCGACTCCGACGACGAAGGCCAGTTCCGCTTCCGCTTCGTAGGCCCCAGGGTGGGGAATCGCATCGCGGCCGTGGCCGGCGTGCCGGGCGATGCCAGCACTTACTACGCGGGAGCGGCCTCTGGAGGAGTGTGGAAATCGACCGACGGCGGGAATCGCTGGACGCCGATCTTCGACAAAGAACCGGTGGCCGCAATCGGCTCTCTCGCGGTAGCTCCTTCTGATCCGAGCACCGTCTGGGCCGGGACGGGCGAGGCCTGGGCAATTCGCGACAGCGACGTGATGGGCAACGGAATTTACAAATCCACAGATGCCGGGAAAACCTGGACCAACATGGGCCTGCCGGAAAGCGGCCGCATCGGCCGCATCGTCATCCACCCGTCGAATCCCGAGATCGTTTTCGCTTGCGTTCTGGGCCGCTCGACCGGACCGCAGCCCGAGCGCGGCGTCTTCCGCACGACCGACGGAGGTCAGCATTGGGAGCGTGTCCTCTTTGCCGGGGAAAACGTGGGCTGCTCCGGCCTCTCAATGGACGCGCACAACCCGCGCACGTTATTCGCCGGGATGTGGCAAGTGGAGATGCATACCTGGGGCGAATTCAGCGGCGGCCCAGGCAGCGGAGTCTACGTTTCCCACGACGGCGGAACGAAGTGGATTCGCCTCGAAGAACATGGCCTGCCTCACAGCCCGGTGGGGAAGATCGATATTGCGGTTGCGCCGACCAATTCGAATCGCGTCTTCGCCCTCATTCAGACCAAGGACCAGGGCTCAGTCTGGCGATCCGACGATGGCGGAGAGCACTGGAAGGCGATCAACTATCAGCGAGCCTTGATCGGGCGTGCGGGCTACTACATTCGCCTCGCTGTTTCCCCGGCAAGCGACAATGAAGTTTTTGTGGCCAGCAGTTCCTTCCACCAGTCACTCGATGGAGGAGAGAACTTTAAGGAAGTTCCCTGGGGCGGAGACACGCACGACATCTGGTTCGACCCCACCAACGCCGATCGCTTTGTGATCACCGACGACGGCGGCCTGAGCATCACCACTGTTCACGGCCGGGGTTTTCATCGGGCGACTATGCCCATCGGCCAGATGTATCACGTGGACGTCGATAATCAAATTCCCTACTATTTCTACAGCAATATGCAGGACGATGGAAACATGCGTGGCCCCAGTCTTCCTGTGGACTCGAGGGAAACCGGCTGGGATCACGAGATGGGCGGTTGCGAATCCGGCTTCACTGTTCCGGACTTAGCTGATCCCAACGTCGTGTGGGCCACTTGCTACGGAAATAAAGTCACCCGCTGGGACGCCCGGACCAAGCACGCGCGCTCTGTCAGCCCATGGATGCATACCCTGGATTCACCGCCAAACGATATCAAGTATCGCTGTCACTGGACGGCCCCGCTCGCCATCGATCCCTTCGACCACAGCACCGTCTACTACGGCTGCCAGGTGATCTTCAAAACCGTGAATGGCGGCCAGAGTTGGTCGGTTATGAGCCCGGATCTTTCCACCCAGGACCCTTCACGCATCGTGCCTTCCGGCGGAATCGTCGGCGATAACCTCGGGCAATTCTACGGTGAAGTTGTCTTTGCCATCGCTCCTTCCAAAATCCAGAAGGGACTCATCTGGGCCGGAACCAATGATGGCCAGGTCTGGCATACAAACGATGGCGGGAACTGGATCAACGTCAGCAAGAATATCTCGGGGCTGCCTCCCTGGGGCACCATCACGAGCATCGCGCCCTCGAATTTCAATCCTGGTGCGGCATACATCAGCGTTGATTTCCATCTCGTGGATAATCGTGATCCTTTCATCTACAAGACCACGGATTTTGGAAAAACCTGGAAGCAGATCAACGGCAATCTCCCGAAACACGCCCTGTCGTATGTTCGCACCATTGCCGAAGATCCCAACTGCGAAGGGCTGCTGTTTGCCGGAACTGGAAGTGGTCTTTATTACTCTCTCGACGATGGAGGCCACTGGACCGCGCTCGAGACGGGATTGCCCCACGCCCCAGTGACCTGGGCCGTAGTGCAAAAAGAGTTTCACGATCTGGTGATTTCCACCTACGGACGAGGACTTTACATTCTCGATGACATCACGCCGCTTGAACAGATGGCAAAGAATCACTCGGATGCCGCCGTCACCCTGTTTGAACCTCGCCGCACCTACCGCTTTACCCGTGGCGGCCAGGCCATGCTCAACTTTTCACTCAAGTCGGTATCGAAGGATCCGATACAGCTTGAGATCCTGGATTCGGACGGGAAGGTAATCAGAAAGCTCGAAACCAAAGGTCGCGCGGGCATCAATCGCGTACCATGGGACCTGCGCTATGAATCTCCTCGATTGATTGCACTCCGAACGATCGCCCCGGATAATCCACACATCTGGAACGAACCCCGCTTTCGCGATTCCGATTCGCGGCCTATCACGCATTGGGGAACCGCACCAGCCGAGGTCGGCCCCGTCGTGGCCCCGGGCAAGTACACGGTACGCCTGAAGATCGGAGACCAGTCCTACACCCAGACTCTGACCATCTTGCGCGATCCTCGTGCCCCTGGTTCCGACGCGGACATTGAACTTTCCGTGAAAACCCTGCGCCGCATCAACGCCGATATTGACCGCGTTTCCGATACCGTCAACCAGATCGAATGGCTTCGCAAGCAAATCGAGGTGATCGAGACGATGCTTCGACCGCCTAAGAAGAAAGACGAGGAGAAGCCGGCGGTCGACGAGGAGGATGACGACGAAGGTGAACCTGCCCCCGCTCCGCCACCGGTGTTGGACGAAGCTCAAACAAAACGCAAAGCCGAACTCTTGAAAGCTGCAGAAGACCTGGACAAGAAGCTCTCAGCCGTCGAATACAAGCTGGTGTCGCCGGCCCTCCTTAATAGCGATGACAAGTACTTCGTTGAGTCCTACAAGGTCTATCTCAACCTGATCTGGCTTAACGCGGAGGTTGGGACGGGAGGCGCCGATGTGGCCGGTGGCGCCGACTTCGCCCCGACCGATACCGAACTGGAATCACTGCAAACGTTCGAAACAGAAATGGCGGGAGCGGATGCGGACTACCAGAAAGTCATGAAAGAGGATCTTCCCGCACTGAACCGCTCTCTCGCAGATAGCAGCCTTGCCGTCCTGGGCACTCCGCCTGCGAAGCAGGAATGACCGAAGCGCGACGCGGCTCCGCGCTTGCACATTGCTTCAAGGCGTGATGGCAATAACTCGCAGAGGACTGCCGGAGCCGCCGACAATTTTCAGCGGCGCCGCAATGACGATGGCGCCCGTGGGCGGAAGCTGATCAAGGTTCGACAGACTGGCCAACCCAAACTTGCCGCTGCCGTGCATGAGATAGTGGTTCGGAAAGGGCGGGTCAAAAGTGGCGGCTTGACCGGCATCGGTCCCGACCGTTTCGACCCCGACACCCAGCACATCCCGCTTCTCGGCAAGCAGCGCTGAGCTTTCCTTGGCCAACCCGGGAGTGTGCGGTCCATTCTCTTTTAGGTTGATGTAGTCCTTGGGGTCGGTGCGCTTCGACCAGTCCGTACGCAAGAGAACCCATGCACCCGCAGGAATAACGCCGTACTTACGTTCCCACTGGCCGATGCGTTCTGGCGTCAACAGATAGTTTGGGTTTCTCGCGACCTCCGCACTGATGTCGATTACGCAGGCCGGTCCCACAAATTTTCTCGGAGGGATGCGATCGACGGTGTTGTCTGGAAGGTCCTTCCCGGAGACCCAGTGGACTGGTGCATCAAAATGGGTGCCCGTGTGCTCGCCGGTCTCGAACCCGTTCCAGTACCAGGCCGGGCCACGTTCATCGTAGTGCGACAGTTCCCAGATTTTGAATGCAGGCGTGTTATTGAATTGCGGCGGCAGTGGCAGCAAAGGAGTCTGCGGAGTTAAGGGCTGGGTCAGATCCACGATCCGCAGCCTGCCGGCGGTTAATTCTTCGATCAGTTTAGCCAAGACGAGAGACATCGGAGTTCCTCACAAATTGTGTGTTCGGTACGCTGGCTCGGCCTGATGGGGTCTGAACCCTTTAGCGCATCTCATCGCGCCTTCAGCGACTGAATGTGCCGCCGGAATTGAAACCGGTTCTCCAACAGGGCCAGGTCGGTAACGTACGCCGCGGGACCCTTGGCCTCGACCTTGGCGACAATGGTTGTGAGTTCCCTGCCCTGCATGGCGTCGCTCACGGCGGCCTTGAAACTTTCTACGCTACGAACCGTGCTCACTCGGGGAATGCCGGAGGCGCGGGCGATCCCCTCCAAATCCGCACCTGTGCCGGTCGCAGTTGGAAAACCTCCGACCGAGAGCAGACTTTCGTTGTCGAAGACAACGTGAATCAGCTTCCTGGGCCGATAGCGCGCCATCGTGCTTAGACTGCCCAGGTTCATCAGAAGCGAACCGTCGCCATCGAACACGATCACGGTTTGTTCCGGCAGGCAGAGAGCGAGGCCCAACCCGGTCGAAGAAGCCAGCCCCATCGCGTGTTGCAGGTAAAAGAAATTAGGACGGTGACCCAGGGAGTGCAGTTCAGCCGCAACTGCTCCCATGATCGTGACGACAAGACAGTTTTCCAGGTCCGAATAAACCGACCGAAGGCAATCGAGGCGGAGCATCACTCCTCCCACATCAAGTCGCGCGTCAGGAGAAGGGCCACCGGCTGCAAACTGCTTTCGGCGAGAGTTTGCGCTTGTCGAATGCGTTTCCTGACTGTGTCTAATGCGTCGAGAAAAAAATAAGGGATACGCAACGCTCGCAAAAGCGGCTCCGTAACGTTGCCACCTTGGGTTTGCCATGGGTCGCGTTCGCCCAAAGAACCGCGGTAGCTGATGAGCATCAACAGAGGGATCTTGTACAGATGCGCGAAAGAAACGATACCGTTGATCGATGCCAGGAAGCCGTGGTTCTGCATCAGCATGGCCGACTTGACCCCGGCAAAGTATGCTCCGGCGGAGATGCCGACCCCTTCTTCCTCCTTCGCCAGGCGCACTAAAATCATCTCCGGATCCTCGTCGGCCGATCGAATGAGATGCACGAGCCAGGTTTCCGGCAGAGCCGACACCAGGCGGATATTGCACTCCTTCAAAGCATCGTAGATCAGCTTTGAGTTGGTCGCGGATACCGGCATAGGTTGCTTTCAGGTTGACGAGTTGTTGCAGCGGAGTATAGGTTTGGCGCTGGTCGTTTTGCAAGACTGCGGAGACTTTTCAGATGTGACTTTTCAGATGTAGCTTTTCAGACGTAACCAGGAGCAAGATTTGCCGGCCCAATCCCAAGGTATCCTCAATCCTGAAGTTCCCTCCGCATCGAGCGCGGTGTTTCCCATTGAAACCGTTCGTGCTGCGTTTCCCGCGCTGACACGGCCTCCAGGTTTCGTCTTCTATGATAATGCGGCAGGTGCGCAGGTTCCACAGAGCGTGCTGGAAGCGGTGAATCATCATCTCCTCGAGTGCAATGTGCAGCGTGGGGGACGCTACGCGAAAAGCCGCGAAGTGGACGAGATGGTTTTGCGTGCCCGGCACAGCATCGCCGATCTGGTGAACGCCCGCGACGCAAGCGAAATCGCGTTCGGCATGAACGCCACCTCTTTTATTCGGTTGGTGAGTCTGGCGATCGGACAGACGCTCGACAAGCGAAACGAGATTGTCGTAACCGATATAGACCACGAGGCTAACGTCGCCACATGGCTGGCGTTGGAACGGAGCGGAGCGAAGTTCTCCTGGTGGAAGGTGAGGGACGATGGGAATCTGCATGTGGAGGACCTTATCCCGCTGGTGTCTTCGACCACACGGCTGGTCGCGTGCACGCTGACTTCGAATGCCCTCGGCACGATTGTGGATGTCGCGGCGACCGCAAGAGTGGCCCACGCGTCCGGGGCAGAGATATTCCTCGATGCCGTGCATTATGGCCCTCATGGCCTGATCGATGTACAAGCCTTTGATTGCGATTACCTGGTTTGTTCCGGCTACAAGATCTTTGGTCCTCATATGGGCTTTCTTTGGGGACGGCGCGAACTGCTGGAGAGGCTCCCAACATTTCGTGAGGATTTCATTCCTAACGAACCACCCGGCAAAATCGAGGCCGGCACCTTTGTTTACGAAAATGTAGCCGGAATGGATGCTGCGGTGCGGTACCTGGAAACGTTGGGCCGAAGCACCGCGGGAAATAATGCAGCGGCGAAGTCAGAATCGAGGCGCTCGGCTCTGCGACTTGCATTCGAGGCAATTCGGGCCTATGAAGAATCGCTGTCGCTCGAGATGCTCCAGGTGCTCAACGATTGTGGCGCCGTCGTTTACGGGGTGATAGAGAAAGAGCGCATGAGCCAACGAGTGCCAACGCTTTGCTTCAATTTGCCGAACGTCTCGCCCGCAAGAGTCACCGAAGAGCTTGCGAAACTAAATATCGGAGTGCGCGACGGCCATATGTATACGCCGCGGCTGATGAAGCGACTCGGGCTCCGCGTAGAGACTGGGGCAGTCCGAGCATCATTGGTCCACTACAATACCGTCGAAGAAGTGCGCAGATTCGGAAGAGTTCTCGCTGAGATCACAAAGTCATGCTGACCGGCACGCAGATCCAGTTGATGGTCCTCGATCGTGTCGACGTCGGCAGATATGAGTGATCAACACCCCTCAGCGGCCGGGACCACGCTTGCCGGCGAGGCGCTTCCGCTGCCGGAAGTGGAAGGCCTGCAGCGCCGATTGAGCCAAAGGCAGCTCACCATGATGGCCATCGGCGGCGCCATTGGTGTCGGCTTGTTCCTGGGAAGCAGCGTCACCATTCGCCTTGCCGGACCGGCCGTAATTCTTTCCTATCTTCTGGGTGCTGGCATCGCGCTGATCATGTCCTACGCTCTGGCGGAGATGGCAGTTGTCCATCCGGTCGCCGGCGCCTTCGGAGTTTACGCGGAGAAGTACCTCAATCCCTGGGCGGGTTTTTCGGTGCGCGCTACCTACGGAGTCGCACAGATCGTCGCCATCGGCGCTGAGGTCACCGCCGCCGGCATCTATATTTCTTTTTGGTTTCCAACTGTTCCGCAATGGATTTGGGTAGTGTTGGTTTCAGCCGCGCTGGTGGCGCTGAATTCTATGCGGGTAAACCGCCTGGGTGAGTTTGAATATTGGTTCGCGATGGTCAAAGTGGCGGCCATTGTCGCCTTCATTATTGTCGGAATATCGTTGATTCTCGGCCTTGGCCCCCACCGCGCAATTGGCCTGGCCAATTTAAGTCAGCACGGATTCCTACCTGCGGGATGGAAGGGGGTCTGGCTTTCGCTCACCATCACGGTCACGAGTTACATGGGAGTGGAAATTATCGCGGTTACGGCCGGAGAGGCCGAGCGTCCGGAGATTACGATTCCTCATGCAATGCGAAGCATTGTATGGCGGCTCATCTTGTTTTACGTGCTGGCGATCACGATCATGGTGACGCTGGTGCCATGGAACCAGACCGGTGCTTCGTCCACAATTTCCGCCAGCCCTTTCGTCACCGCATTCGATCAGGCGCACATACCCTTCGCGGCGGCGATCATGAACTTCGTTGTCCTGACGGCAGCGCTATCGAGCGTGAATACCAACCTTTATCTCTCCACTCGAATGCTTTTTTCTCTGGGACGAGGAGGTTATGCGCCAGAATGGATCGGAAAGGTGAGCCACAACGGGGTGCCGCATCACGCGCTGCTGGCCTCAACTGCAGGCATTGTCGCTGCGATTCTGCTGGCCATCTTCGCCCCCAGAAATGCTTTCCTCATGCTCTATGGGACAGCAATAGCTGGAATGCTCTTTGTATGGCTGGTAATTCTCAATACCCACCTCCGTTTTCGCAAAGCTATTACTCACGAGCGGCTGATGAGGTTGCCCATGCGCCTGTGGGCTCATCCGGTGTTCACCGTTGTTGGTATTCTGTTACTTCTGGCGATCTCAGTCACAACCTTCTTCGTGGACGGATTGCAGTGGTCGGTTCCAGCATTTTCTGTTTTCCTGGGCCTTATCTCGATCTTGTACCTGCGCAGCCGGGGCCGCAAAACCATTTAAGACAGCGCCACTGCGCGTTTGCAACGACATTCTGTAAAGAAAGTGCGTAATGGTCGAAGCCAGCCAAGAGGTCCACTCGTCACTACACCGGCAATTCAAAGGTGATTTGCTGCGTCCCGGCGATAACGGCTACGAAGACGCGCGTGCGATTTGGAATGGAATGGTTGCTCGCAAACCGGGGCTTATCGCGCGCTGTGCAGACGTGAGTGATGTCCAAAGCGCGGTCCGAGTCGCCTCTGAAACGGGGATTCTTACCGCGATCCGCTGCGGAGGGCACAGCCTCGCAGGTTTCAGCACGTGCGATGGCGGTCTGGTGATCGACCTGTCGAGAATGCGCCAGGTCAGGGTTGATCCCGAGGCACGCGTGGCCAGAATCGCCGGAGGTTGCCTGCTGGGATCGATTGATAGCGCGACACAGAAAGTCGGGCTCGTCTTCCCTTCTGGAGTCGTCTCTCACACCGGAGCTTCCGGATTGATCCTGGGCGGAGGAACCGGATGGCTCACGCGGCGATTTGGATTGTCGTGTGACAACGTCGAGGGGTTCACTCTTGTAACTGCCGATAGTTCCATCGTGCGCGTCAACTCAAAGGAGAACCCAGATTTGTTCTGGGCCCTGCGGGGAGGCGGCGGTAACTTTGGAGTAGTGACAGAATTCGAAGTGAAACTCCATCCGCTTACATCTGTGTTGCTTGCTGAGGGCTTAACTCCAGAGCCTGAGATTCGCGGGCTTCTCGAATGCTGGAGAGACTTTATGGCCGAAGCGCCAATCGACTTGAAGTGGAATATCGATCTACGCCTCGCGACCCATGCAAGCAAGGTACCTGTCGAACTGCGCGGGCGACCCGTGGCCGGCAGTTCTTTGATTTGGACAGGCGATCCTGAAGCCGGGCGTCCTTATCTGCAGCGCGCGCTTTCCCGGTGCAGCGCGGATTCTGTGAGCAGCAAGATTGTGCCGTTTCTCAGCCTGCAGACTATGGCGGATTCCGATTTTCCACATGGCCGGCGCTACTACACAAAATCGGGTTATTTCAGCGATCTCGATGACATCAGTATTGATCGCCTGCTCGACGCGGTGGCCACGATTCCGTCATCGGAAACGCAGATTGAACTGGCGTATCTCGGCGGCGCCGCGGCGCGCATAGGCGCTGACGAGACCGCATTCGGGGATCGCAGCTCCCCTTTCATCCTCAATTTACTGGCGAATTGGTCAGAGCCTTCCGCTGACGCCGCCAACGCCGCCTGGATTCGCAGCATCTTCAAAAAGCTTCGGCCGGCGATGAAACCCGGCGTTTATATAAACTTCATGAGCGGCGACGAACAGGATCGCGTGCCTGAGGCTTATCACGAACGATGGGACCGCATCGTGGCCGTCAAGTCGCACTACGATCCGCATAACTTCTTCCGGCTTAATCAGAACATTCCACCGCGCAAACTCTAGAAGGAGCCCGCACGGACCCCGGGCGAAGTGGCAGGGACGTGTCAGCAGTTCCGCTATGCCACCGCTTTTCGGGACGGCAATTCAGCCGAGGGAACGTGCACGACGGGTTTTTCCTGCAGCAAGAGTTCCGTGGCCTGCACCCGGCGGTCGGCATGGAACCACCGCTGCACGACGTTGTCGCACAGAAGGTTGGCCATGGAGAGCAAGCTCATTCCCTGATGGTGCGCCATCCAACAGCGCACGATTTCGCAGCGCGGCGAGCGGAACCGGCCGCCCGCGGCAGTATAGTCGGCTGCTTCGTAGAATCCGCAGCCGCCGAACCAACCCAGCGCGTCCATGCGGCGCAGATTGCGCAACGCCCCCCGCCGATCAACGCTCAAGGCCAGAAAGGTCGAATACGGCGAAATCACCAACGGATTCGATTCTCGTCTCATCAGCGAAAGCTGGGGCAAGCCGAAAGCCTGGTATTGGTAGTTGCCGTGCCCGTCGAGTTTTGAATAGGCGGATTCCGAAATGCCCCATGGAACTCCCCTGCGGGCCGCGTAAGCTTGCTGCGAACGCACCGCCGCCACCTGCGATCTGTCGAGCAGAGTGTTGGGATAGGAACGCATCCAGAGAGAGGGCATCAGATACTCGAACATCGTCCCTGTCCACGAGAGCAGCACGGGTCGACCATGATCAAGAGTATGGCCACGGCCGACCAGGAACCAGCAATCCTGAGGAACATCATCCTTTGCAATTGCTATAAACACTGCAGTGCGGGATTCCGTAGCGAGCAGGTCATAGCAGGAATTCAGCAACTGGTGCGACTCCACATCGAAACCGACTGACATCAACTTACGATGGGGATCGAGCAGAAAGCTGAAATCCATGGCATCGGCCAGCGCCCCAGCCTGGGCGCTGAGCTGGCGCAAGCTCTCGATGAGAGAAACCGCGTTCGACCGCGCCTCAATGAGCAGCGTCCTAAAATGCTCGCAAAGAGGCCTGTCCGCATCAGGTATGGAAGACAACAACCGATCGACTGCACCTTCCAGCTCCCGAATCAAGTCGGGCAGTTTCCGTAAGGGAACGCGACCCATGAATTTTGTGTTCAGTCCCAGGCCTTCTCGCAGTGGCGCGAATTCGGGAAGCCACCAGGGTTCGTAAGCCGCGGTCATCTGCCGGATGTTTTGCAGCAGGAGCTGCGCCTGCTGGTAAAACCAACGAGCGTCGGCGGTGTGAGCAGATTGATCAGAAGCAAAATAGCTTTCCAGATCCTCTTCTCGCACCTCCAGGATCGAAAGCAGCCAGCTTTTCTCTCGGAACCCGGCTTCATATTGGGCCAGTTGCTTCCGGGGAAATGCCCCTGCCTCGGCCAGAGCCCGAAAATGGTCTAACAGACCCTCCGCCAGACGCCGAGGGAAGAGTGGCTGACGAATGCGATCCAGGCAGCCTTGTTGCAGGGTCCAAAGAGAGGCCAGCAGATTGCCGCTGTCGACAGAGGAAACAATGAGAGGTGTTAGCGGCGCGAGCGTGCGCGTATCGTACCAGTTCAGCAAATGGCCACGGTGCTTCCCGAGACGAGAGATCGTGGTCAGAGTCCGCTGCGTCAAGATCGTCAGATCAGGAACTGTCAGATATCCAAGCTCAACCGCAACCTGCCGCGCATTGAGCAAGAGACCGAGATTAGTTGGAGAAATCCGCGCCGCAACTGCGGGCGGCTCCTCTTGAATGTTATCCGGGATCAGCCAGTTGTGCTCCTCGGAACAGAACTCGGCGAAATACCTCCAGGTATAAAGCGCGGCTCGGCGCAGAAACAATGTGTCCTGACGAGAAAGAGCGTCCTTGGGCACAACCGGCGACTCATTCAGCCAAAGGGCGACCAGTTTGCTGCCAGCCCAGAGAACAAGAATAGGAATGGCGGCGGTCAGCGAGTGCGGCCGCACCAGCCAGATCAGAAGACCCAGACTGACGGCGAAGAAGGGCATCCAGTCGAGATATCGATCGAGCAAAGTCTGGCGAGTGCCCAGCTCGGCCTGCGCAGCCGTCTCCCATTCCAATAGCCTCTCCCGGGTCACCTTTCGCCGCACTAGCGCCCGTGCCACGGCATCGAGCGAAAGCAGAGTCTGATGAGCGAGGAACACCAGGTTCAACAATACGGAGAAGTTGGCCGCGTAGAATGCGGCCACCGCCTCACGCGCAACCGACATTTTGCGCTCGACCGCCGCGCGCACCAGCGCGAATGCAAATTCAAACCACGACGGAATAATCAAAATCAAAACTGTTGCCAGAGTCCAGCGCAGCGCACTTTCCCCAGGAACGAGCCAGTCAAACAGCAGGAGCAGAAATGTGGCCGGCTCCACCAAACTGCGCCGCAGGTTGTCGAGGATCTTCCAGCGGGAAACCAGCGAGATCGGATTCGCTACGCGGGCGCCAGACTCATCGGGTACGGTCGAGGTCAGCCACTCCGCAATTTGCCAATCCCCTCGCAGCCACCGGTGTTTGCGGCGATTGGAAGCGCTGTAATGCGAGGGATAATCTTCAATTACTTCAATGTCGCTGGCCAGCCCTGCGCGGGCGTAGGCACCTTCAATGAGGTCGTGACTGAGCAGCGCATTTTTCGGGAACCGCCGGTCGAGCACCTGATGCACGGCGTCGACTTCATAGATCCCCTTGCCGGTATAACTGCCTTCCCCGTAAAGGTCCTGGTAAGCGTCAGAGAGTGCTCGAGTGTAGATATCGAGGCCGGTCTCGCCCGCGTAGGCTGCAGCGAGACGCGAACGTGCCGTACTTTGCACGCTAACCGCGACCCGCGGCTGCAGTATGCCGTATCCCGCAACCACGATGTTCTTGTCGGGATCGATGATCGCCTGGTTCAGTGGATGAGTCATCGTCCCGACCATGCGGTGAGCCGCTCCGCGCGGAAGCTCAGTATCAGAATCGAGCGTGAGCACAAACCGCACCTTGGGCAGGATTGAGAGATCGCCAACTTTAACCGGGAAGCTGTCGTACTCCCCCCGCAAAAGATTGTTCAAATCGAGCAACTTGCCGCGCTTGCGTTCCCAGCCCATCCACCCTTTTTCGCGGCGGTTGTAAACCCGATGGCGATGCAGCAGAAAGAACGATCCCATCTGCTTTCCGCTGTATCTTTCGTCCAGCTCGCGAATCAGGTTAGCGCACAGATCGATCAGCGGATTGGCTTCGGGAGACGGTTCGTCTGAGTCGGGCAGGTCGGTGATGAGCGCGAGGTGAACGTTGCGGTCGTGGTTGCCCAGAAAGCGAACCTCCAGATCCTCAACCAGGCTCCGCACTTGCTTCTCGTTCAACAGAAGGGTCGGGATCGCCACCAGGGTCACACAATCGTCAGGAATCCCCTCGGAGTAGTCCAGCTTCGGCAGAATCTCCGCCGGCAGCAGAGCCGCAACCAGGTAATGCATGAGTTGCACGGCAGACTGCGAACAGGGAACCAGCAGTATCAGCATGGAAAGCAGCAGCAATTGAGGCGGGCTGTCGGGCGGAGTCAGCCACAGCAGGATTCCCGTGATGATGGCGAAAGTGAGGACCGCGATTCCGGTTAGAAAGAATTCATCGGGATGGTGACGCAGTCGGGCACGCAGGCTTTGGAGGACGTCAGGTTTGAAGCCTACTTTCTGACAAAGCAGATCGCGGCCTTCGCCGATGAGGTAGTAGCCAATATGAGATTGCCGCAGCTTGGAGCGGGCATCGCGGTAGGTTCTCACCTGGGCCTGTTGGGCCAACTCCAGCGCCTGGCGGGCAACGTCCATCTCGCCCAGGTCAGATCGGCGGGCAATTTTCGACAACTTTTCCCGGTACAGTCGTCGACTTTCACGATCCATCGCCGGATATACGCCCGCGGGGTCTCGCCGAAGGATGGCATCGAAAAGGATCAGCGGTTCGAGAACTTCGTTCCACGAAGTCTGTGTAATGTCTCGCAGGCTCCGCACGCATAGGCCCAGGCCATTGGATGCCCCAGCCGGTTCGCGGAGCAGGCACCGGCATCGTGCAGCGATTCGTTCCAGCAAAACAAGCTTCATCGCGGAAACTGCCGCGGACACCTCGCGTAACTCAAGGACCGTTTTCTTCTGAAATGCCTGAAAGAATGTGGTGAATGCTGTCTCGCGGAAATTGTTGCCGGTGAGATCGAGAAATGTCTGCGCGAGGGCCAGTACCCGGGGCACGACCTCGTCCTTACGCCCGCGCGCGTGGGGCAACCGCTTCAGCTGCTTAAGTTCCGCGGCAACGTTTCTCAGTTCCGCATAGATCAGCTGATCATTGTCGCGGAACCAGCGTAGATCTTCGGATTCCGGGTTGAGTCTCCCAGCTGCTTCGACGCCCGCGAATAAGGGTTGAAATGCCCTCTTCAACTTGCGGCAGCGCGAGGAAAATGTCTTCGAAGTGCGAACGCCCGGTAGCCATCCTAGCCGGGAAGCGAACTCGGTCGCCGCGCTGCGCAGCCCGGTAAGATCGCTGCCAAAGTCGGAAGCAGGATCGGAGAGTTCTCCAGCCGGTGGGCGCTGGACTTCCTCCAGGTCGATATCCTCGGTTTGTAGCTTACGAACCATTCTTATCCTTGCCCTCGTCCTTTGCCTAACGATAGCTGGCTGCCTGCAATTCAAACATCTCCGCATAGCGGCCACCGAGACGAGTCAAATTTTCATGATCTCCATCTTCGGCTATGCGGCCGTTCTCCAACACCACGATTCGGTCGGCCATGCGCACCGTGGAGAACCGGTGCGAAATGAACAGGGCCATCTTTCCCGCGGTAAGTTCGGCGAACCGCTGAAACACCTCGTATTCGCTGCGCGCGTCGAGCGCTGCCGTCGGTTCATCGAGGATCAGTATCTGCGCGTCACGCAAATAAGCTCGAGCCAGCGCAACCTTCTGCCATTCTCCCCCGGAAAGATCGACCCCACCGTCGAAGCGTCGCCCGAGCATCTGTTCATAGCCGCGCGGAAGCCTGCCTACAACCTCGTCAGCCATACTTTTCTGAGCGGACTGCTGGAGAAGCGAAAGATCATCCAGTTGGTCGATGCGGCCTACCGCTATATTCTCGCGCGCCGTCATCTCGTACCGCATGAAGTCCTGAAAAATAACACCGACCTCCCGGTAGAGATCTTCCAGGTTGTACTCGCGAAGATCGACCCCATCCAGCAGCACCTGCCCCTCTATGGGATCGTAAAGCCGGGTGAGCAGTTTTACGATAGTTGTTTTCCCCTCGCCATTTTCCCCAATCAGCGCGACCCGCTCGCCCGGCCGGAAATGAAAGTTCAATCCATTCAGAACCAGGCGAGAGCTTCCAGGATAGCGGAAGGAAACGTTGCGGAATTCGAATCCGCGAATAATCGGTCGTGGCGCGGGCAAGGCGTTCGGCTTCGAGGCGATCATCGGCCGCATCTCGAAAAAGGCGATAAGGTCGGTCAGGAACAAAGCTTGATCGGCGATCGAAGAGACGGTGGAAAATATTTGCTGGATATTTGAACTGGCTTGCTGAATCGCGCCTGCGAGAAAGGTAAAAGTGCCGATACTGAGCACTCCAGTCACCGTCCGCCAGATCACGAACACATAGGCCAAATAATAGCCGCCTGTGCTGATGGTCGACAAAAACGAACCTGCCGAAAGCCGCCTCCGCGCCAGGTCGATATCTTCCTCATAGATCTGGTTGGAAAGCCGAGAAAACCGCTGGGTGAGAAAAGGCGCAAGTCCGAAAAGCTTCAGTTCTTTTGCCGCTTCTTTGCTGCCGCCCAATATCCGCAAGTAGTCCAGTTGACGGCGAACAGGAGTCTGGCGGAAGTTCTTGGCGTATCCCAGAAAAGCAAAATGACTCTCTCCCAAAAACGCAGGCACGACGCAAGCAACAAGCATGAGCAGAAGCCACGGCGAAAACAGCATGATCGCGATGGAAAGAGAGACGGTAGTAATAACCTGCTGAATCAGCCGCCCGATCGACTGAATCATGCCTAGCCGGTCTGTCGCCTGGACGCGGGCACGCTCCAGGCGATCGTAGAAAACCGGGTCCTCGTAGACCGTGAGGTCGAGCGCCGCAGCGTGTTTCATTACCAGCACGCTGACGTGCCGTGTGTACTTGTCGGCCAGTAGAGCGTCGAGGAAATCGACGCCCCTACTCAAAACGCTGCCGAAGACCGCCAGGGAGAATTCCCCTGCAACCAGCCACCACAGCCACGTGCCGACGGCTTGATGAATCGTGTGGGCACGCACAAGGATGTCGACGATCAGCTTGGTAATCCACAGGAGGCCGAGGGGCAGAACAGAAGCGACTACACGAAAAACAACACTCAGCACCACAACCGTGCGGCCTGAATCCCAAACGATTCGCAGGACCGCAGGCACATTCCGCAGAGCGGAAATGCGCTCACGCCATCCGTTCCAGGAATCCTGTTTTCCGGCCATGGGTGAGTCCTAAGGGGTGTTAGCCCCGGCAAAATTAAGTTGAGACCACGCGACGCGACCCTGCACCAGACCGAGCTACCCCCCGATTCTTGAGTGTAGCCCAATGCCTTCCGGGCAACAAGATCAGAGCAATGGCGGCCTTGGGCAGGTCTTAGATGAGCAGAACTGGTCGCAGGGTTGGTGGCTATTGCTAGAACGAGCTGTTAAGGAACCACGGAGCCGGCTCGGTAGTATTTGTTCAGCCCGGCCCGCTGCATTCCACGCTGCGCTTCAGGGGTTTTCATGAAGGTATTCCACACGAAACCGGTGCGGAGGTTCTCCGCCATCAACATCGTAATACCGGTATCGATTCCGATTACATCGGAGTCGTACCAGTTGGTGAGAGGGTTGAATGCGTTCACAAACCCATACTTACTCCACGCGGCACCGTAGCGGTTCCGAATGTTCTTCAGGACGCGCAAGGTGGCCTGGGGCTGGAAGGGCAGTGATCCGCCAGTCGCGCTCGGTACGACGGTGCCGTCGATCGGCCCCGTGGCCGGTGGTCCGCCCCAGATCACGTAGCCGTGGTTTGAGTCCGAAGCGGTGATTCCCCACAAGTCATCGCTGTAATCGGGATACTGTTTCCCCAGTTCCAAGCAAAACCGCCGGTGGACATCGGTGGCAATCACCGAATTCTGAAAGTAATCGGCGAACTTGTCGCGTCTTCCGCGAAAATCGAACCACGCCTGGGAATATTGATGTACGAATAGGGGGGCGAACGAGCCGACGTACCGCAAGCCATCGTATTCAAAGCTAAGGCGTTTCCATGCCGTCCAGGTTTCATCCTTCAGGGGATGAGTCGACGAGCCCAGGCCCAGCAGGTACATCATCATCAGTTCGCTGTAGTAATCCCAGCGGGAAGGCAGAAACCCAACTTCCGGGGTCCAGCCGTGGGGCAGTAGCGAGGTGTCTTCCGAAAGCCAGGTCCAATCCACCCTCCCGAAGATCAAGTCCGCAAGTTCCACGACCTCGGGATGGCGAAAGTGCTCGCGACAGGTAAGGACTCCGCAGAGCAAAATGGCAGTGTCGACCGAGGAAACTTCGGAATCCCAAACTCTCTCTCCACTGTTAATGTCGGCAAAGTGATAAAAGAACCCGCGGTGGTTCGGGAGCTTCTTCCACAGGAACCGGAGGGCGACAAATACGCGTTCGAGGGCATCGCTGCTGGGAATCAGGCCGCGCTGCTCTCCGATGCAAAGAGCCGTCAAACCGAAACCGGTAGCGGCAATGCTGGCTACGATCCCTTGATCCTTCGTGCCGACGTGGCACCGGTCTTTCACCATCCCCGTCTTGGGGCTGGCCTGATCCCAGAAATAACTGAGGTTGGCGATTTCCAACTCGTTCAGAAACCAGTCGTCTTCGGGCGACAGAGGCGCCAAGCCAGATAGTGACGCCGGCCCCTTCGCCGGTTGCTGGGTCATCGATCGCTGGGTCATCGGCTGCTGGCTCAGGGGCAGGGCCGGCATCAGTCTTGCCAAAGACAGGCATCCCCCCGCGCCTAGTATCTGGCGCATCACGTCCCGGCGGGAAAACAGATTGGACCTCACATCTGGCACTCGGGTGCTGCTGTCA
This sequence comes from Candidatus Sulfotelmatobacter sp., assembly GCA_049512915.1. Classification (GTDB taxonomy): domain Bacteria; phylum Acidobacteriota; class Terriglobia; order Terriglobales; family Acidobacteriaceae; genus Sulfotelmatobacter. Next base: position 30,300 of record JBEKWP010000013.1, read on the forward strand.
ATCCTAAACGAAGTCGCCTCTTGCAGGGATTGACACAAGGATTACGCGCGAGGGACATCAGATTCCCGCACCGCGGAGCTTCGTCGTAGAATGTTCGAAAGATTGTGGACATAAACCGCACACCGAAAGTAAGTCTCTGGATCGGCTCGACCATCATCCTTACGATTGTTGGCGCTCTGCTCCTTCTTCCCTGGTACACCCACGGATCGATATCGCTGCGGGGAGCAGTCACCGTGCAGGACACGGACAGCAGAAAAGAACAGCCAATCGCCGATGTCGAGGTGACGGCTGATTTGGCCACCAACCCGGTGAAATCTGACTCAACCGGGCTGTTCACGCTCCCCTTGCGCGGATTCGTGCGGAGGGGCCACCCACTCGTCCTTCACTTTCGCCAGCCGCACTACCTTCCTCTCGACGTGAGTGATTTTGTCGGGGACAAGCTCTATATCGTCCACATGTTACCCGTCCCCGCGGTCGCGCCTTCCGCCACTCGACCCGCGGTGAAAGTAGCCAACGTTCACGTAAGATACTCCGGCCGCGTGATGACTGAGTTCAATGTAGGAAGCGCGGTGAAAACCTTTCAGATTGAAAACAAGGGCAACGTACCGTGCAAAGGTCAGCGTCCCTGCTCACCCGATGGCAAATGGCGCGCCGCGCTGGGCTCCGCGTCTCTCGATGCAGGAACCGGGAACGAGTTCCGAAGCGCCAGAGCATCCTGCATCGCCGGACCATGTCCGTTCACCAAAATCGAGTCAGACCACGTTTTGCAGGGCGAACAGATTTACACGGTCTCGGCCCGCGACTGGTCCGACACCGCGACTTTCTTGCTGGAAGCAGAAGTAGTCCACCCTATGGTTAGCCAAATCGTTCACGAGTCTTACCCGGTGATCTTTGGAGAAGGTCTGAACTTTACGCTGCCCTCGACCGCCGAAGGCGTCAGCATTGAAGCGGAACTGGATGGGCAGATGATTATCTTTCCGCTCGGCCCCGAGCTGTTCTTAAGTTGGGCGAGTTGCAATGCCAGAGTAAATCCCGATCAAACCAAGGTGTACCGTTGCGACCTCAAGCCCGGATACAGTTTTCAGTAAGGGCGTCCCAAATGGCATTGGCATTCCTGTTTCGCGTAGAACGTCATCCTCGCCAAGGACAATCATGCTAAGAATGATCATCGCTTCCCTGCTCCTGGTCATGCTGCCGGGTGCCGCGCTGGCGCAGACCGCCGAGACAATCGTGATTGATGGCTCTGCTCCCGCGCACGCTTTTCCGCACTTCTGGGAACAGATGTTCGGCTCAGGCCGCGCCATTTTGAGCCTGCGGGAAAATTACCGCCAGGACCTGCAGGCGGTGAGACAGATTACCGGGTTCCAGTACGTCCGCTTCCACGCCATCTTCCATGATGAAGTAGGCGTCTACGACGAAGACAAGCAAGGGCAGCCGGTCCTTAATTTTTCCTACGTCGATCAGATCTACGACGGTCTGTTGGCCAACGGCGTGAGGCCATTCGTCGAACTGAGTTTCATGCCCAACAAGCTGGCCGCCAAACCGATCCTGCAAGCCTTCTGGTACAAACCAGATGTGGCCCCTCCTAAAGATTGGGCAAAATGGGACAACCTGATCGCCCAGTTCACCAAACATCTGGTAGACCGCTACGGCATCGATGAAGTCAGCCAGTGGTACTTCGAGGTTTGGAACGAACCCAACATCGATTTCTGGGGAGGCGATCCCAAGCAGGCGACCTACTGGGACCTCTATGACCACACTGCACGCGCCGTCAAGGCGGTGAACCCTCGCTTGCGAATCGGCGGACCGGCGACAGCCCAGGCAGCCTGGGCAGATGCTTTTATTCAGCATTGCGCGGCCAACCACGTTCCAGTGGATTTCGTCTCCAGCCACGTCTATGGCAACGACCGGGCAATAGATGTATTTGGAACGGACGAAAATATTCCCCGTAACAAGATGGTGTGCCGCGCCGTGAAAAAAGTTCACGACCAAATTGCGGCCTCCGCCATGCCCAACCTGCCGTTGATCTGGAGCGAGTTCAATGCCAGCTACTTCAATGAGCCTGCGGTCACAGACGCCTCATACATGGGCCCCTGGCTGGCCGACACACTCCGTCAATGTGATGGTCTGGTGGACATGATGAGCTATTGGACTTTCTCCGACGTGTTCGAGGAGCAGGGCGTAGTGAACACGCCGTTCTACGGCGGCTTTGGTCTGTTGGCTGAAGATGGAATTCCGAAGCCGGCCTTCAACGTTTTCAAAATCCTGCACCGGCTAGGCGAACAGCGAATCGATGTCAACTCAGATTCGGTGCTCCTCACAAGAAAGAAAGATGGCAGTCTCGTGCTCGCCGTCTGGAACTATGCGCCTCCAGAGCACGCCGGCGCTGACAAGACGGTTACTCTGCACTTTCAGGGCGGGCACTATAAGCGCGCGCTCGTCTCGACGGTCGACCCCGATCACGGAGACGTCCACTCCATTTACGAAAAGATGGGATCGCCGCGCTACCTGTCGCAGGCGCAGATTCAACAACTCAAACAGGCCGCAGAGATTCCCCCAGCCGCGGAGCGCAACTTGAAAGGCGAAGAATTGATTCTCACCTTGCCTTCGTACGGGCTCGCGCTGGTGGAAGTCAGATAGATCCGTTTACGACGCCCGGCCCCAACGTCGCTACTTTAGAACGGTGGCGGTCGTTCCGAATCGTCACCCAGGCTGCCATCGCGCTTGCCTCGCGGGCAGAGCGCCTCTGGCCGACATGGTGCTTCGGCACTTGTCGACTGCAATACGGCTTCATCGCAAGGCGTCCTCATGATGGCTATGGATGCGATACGGGGTGCAATAGGTTTTGAAGATCGGCCGCAGTTGCACTCACGGCGAATTGACAAAAGCCTTACACTGAAAGCGCTCGGCGAGAAGGGCCGACCATTCTGTGTTCCGCAACATTGACAGATTCGAGATCTATCGGCGACGATCGACGCAAAGCCAATGACATCTCTGGAGGTACAACTTCCGCAGGCTGTTCCTGCAGGCATTGCGGCGCGCGGGGAGCATCTGTCTGCGGCGAAACCATCCTCCCGGGGGCGCCTCGTGCTGGCCCTGGTTTTGCTTCTGAGTGCGCTGTACATGGCGCTGGAATTAAAGCGCGGCTGGGTTCCCTCCGACGAAGGCACTCTGGCGGAAAGTGCCGAGAACGTGCTGCGCGGAGAACTTCCTCATCGTGACTACCACGATGGCTATACCGGAGTTTTAGGTTATCTGAACGCGGCGGCGTTTCGGGTGTTCGGAACAAATCTGGCCAGCATGCGTTACATGCTGTTTCTGTTTTTTCTCGCCTGGGTTCCGGCGGTTTATTATGCGGTGTCGAGGTTTGTTTCCTCACCGGTTGCCGGTGCATTGACGCTTTTGGCGGTGGCATGGGGACCACCAAATTACACCGCCGCGCTGCCTTCCTGGTACAACCTGTTCTTCGCAACCTTCGGGCTTGCGGCCCTGTTGCGCTACATCGAAACCCAAACCAGCCGTTGGTTGCTGCTTGCCGGAGCCTGCGGCGGCATCTCGATCCTGTTCAAGCTGCCAGGTTTGTTCTTCGTCTCGGGCACCTTATTTTTTCTTGTGTATCGCGAACAACTTGCGCCCAGCGCCAAACCGAGCGATTGCCGCGAGACTCGGGCATACCGCGCCTTCGTCATAACCTCGATACTTTTATACGAAGCTCTGCTCTTCGTGCTCCTGCGAAAGCTCGCCAATAGTGCTACCTATTATTACTTCTGGGTGCCGGAGCTTGCGATTGGCGCGGTTTTAGTTTGGAACGAAATCTATGCTTCCGGGAACCGGAGCGAAAGATTTCACTTTCTTCTGCGCGAATTGCTGCTGTTCGCAGCCGGCGTTGCTGTTCCCATCGCCCTATTCCTGGTTCCCTACCTTCTCACTGGGAGCGTCGGCCTTCTGGTGCGAGACATTTTCGGCATATCGAGCCGCCTGATCGGGCTCGTGGGGATGAAGCCGCCGGTGCGTTGGTTTCGTCAGGGAATCGAAGTGAATGCAGTGCTGATCGCACTCGTGCTCTTCCGATCGAAAACCGCCCCCAAGCTTTGGAAACAGATTCTCTTCGCAGTTCCCATGCTCATTCTGATCCCTTCCGTTGTGCTTTTGGCTCGCCGATCCCGCTATTACTATCAACACGTGTGGAGCACGATTTGGGTTTTTGCGCCCGTCGTGGTGGTCGTTGGCGTTGCGCTGCTGGCTCGCTGGTCCTGGCTGAACCGATTGGAATCCATTCCACGGCAGCGACTATTCCTGACTCTTTCGGTGACGGCCGCGTGCAGCTTGATTCAATTCCCTTTCAGCAACACGATTTATTTTTGCTACATTGCGCCGCTGGTGTTGCTCTCCATCACCGCCGTAGTCCGTTCGATGGATCCGCCACCACGGTTAGCTGTGGCGGGCATGATGTGCTTCTGCTTTGTGTATGTCGTGTTCGACCTGACGCCGGGGTTCGTTTATCACCTGGGCGCGGAATATGCGCCTGACACCCAGACGGTTCGGCTTTCGATGCCTCGCGCTGGGAGCCTGCGGGTCACCGCCGCGAGCGCCCGCGAGTATGAGGCGCTGAACAATCTTATCCAACAGCATGCTCGCGGCGAATACGTCCTGGCCAAACCCGATTCTCCCGAAGTCTACTTTCTTTCTGGCTTTCGCGATCCGACCGGTATCTTTTTTGATTTCTATGAAGACCCGTCCGGGCGAACCCAGCGTGCGCTGGCGGTCATTGGTTCACACAACATCAATCTCGTGGTCCTGAATCATCGTCCGCCGTTCGCGGGTCCAATCGCAGACGATCTCAAGACTGCGCTGGAGCGTGAGTTCCCCGATCGCGCCGATGCCGGGGACTTTGAAGTCAGGTGGAAGCCATGACTCCTGCTGACGCAAGCCGACGGCCCGGCATTTCGGTCGTGGTGCCGGTTTACCGCAGCGAAGCCATCATGCCCGAACTTGTGCAACGGCTTTCGCTGGCGCTGCCGCCCCTCGCCCAGGAGTACGAACTAATTTTTGTAAATGACTGCAGCCCCGACCAAAGTTGGACCGTCATCGGCCAACTCCAGCGCCAGTTCACATGGATACGCGGCATCAACCTGATGCGCAATTACGGCCAGCATAACGCGCTCCTGTGCGGGATCCGAGCTGCAAGATATGAAGTGATTGTTACCATGGACGACGACTTGCAACATCCTCCCGAGGAGATTCCGAAGTTGCTGAGTGAGCTTTCCCGGGGCTTCGACGTCGTGTACGGCACGCCTCAGCAAGAGCAGCACGGTTTGGGCCGCGATCTGGCCTCTCTTGCAACCAAGATGGCCCTGAGAAATGTCGTCGGAGCGGAAATCGCCAGACAGGTCTCGGCGTTCCGCGCATTTCGCAGGCAGGTGGCGGATGCATTCCGACAGTATGAAGGCTCATTCGTCTCCGTTGACGTATTGCTGACTTGGGGAAGCAACCGGTTTGGCGCCGTCAAGGTCCGTCACGAGGCCCGGAAGCAGGGCGCGTCCGGTTACACCTTCCGAAAACTTGCGACCCACGCCATGAACATGATGACCGGCTTCAGCACAGTACCCTTGCAGTTCGCCAGCATCGTGGGGTTCTGCTTCACGTTACTTGGCATCGGAGTCCTGTTTTATGTTGCGCTCCGGTATTTTCTCAGCGGAGATGCTGTCCCAGGATTTCCCTTTCTCGCCTCCATCATCGCGATCTTTTCGGGAGCACAGTTGTTCGCTCTCGGGATTATTGGCGAATATCTTGCCCGCATGCATTTCCGCATGATGGACAGGCCGACTTACGCCATTCGCGAAGTCATCGGCCCCCAAGGAAGCGAAGGAACAACCTGATGGACTTTCGCATTCCCTTCAACCGGCCATGCCTCGCGGGCAACGAGTACAAGTACATCGCCGAGGCGATCGCGAACGGCCAGGCCTCTGGGGATGGCCCTTTTACGCGACGCTGCCACGAGCTGCTGGAACGGGAGTTGCAGGCGCCGAAAGTTCTCCTGACGACCTCCTGCACGCATGCGCTGGAGATGGCGGCGATCCTGCTCGATTGCGGGCCGGACGATGAAATCATCATTCCTTCTTTCACCTTTGTTTCCACGGCAAACGCTTTCGCATTGCGCGGCGCCCGCATCGTGTTTGCCGATATCCGTCTTGACACTTTGAATCTCGACGAAAGCCGTCTGCAATCTCTCATCACGAAGCGGACAAAGGCCATCGTCCCCGTGCACTACGCCGGCGTGGCCTGCGAAATGGACGCGATCTGCAGTCTTGCGCGCGAGCACGGTGTCCAAGTCGTCGAGGACAATGCCCACAGTCTGTTTGCTCGCTACAAAGGTAAGCTCACTGGCACCTTTGGCTGCTTGAGCACGCAGAGTTTTCACGAAACCAAGAACATCATTTGCGGCGAGGGCGGAGCCCTGGTGGTGAACGATCCAGAGATGGTCGATCGCGCCACGATCATCCGCGAAAAGGGGACGAACCGCAGCCAGTTCTTCCGCGGTCAAGTGGATAAATACACCTGGGTGGATATCGGTTCCAGTTATCTGCCGTCGGATCTGCTGGCCGCGTTCTTGCTGGCGCAGTTGGAGGGCAGAAAGGAAATCCAAACCAAGCGGCGTCGAGTTTGGGAATACTACTGCCGGCATCTGCAGCGCCTGGCCCAGGAAGACAAGGTCCGGTTGCCTGTTGTTCCTGCTGAGTGCGAGCAGGCTTATCACATGTTTTACCTGATACTTCCGTCGCTCGAGTGCCGCCAGGCCTTGATCGCGCACTTGAAGGACCACGGGATACTGAGCGTGTTTCATTACGTTCCCCTGCACTTATCGGCGATGGGAATGAAATTCGGAGGGAGAGAATGTCCCGTCACCGAGGACCTCAGTTCACGACTGCTCAGACTGCCTTTCTATAATGACCTGACCGAGGACGATCAGGCGCGGGTCGTCGGCTTGATCAAGGACTTCTTCGGCGTGCGGGATTGAACGTCGTCTCCGGTGAAAAAAGGTATTCAATGATTGAAACGTTTCGGCCAATCCTCAACCTGCCGTGGGCATACCAAATGTGGGGCGGCATCGTAGGCTCGGATGAATATAGGAAGACCCTGGCAAGAGACCATATCCGGGCCAGGCAAAGCGACAGGATCCTTGACATCGGCTGCGGTCCCGGAAGCATGGTCCCTTATCTTCCAAATTCAGAATACGTCGGCTTCGATGCGAACCCTGATTACATCCAGCAGGCGCAGCGACGCTTTCCGGACGCACACTTCACGTCCGTTCAGGTGAATGAATACAATCTGCCGCAGTCCGAATACTTCGATATCGTGATCGCGTTAGGTATTCTGCACCATCTCGACGATCAGGAAGCTGTGCAGCTGTTTGGAATGGCTCGTCGTACTCTAAAGCCTGAGGGCAAGCTGATCACGGCGGATGGCGTCTGGGTGGCCGGTCAATCGAGATTTGCGAAATTCCTGCTAAGCAGAGACCGGGGACGCTTCGTCAGGCACGCGGAGGAGTACGCGGCGCTCGCGTCGACTTCTTTTTCAACGGTTCACTCGACAGTCCGTCATGACATGCTGCGGATTCCATACAGCCATCTCATCCTGGAATGCAGGCGCTAGTCGATGCCATCGTTGATTGAACCCACCTCCGGCGGCTACGATGCCTCACTCTTTGACGATTTGGCACGCGTGGAGGATCGTCATTTTTGGTTTCGCGCGCGCAACATCTTAATCTACGCACTGGCAAAGAAACTCTGTTCCGGGCTGAAGCCCGGATACCTCGTTCTCGAGGTTGGTTGCGGAACCGGAAATGTTCTGAACGCTCTTCAGAGGGCGTGCGAGGGCGGCCTGGTGGTTGGCCTGGAACGCTTTCTTGACGGCCTCCCGCACGCCCGCAGGCGCTATGCCGGGCCACTCGTGCAGGCAGACGCTCGCAGCCTGCCTTTTGGAAAACCATTCGAAATTGTGGGGATGTTCGACGTCCTTGAGCACATAGCGGAAGAACGTGAGACGCTTCTATCTCTGCGTGAAATGCTCGTACCTGGAGGAAGACTAATCTTGACGGTCCCTGCACATCAGTTCTTGTGGAGCCATTTTGACGAAGCCGCCCATCACTGCCGTCGCTATTCAACGGCGCAGATTCGCAAGACCTTGGCCGAGACAGGATTTGAGATAGAGTTTACAAGTCACTTTATGGCGTGCATCTTTCCCCTGGTTTGGGCATTCAGAAAAATCGGAGGCCTTCGAGGATCCGGTACTCCAGAAGAAGCAAGGAAGCTGACGATGCAGGAGTTTCGTGTCATTCCCGTGATCAACGGTCTACTGACATCATTAATGACACTTGAAGCGCGCTGGGTAGCTCGCGGTCACCACTTGCCGTTCGGCACTTCTCTGGTTGTCGTGGCGCGAAGGAATGGTTAGGTACCAGCGACGCTGAAATTCGTGCGCACCACCGGCACCTTGTTCTTGTCTGTCTAAAATACTAAAACCACTTGTGCAAGGTATAGAACGAGTGGGCGGGCTCAAAACCAACACGGCACCACACTCTCTGCACCGCGACGTTTGTCACCTGCGTGGAGATAAGCATCCGCTTCACCTGCTGCTTTTTGCATAACTGCAGCCCATTCACCATAAGAGAGCGGCCAACCCCGATTCCCCGCCCTTCAGGAACGACGCCGAACAACAACCCCTCCATTTCCTTGGGGCTGTTCAGCCGGAGCGTTAGAAATCCGACAATTTTCTTATCCCTCTCTGCGACCAACACTTCGGTCGCGACTTGCTTCGATGTGCACGATCGCACTGCCCAGGAAACGTAGCCTTCGTCGCATTTGCCCTGGTCTAACCTGGAATCGGCATGGTAGTGACCGAAATATCCTTTGAACGCCGCTGCAGCGGCAGCCTCCACCTGGGCCGCGTCGTCCCGCTCAAACTTCCGAACGTGCGCGCTCGAAGCATCGTCAGGAATCGTACGCTTGGTGAGGTCGAAGCTGTAATAGACGAGGGTGTCCATCAACAAGAAGCCCAGGGTTTCCATCTCTTGAATGGTGCGAAGCTCTTCGGTTGCGCAACGAGCGATCAGCAGCCTGATCTGTTCCGCGACACAGAAATTAATAATCCGCCGGAGATCCTTTCCTTCCACCTGCGCCCTCGCCACCCGAACCCCAAATCGCTCGCTGTCAATCTCCGAGAACGCAATGGTTTCCTCTTTGCCAACTGCCATACTTCCGTCCCCTCCGATTCGGTCCTGACGAGTCGTGTGCGAAGACAAGTCTGAGTCCCGCATCAAGACTTCTTCGCCTTCCCGGGAGGAACCAGAGCCACGGCGGCCTCGGTGGTGAGCAGGAGGAAAGTGAGCGTCTCCTGCAGATACAAGCGGACAGCGGCATCGGTATGGCTGAGGTAGCCGATGGAGACATCCTGGCCAATGTGCAGGTCAAAATCACCGCCCCGAGTGGTCAGCACGAAGGCCCCGGCAATGGCGGGCGTCCAGATGATTTCATCCTTGACGAGCCGCTTGACGTGCTCCAAGACCGGGTATCCGTGGTCGCTCGTCTCGGAGAGGGCAGTGTAGGCGTCAGCGCCGAGCAGCACGGAGTAGGGCCCGTTGACGCCGACGAGACGCAGTTGGCTCAAGCCTTGGGCAATGGCATCCGGGTACTCGCGCACGTCGGCGGGGAGCGTCTTGATCGGATTGCTGGTCCCTTGACGGATGCCCTCAATGCCGGCGGCTGCGTAGCCCTCGAATATGGCGCCATCCTCAGCAAAGGCGATCTGTCGCGCGGCGTCCTTCGCCGGTTGCCAGTCGGAGTCGTTCGAGCCCCGTTCGACATCGTCGATCGCATGGCGATCCAGTTCGAAAGGAACACGCAGCTCGACCATCGCCTTCACCTCGCGCTGCCTCGCGAGAATGCCTTTCGCCGGGGCCGTGATCGTGCGCAGGTGGCCGGTGCCGACGGCTGAGAGCCCGGTGCCAGCCGGCCCCTGCACGTCGACGACGCGCCGTCCGGCGAGGTAGCGTTTGAACGTGCGCGATGTTTCTTCCTCGATCTGGCCCCAGGCCGCATCAGAAATGGGTGCAAGCTCGCGATGGAGGTTATTCATGTCGTGCGTCTCCTTTAAGAGAACCGATGCCGAGCGAACCCTCGCGCACCGATCGATTGGATTTGGATGAAGATGAGATGGATGAAGAGGCTTCGGGCGGGGCCGCCGGCGCCGCGAGTTCCGCCGCAGGCTGGTCTTCACCGGGTTGGTCTTCGCTTACATTATCCAGAAATGTTGCCGACGGAACGAAGAACAGGCATCCGGTAACGGCGCGGCTGAAATCGAGTAACCGGTCGTAGTTGCCGGGCGGCCGGCCGATGAACATGTTGTCGAGCATTTGCTCGATCGTGCGCGGCGAACGGCTGTAACCGATGAAGTAGGTGCCAAATTCGCCGTGCGAGGGCTGGCCGAAGGGCATGTTGTCGCGCAGGATCTTGATCTCTTTCCCGTTCTCCACGATCGTCGTCAGCGCATTGTGCGCGGATGTTGGTTTGACGGAATCATCCAGTTCGATGTCGGACAGCTTGGTGCGGCCGATAATGCGTTCCTGCGCCTCCGTGGAGAGCCCATTCCATCCGTCAAGGTCATGGAGGTATTTTTGCACGATAACGTAGCTGCCCCCGGCAAACGCAGCGTCCTCCTCGCCGATGAGCACGGCTTCGACCACCGCCGCACCCCTGGGGTTCTCCGTTCCGTCGACGAATCCGATGAGATCGCGGTCGTCGAAGTAGCGGAACCCCTGCACTTCGTCCACCGGCGAAACGGCATCCCCGAGCCGCAGCATAATTTGCGTTGCAAGCTCGAAACAAAGATCCATGCGCTTGGCACGGATGTGGAACAACAAGTCGCCGGGCGTGGAGACTGCATGCCGCTTTTCGGAGCGAATCTCCCGAAACGGATGCAACTCTGCCGGTCGCGGCGCCCCAAAGATGCGATCCCATACGTTAGACCCGAACCCCATGACGCAGGAAAGGCTTCCTTCCAGGTCGCGAAACTCCACCGCGCGCACCAGTGCGGCGAGGTCTCCGCAGAAAGAGCGCAGGGCGGCACGATTCTCTGGGCCCGCGTTGAGAGTCGCGATCAGGAAGATCGCGGCGCGAGTAAGCGGCGCAGCTACTGGCTGCGCGATGGCAGGAGAGTTACCTGCCGCTTCGGAGGCTTTAATTGGACCGGGATCGATCGGGAGTGTCATCCTGGCGACGTCCGAAAGTTTCGGACGACAAGTTTACCATCGCCGGTGGACGACCGTGCAAACGTCCGATTTTTCTGAACAAGTTCACGCCCGGTCAGCGGGTGTTTAGATAGATCAGGCGGATCCAATAAGGCTGTAAGCCAAAACCAGGAGCACGATCGACGCTACGACGACATACATGCGGTCGTGCTCCGCTGCGAATCCGAAGATTGAGAAGGCGACTCGTGCCACCGGCGTCGCGATGAGCAGCAGCAGTCCCAACTGGATAACGCCCCTCCCGCTGAACTCGAACGCATCTCGAACGATACCCCCGACGTTGCGAAGCTCTGAAGGTTCGCCACGAAACACGCGGTAATCGGTGGGGGAGTGCCCATGCCGTGCAAGATAGAGAACCCCACCAAACAGAACAACGAGCGCAGAAAGCAGGACTCCATAGCGGAGAAGGTTGCCAATAACCGCGTCCATCCGTCTATCGGTCCAACTTCGCTCGCCGGCCATATCAAATCCTCCCTGAAAGTCCCTGGTAGAGCATCTCGATTCCCAGAAGCGCGATCACTAGGCTGAAGACGACGCGCAGCCATTTCGTATCCGCTTTGACGAGAACCCGTGTGCCCAACAACGATCCGGCAAGGACACCCAGCATTACGGGCATGGCGAGCCCGGGATCAATATATCCGCGAGCCAGATAAACCCCAGCGCTCGCTGCGGCCGTGACGCCGATCATGAAGTTGCTGGTAGTAGTTGACACTTTGAAAGGAATCTTCATCGCCTGGTCCATGGCGACAACCTTCATCGCCCCCGAGCCGATCCCGAGCAATCCCGACAGCGTTCCCGCACCAAACATTAGAGTCCATCCCAGCGGCACACGCTGGACGTTATAGTTTCGAACACCATCCACATCGGGAAAGCTTCCATTCAAGCGCAATCTAGTGGCCAGCGGGTCGGGCGGAATATTTCGCTCATTTTTTGGACGGGGCTTTCGAGACAGGTATGCCGAGCCCATCAGCACCAATCCAAATACAACGGAGATTGCGGAAGTGGAGATGTGTGTGGCCAGTGTCGCACCGGCCAACGCACCCACAGTGGTCGCGACCTCCAGAAACATCCCGATCCTGACATTGGAAAAGCCTTCTTTAACGTAGGTTGCTGCCGCCCCCGAGGAAGTGGCAATTACCGAAACTAACGACGCCCCAATTGCATATCGGATGTCCACTCCAAGAAGCACGGTGAGCATGGGAACAATTACGACTCCGCCGCCCAGCCCGGTAAGCGCTCCCAAGAAACCGGCTACGAATGAGCCCGCACAGACAAGCAGGCTAAACTCCAGAATAGTCATGAACGTTTCCGCGGGCCTCAACCAGAGCTAACGATTTGTGCACCGTACAGACTACTCCAAGAGAAGCGATCGATGCGGGAGACGCTCTCTGGGAATATGCGCTCACGGTGCGGAACTCACGGTGCGGAACTCACGGTGCGGAACCGGCGTTATCCGGTTTTCATTCCGGGGTATTTTTTGTGGGGTACGGGAATAAAACGCCGGTCTGCTGGTTTACCCTTATGGGCATGTCGGAAGAGAGCCTGCCATCGGAGTCGTTCGAGCAGCTAGCCATGCCTCACTTCGAGCGGCTCTATAACTTTGCCTGCTGGCTGACGCACGACCGGCAAGAGGCCGAGGATCTTGTGCAAGAGACTTACGCCAAAGCACTCAAGGGGTTTTCCTCGTTCCAGCCGGGAACGAATTTTCGCGCCTGGATCTACAAGATTCTGCGGAATGCGTTTCTGACCTCCCGCACCGGACTGAAGGCAACTGCTACCGTGCCGCTCGATCTTGACAGCCAAGAGCAAGCTTTGCCCACGGACAAAGAAACCCCAGAGAGCATCCTGCTGCAGCGTTCTGATAGCCAGCTCGTGCAGCATGCCTTGGAGGAACTGCCAGTCCCTTATCGTGAGATCCTGCTGCTGTGTGAAGTCGAAGAGATGTCCTACCAGGAAATCTCTGCCACTCTCGCCATCCCGATGGGTACGGTGATGTCGCGTTTATCCCGCGCCAGAAAAGCGCTCCGCGGCAGCCTCCAGGAACAGTTTGCGAATAGGACGAACTAAAATGGTGACCTATGGTTTGTGAGTCTTGGAAAGTGAAACTTGACACTTACCTTGACGGTGAGATTCCTGAGGAGGAAATGCGCGCCTTCGACGCTCATGTGCACAGCTGCTCCTCTTGCTCGGCGGATGCCCTTGCGCGCGTGCAGATGAAGCGCGCGATTCAAGCCGCTGGGAGACGCTACAGCCCCAGCGCTGAGTTCAGGAAGCGGATGCAGCAGAAAATTACTGCAAAACCCCGGCGAAGTTTTGTTCTGGGATGGACGTTAGCCGCTGCCGCAGCCGTCATTCTCGTCGCCGGGACGTTGACTTCAGCCTATCTGGGAACTCGATCGGGCAGAGATCAAGTTCTTAGCGAGATCGCAGACTTGCACGTGGCAACGCTCGCCAGCTCATCTCCTGTGGATGTGATTTCAACCGATCGGCACACGGTAAAACCCTGGTTCCAGGGAAAAATCCCCTTCGCGTTCAATTTGCCGGAACTCCAGAACTCCGAGTTCACGTTGCTGGGCGGCCGCATGACGTATCTTGATCAAACGCCGGGCGCGCACCTCATTTACGATGTGCGAAAGCACCATATTTCCGTGTTCGTGTTCCAGGAACGGTCGCTGCCGGCCAGGTTGGACGAAAATCCGGTTTCAAAGAAACAACCGTTCAACATGGAAACATGGAGTCAGGGCGGGCTTCGCTACTTCGTCATCGGCGACGCGAGTGCCGCGGACATCGATAGTCTGGCGAAGTTGTTTAAAGCGGCATCATAGATTTGACGACGGTAATCCTGACGCGCGGTGCAGAGTGGCGTGCCCCAGATCGCAATTGGATCCATGCCGAGTTCCCATATTTTGGTGAGCCCTGCTCAAAGGAAGAACGGAAGGATGTCGTACCATGGCACCCAGGAACCCGCGAATGACACCTGCATGACCAAAAGAGAGCCGTGCGGAGAACACGCGTGCGCGAGCGTGCATGCGAGGTCGGTGCGGTGATGTCTTTCAGCAATCGTTCCAGCGAGCCCGCGACGCCGGGCAAGAACTACATAACCCGGAGCGGGCTTGAGCGCCTCAAAGATGAGCACCGGTTTCTGCTCACCAGGGAACGCCCGGCCGTAACGGAGGTGGTCGCGTGGGCTGCCGGCAACGGCGATCGCAGTGAAAACGCCGACTATCAATATGGCAAGCGGCGGCTGCGGCAGATCGATGGGCGGATTCGCTTTCTCACCAAGCGAATCGAAGCCGCGGAAGTGGTGGACCCGGAAGCTCCGAGAGCGGGGCAGGCGGCGACGAGGGCATATTTCGGAGCCACCGTGCGCTATGCCAATGCCGCGGGAGTATCGCAAGTGGTGAGCATCGTGGGCACCGACGAGGTCGATCTCAACCGCAACCACATCAGTTGGGTGTCACCTTTGGGGCGCGCGTTGATGAAGTCGGCAGCGGGTGACAGCGTAGTCCTTCAATTGCCGGGCGGCACAGAATACCTGACCGTGCTGGAAGTGTGTTACCAGCGTATTGCTGTGGAACCGTTCCGTGAACCACCCGGATCCGAGGCCTCGGCAAAGAGACTGCCTCGCGACGCTAATCCATTTGACGAAAAAGAGACGAAACGGCACAGGTAGTGCACAGGTAGTGAAAGACCGACGACCGCAATAGCGCGCTCTCGGCCTTTGGCGGGTGAGACGAGATGAGATGAGTCCTAATAGACGTCCTTGGCTTCTTTGACGCCCTCGGATTTTACTTTTCCGCAAAAGGCATCCTTGTCTGCCTGAGCCTAGCGACCCAAACGCACTTTGCAAGCGGCGTCCGCGCTATAATCGCATGCACTCATGGCCCTCGCTCTCGGGAAAAAGCTCGGCCCGTATGAGATCCAGTCACCGCTGGGCGCAGGCGGCATGGGCGAGGTGTACCGCGCGCGCGATACACGGCTGGAGCGCAGCGTGGCAGTCAAAGTTTTGCCTGCTCATCTATCGGACCGGCCGGAAGCCGGAGAGCGATTCGAGCGCGAGGCGCGGACGATCTCTTCTCTCAACCATCCCAATATCTGTCATCTGCACGATGTCGGCGAGCAGGATGGTGTGCGTTATCTCGTCATGGAGTTGCTCGAGGGCGAGACGCTCGCCGACCGTCTGCGACGCGGTCCGATGCCTCTCGATCAGGTGCTGCGTTACGGCGCGGAGATTGCAGAAGGCCTGGACGCCGCTCACCGCCAGGGTGTGGTCCATCGGGATCTGAAGCCCGGCAACGTAATGCTCACCAAGACAGGCGCGAGGCTGATGGACTTCGGATTGGCGAAGGAAATCACCACCGTGAAACCGGTGTCGGCTGAACTGACCGCGGCGATGACGAGTTCGCACGCGACTCCGCTGACCCAGCAGGGCACGATCGTCGGCACATTCCAGTACATGGCGCCCGAGCAAGTCGAAGGCAAAGAAGCCGATGCGCGCAGCGACATTTTCAGCCTG